>NZ_LT906479.1:4903504-5209973 GCF_900187015.1 Serratia ficaria | reverse complement strand
ACTAAATTCTGTGGCAGGTAACTCATCCTGCAATCGGGCAAGACACTGCTGCCAAAGCGAAAGTGACACGGCGGACTCCACTCGAACAAGATCAATAAAGAAAAGAATCAGGCTACTTTTTTATGACTCATGATTTTTGACACATACCCGGCATCGGCTGTTTGCCTGTGGGGGATGCGAACCGCCTTTCACGGTTTATGTCCCTCAGGATCCCCGCTTGAGAGATCGCGATCGGAATGACGGATCATAGCGCAATCCGCGCAAGAGATCCTCCCCTTCCTCACAGATTAGATCCATTTTATCCACAGGCCGCGGCGGGCGGCGATCTTTTCGCCGCCGCCGCCGAATTACAGGCGAGATCCCGGCCGCTGCGCCGTGATTTTTACATTGTCAACCGGTTATACCCTGTTATCCACGGAGGATCCTGCGCGATAAAGCAAAGGATCTCGCCGGGATCCTTGCGATTTCACCCCGAGTCCGTATAATCTTCGCCCTACGTGTGATACCTGGTTCCTTAACGGTGCGTCATTGGCCAGACAGGATTCTGCGGTGACCACGGGCCAAAACCGGATTTTACTCCGTATTGGCAGACAACCAGGTAGGCTAGCGCAATGTGAATTGACTCAGGACTGTACAATTATTACAATCCCGCCTCTTTATGTATTGCGATTGAGGCGTCGGTCATCTTCACGCCGAGTAGCCAAACGCGTTTACTGATCAGTAATTATTTTAAGTTTAGGTAGAAATCGCTATGAAACGCACTTTCCAACCGTCCGTACTGAAGCGCAACCGTAGCCACGGTTTCCGTGCTCGTATGGCCACCAAAAATGGTCGTCAAGTTCTGGCCCGCCGTCGTGCGAAAGGCCGTTCTCGTCTGACTGTTTCTAAGTAATAAAAGCTAACCCACTGAGTGGTTAAGCTCGCTTTTCCCAGGGAGTTACGTTTGTTAACTCCCACTCATTTCACTTTCGTCTTCCAGCAGCCACAACGGGCTGGCACGCCGCAAATCACCATCCTCGGCCGCCTGAACCAGCTGGGGCATCCCCGCATCGGTCTTACCGTCGCCAAAAAACACGTCAAACGCGCGCATGAACGCAACCGGATCAAACGCCTAACCCGCGAAAGCTTCCGCCTGCGTCAGCACGAGTTACCGGCGATGGATTTTGTCGTGGTGGCCAAAAAAGGGATAGCGGATTTGGATAACCGCGCGCTGACGGAAGCTTTGGAAAAATTATGGCGTCGCCACTGTCGCCAGGCTCCCGCATCCTGATCGGGCTGGTGCGAGCCTACCAGCTCGTCATCAGTCCGCTGCTTGGGCCTCGTTGTCGCTTCCAGCCGACATGCTCTCATTACGCAATTGAGGCATTAAGCAGGTTTGGCATGATAAAAGGCAGTTGGTTAGCATTGAAACGCGTATTAAAATGCCACCCCTTGAACCCAGGTGGCGATGATCCCGTGCCGCCGAAAACCGACGATAACAGAGAACACTAACGATGGATTCGCAACGCAATCTTCTCCTCATCGCTCTGCTGTTCGTGTCTTTCATGATCTGGCAGGCATGGCAAACGGACAACGCTCCGCAGCCGGCCGCACAGACCACGCAACAGACTTCGAACGCCGCTACCGGTGATGCCGCCAGCCAGGCTGTGCCAGCCAGTGGCCAGGGTAAACTGATTACCGTTAACACCGACGTGCTGTCGCTGACCATCAACACCCGTGGTGGCGATATCGAGCAGGCCAAACTGTTGGCCTACCCGGATACCCTGGGTTCATCGACTCCATTCCAGCTGCTGGAAACCACCCCGTCATTTGTCTATCAGGCGCAAAGCGGCCTGACCGGCAGAAACGGCCCGGATAACCCGGCAAACGGCGAACGTCCTCTGTTCCAGGCGGCGCAGGACAGCTACACCCTGCCGGAAGGCCAGGACGAGCTGCGCATTCCGCTGACCTTCACCGGTAAAGACGGCGCAACCTACACCAAGACTTTCGTGCTCAAGCGCAACCATTACGCGGTCGCCGTTGATTACAGCATCGACAACAAGAGCGCCACTCCGCTGGAACTGACCCTGTTCGGCCAGCTGAAGCAGACCACCGAGCTGCCTAAGCACCGCGACACCGGCAGCAACAACTTCGCCCTGCACACCTTCCGCGGCGCGGCGTACTCTTCCAGCGAAGACAAATACCAGAAGTATGCGTTCGACAAGGACGAAAACCTGAACGTCACCACTCAGGGCGGTTGGGTTGCCATGCTGCAACAGTATTTCGCCACCGCATGGGTGCCGGCGACTCAGGGCAGCAACACCTTCTACACCGCCAAACCGGGCGACAACCTGTCCACCATCGGCTTCAAATCTACGCCGGTCGTGGTGCAGCCCGGCGCGCAGCAGCAGCTGAACGCCACCCTGTGGGTCGGCCCGGAGCTGCAGGATCAGATGGCCCAGCTGGCGCCGCATCTGGACCTGACCGTGGACTACGGTTGGCTGTGGTTCATCTCCCAGCCGCTGTTCAAACTGTTGAAGTTCATCCACGGCTTTATCGGTAACTGGGGCTTCTCCATCATCATCATCACCTTCATCGTGCGCGGCATCATGTACCCGCTGACCAAGGCGCAGTACACCTCGATGGCGAAAATGCGCATGCTGCAGCCAAAATTGCAGGCGATGCGCGAGCGTATCGGTGACGACAAACAGCGCATGAGCCAGGAAATGATGGCGCTGTACAAGTCGGAGAAAGTGAACCCGCTGGGCGGCTGCCTGCCGCTGATCATTCAGATGCCCATCTTCCTGGCGCTGTACTACATGCTGATGGGCTCGGTCGAGCTGCGCCATGCGCCGTTCGCCCTGTGGATCCACGACCTGTCGGCGCAGGACCCGTACTACATCCTGCCAATCCTGATGGGCGTGACGATGTTCTTCATCCAGAAGATGTCGCCGACCACCGTGACTGACCCGATGCAGCAGAAAATCATGACCTTCATGCCGGTGATCTTCACCGTGTTCTTCCTGTGGTTCCCGTCCGGTCTGGTGCTGTACTACATCGTCAGTAACCTGGTGACCATCCTCCAGCAGCAGCTGATCTATCGCGGCCTGGAAAAACGTGGCCTGCACAGCCGCGACAAGAAAAAAACCTAAGCGTATTGTAGGGGTTCGGCGCGCCGGACCCTTGCAGTAACACCAAGAGGCGGTCATTAGACCGCCTTTTTGCATATTGAATCGTCAGAGAGAACCGTTATGAGCACTACCGATACCATCGTAGCCCAAGCCACCCCGCCGGGACGCGGCGGGGTCGGCATTTTGCGCATTTCCGGCCACGGCGCCAAAGACGTCGCTCAGGCGCTGCTCGGCAAGCTGCCGAAGCCGCGCTACGCGGACTATCTGCCGTTCCGCGACGCCGCGGGCGCCACGCTCGATCAGGGCATCGCGCTGTGGTTCCCGGGCCCGAATTCGTTTACCGGCGAAGACGTGCTGGAGCTGCAGGGCCACGGCGGGCCGGTGATCCTCGATCTGCTGTTGAAGCGCGTGCTGGCGTTGCCCGGCGTGCGCATCGCGCGGCCCGGCGAGTTCTCCGAGCGCGCCTTCCTCAACGACAAGCTCGATCTGGCGCAGGCGGAGGCAATAGCCGATCTGATCGACGCCAGCTCCGAGCAGGCGGCGCGCTCGGCGATGAACTCGCTGCAGGGGGCATTTTCCACCCGTATCCACCAGCTTGTGGAAGCACTTACTCACCTGCGAATCTATGTGGAGGCTGCGATCGACTTCCCGGACGAGGAAATCGACTTCCTGTCGGACGGTAAAATCGAGGCGCAGCTCAACGGCGTGATGGCCGATCTGGACAGCGTGCGCGGCGAAGCGCGCCAGGGCAGCCTGCTGCGCGAAGGCATGAAAGTGGTGATCGCCGGGCGACCGAACGCCGGAAAATCAAGCCTGCTCAATGCGTTAGCCGGCCGAGAGGCGGCGATTGTCACCGATATCGCCGGTACTACCCGCGACGTGCTGCGCGAACATATTCATATCGACGGCATGCCGCTGCACATTATCGACACCGCCGGCCTGCGCGACGCCAGCGACGAAGTTGAGCGTATCGGCATCGAACGCGCCTGGAACGAGATCGAACAGGCCGACAGAGTGCTGTTTATGGTCGACGGCACCACCACCGCCGCCACCGAGCCGGCGGAGATCTGGCCGGAGTTTATGGCGCGGCTGCCGCAGCGCTTGCCGATCACCGTGGTGCGCAATAAGGCCGACATCACCGGCGAGACGCTGGGCATGACGGAAGTGAATGGCCACTCACTTATTCGCCTGTCGGCGCGCACCGGCGAAGGCATCGACCTGTTGCGCGACCACCTGAAGCAGAGCATGGGCTTCACCAGCAACATGGAGGGCGGCTTCCTGGCGCGCCGCCGCCACCTGCAGGCGCTGGAACAGGCGGCACAGCATCTGGTACAGGGCAAAGAACAGTTAGTAAGCGCTTACGCGGGCGAGCTGCTGGCCGAAGAGCTGCGGCTGGCGCAGCAGGCGCTGAGCGAAATCACCGGCGAATTCACCTCCGACGATCTGCTGGGGCGCATTTTCTCCAGCTTCTGCATCGGTAAATAACGAGGGTTCCACGGAAACAGCGAATGGGTCCTGCCTGGACGCGGCTCTCTGACCAAGCCGTTCGCACATAACGCACTGAACAAGGCGTTCAAGGTCGCATTGCAAGGGCAGGAGATTCCAGCCTTCACCATCCACGACTTGCGGCGTACGGCATCTACCCTGTTGCACGAAAAGGGTTGGGCATCTGACGTTGTGGAAAAAGCGCTAAACCACACCATCGGTGGCGTGCATGGTGTGTACAACCGCGCTGAATATTCAGAGCAACGCAAAGCTATGTTGCAAGCCTGGGCCGACACCATCGACTCTCTTGTACCTGCTACGAATCTTGTGGTTCTGCGGGTTTGAATCTGAAAACCAGGAGTTGGGCGCCAGAACTGCCGATTTTTTCGCTGGTCCGGTGCCCAACTTTTTTAGACGGTACCATCACTGAACTGACATTTTATTTTTACTAAGCATCTGCATAACAGGCGTTGCAGAGATTGCTAACATCATCATGAGGCACCCCGAAGCCTGCCAAACAGAAATCGATTCGCCATTAATCAAACCAAACAAGGAGGCAAATACCAGGTCCATGTTAAAAATAAGTGCCGTTTGGGTGTCAGTGATTCTACGTTGCCAGGTCACCTGGATGAATAGACATACCGCAGAAACGAAGACGCCAGCGAAAAGCACAGCCACGATCACGTGCATCTTGAACATGCCGCTAACTCCATGCGCTACTGGCCAGTAACTCATAATCAATGTACCTGCCAGTAACTGCCAAAAAACTAGAGTAAAGCGGCTCACATCAAGAAGTCGAGAGAGAAAGCCGGTGATAATTATGGCCGCCGATATACAAAAAGCTGCCATTAAACCATACATGTAACCAATGCCGAGTCCATTCAGATGTAGGCCAGACATGAGAGTCACTCCCAAGAGTGATAGAACTACGGCTATTGCATCGCCCGCAGGAATGCGCCGATAATAACAAAATTCATAAACAGCAATGATCGCTGCACTCAGGCATACACAAAAGGCTGTTTCGGCTGAGCTGATGGTTTGAAGTGCCTTTGCCTGAAAAAAAGCCGAACCCATCTGCATGATCCCAATAGCCATACTGGCAATAAGTGTTTTTGTTGAGACTCGAATTCCCGCTTTGAGTGCAAATGGTGTGATAACAAGTAACGCTATCAGGTATCGCCCAAAGATATAAACACCAGGTTCGACGTCTGATACGGCGTTGTGGGTCAACGGGAAACCAATTCCCCATATCAGGGGAATCAGCAGCATTATTCCGATTGCCTTCCAATCTGTAAAATGGCTCATGCCTTTCTATCCACAAAATCGAGAACCTGGTTAGGCGAATATACCCACTCGGTGACTCTTGAGCTATTGCCGAGCTGTATAGACGCTTTCCTGATATCTCGGGTAACCAATACCCGCTGCATCCATCGGTCCGTACCATCATAGCAAGCTTTAAATGCGGTCCTTCCATGAATAGTACGAAGGTTATCTAGTATGAGAATTTCCCCTTGTTCCAGTTCAAAACCATACAACGTATTATGCAAGAGGGTTCGTAACCGATCTAATGCCGCTTGTGATTCTACATCTATGCCAGCAATATATTCATCGTCGTAAGCGATAAAAGAACTATCTGAGGGGCCAAACAACACCTGAATCAACACGCCAGAGCCACGTTTCGCCAAGGTATTGCCAAAGTTGAAGTCAACACTGGTCCTGAATCGCTTACTTCGTAATATGGGTATATCATCAGGAAGAATGTTTTTATAAAAATCATCAACACTCACAACGATTGTTTTAGCTTTTCCTCCCGGGTCTTTACGTAATCCACAAAAAAGAAGGTAGTCTGGGTAAACTGGATGGTAGATATTCTCGTTATGTAAGTCGAGAAGAATCTCTGAACTTTCCGAAGATATCTCACTTTCACTACCCCGCTTTGGTCTCATATTGTGAATTATGGTTCCATTCCTCTCTTGTCGGTAGCTGAAAGGCTCGCCGAGAAAGCGAGACAGCATCATTAAATAAAATTCGCTGTAGTAAGTGTTCTTGCTACCGATAAGCTCATCAATACTATCAATTGTTGGGGGTAAATTTTCATCAAGCAACGCACCTTTGATGAGCAAGGCCCCATTGATATTTTTTCCTTTTCGAAAATCGATTAACCCAGGGTATTTATAAGGGTTAACCCGTTGCAAACACTCTTCCGCAAGGTCGGTGAAATCCTCAAAACTCTGGTACGGATTGAACAGATTTGCGTATTCCTTCACGTTATCTGCCCATCCAGATATATCAACTGTATCTATCGACTTTTTACGAATAATCATTTGGCAGTTTCTCCCCCGTCAATTATGAAATTTTGCCCAGTTATAAACGCCGCCTCATCTGAGCAAAGGAACGCAGTCATCGCTGCAATTTCGTCAGGCCGAGCATGCCTGCCCAATGGAATTCCTTTATTCACATCTTCAATCATTTCAGAAGTATATTCGGCGAGTTGCATGGGCGTGAGAACCGCGCCGGGAGATATTGAGACGACACGGATTTTAGGAGCAAGTTCGATAGCCATAGTACGAGTGAGTGAAATGATCGCCCCCTTCGATGCGTTGTAGTCCGCGTAGTGCGGAAACGCTCCTAAAGCATTCACAGATGCCGTATTAATAATTACACCTTCATGCATGATCTCCAGGGCTGCTTTGCTAACGTTAAATAGTCCATTGAGGTTAGTATCTATCACCTTATTCCATGCTTCGGATGAAATGCACCTGAAGCTTTGGTGGCGGATACTGATCCCTGCATTGTTTACGAGGATATCGATGCCGTTCCAACATTCACGAATGATAGAAAAAGAGTCGTAAACTGATTTTTCACAACAAATATCGCAAGCGAGGAAAATTTCGATTCCATTTTCTTTATGCGTTTGATCGGTAAATGGCGTGGTATTTAAATCTATAACAGCAACTCTTGCACCCTCTGATGCAAATCGCTTAGCAGTAGCTAATCCAATCCCACTTGCTCCTCCAGTCACAATCACCCGCTTATTCTCAAACCGCCTCATTTTTATTTGCCTCAAAATCAGGATTGTAAGTGGCGTCAACTTTGTGACGAAGATAAGGGAAGTCTCGGGTCAGTTGCGAAATGAGATGGCGTCCAATATTAAAATCGGGTGCACCAACCCGCTTTAGTTGCGTATCTGGGTTTAAATTCATGAAGAATGGGAAACTGTATCGTTCATCACCATTAGCTACTACTCGGTGATTAAGTGATTGAATCTCACCGCCTGATAGTATTTCCAAGACATCACCAGCAATCAGTAAAAGGGAGTTCCGCATTGCAGGCACGGCCTGCCAATCCCCATTTTTCTTGTAGAACAGTCCAGGAGAATCCTGCAACATAAGAGTGAAAAGCTCGTAATCGGTATGGGCTCCCATGCTTGATGCCAATTGGGTCTCTTCTGGTTCATGCGAAAGATAGTGGATCAGTCTGAGCTGACTTGCAGGACTACGGGTTGCATCAATAGCTCTGATACCGTGATGATCATAGTGTGATAAGAGATGTGATGTGATGGAACGTCCGAGTGCGAGGGAAAAATCAAAGTACCTGTTGATAACCTTAGCTGCATCCGGAATCTGCTCTGGATAACGATTCTCTCCGCTTAGAATCCAGTTTGATTCTCCTGTAAAGCCAATATCAAAAGCCTCGTAAACTCTCTTGTTTTCGTCAGCATATTGTCCTTTCTCTGTTATCGGGACGTATCCTCGATGGCCAATAGAGTCTCCAATATAGAGCGACATTTTATTTTCGTGAGATAATCCAAACAGTTGTTGGGCAACACGTTTTAGATGCACTGCCCCAGCACAAAATGCAGGGTCGGTGATATTTATGATGTGAATATGTCCAAACTCTTTAAGGGCTCCGATAAATTGTTTTACCTGAAAGTTATTGATAGAAAAATCCGCATGCTCTATGACTGGTATTTTTTGAATGTTCATTTCGTGATTCCCTGATAGGTAAGCTTGAACGCTTATTTATTTACGAAAATAAATGAAACATCAGACCTGTCTTTTCGCGTACGTTAATCATCACTCAGTAAAATATTTTTTACCGTGCTATTTGATTAACTTATAGGAACATCTATATTTATCTCCATATGATTTATTGCATAATAAAAAATTTAAAACCAGAAAAAATCTCCACTAAAAAGCTAATACGGTCTATTGGATAGGTAAACAGGATCTATCATTAAGATAAATGATGATTTATTTTTTGGCTCAGATGCAATATTGGTGTCATGGTGGTATTTACTCGAGCGAGTAAAGGCAACAAGTGCAAACTTTTACCTGCCCAAGTACACCGCCGTAATCTGTGTCCTCTCGTGCCCCAGTTCCCGACGGATGGTTTGCCGCACCTGCATATCCAGCGCGCGCTGATCAGCAGTCAGTGACCGCGCCGTAGGCCCACCAGCAGCCGGCGCTTTCCAGCCCGTCAAGCGCAGCACGATAAGCGCACGCCAGGCTGTTTCGTAGCCAGCACGCTGTCCTAGCGGCGTGGTGGTGAGATAAGGCCGCAACTGCGCCAGACTGGCCAGCGCACTGCGACCATCGACAGCGCGCAGCATGCGCAGAACCTGCCATGCATTGCGCTCTACCGGGGTGAGGCAGGCATCAAGCAGCAACGCTAGTGGTGTGATGAACGGAACGACATGCGCCTGCGGGATGAAGTTGCTGTGATTGCCTGTCATGAGAGATTTCCTGGATATAGGCCACGACGGCCCGTCCTTTGAATCTCATCGCATGGGGCTCCACACTTCCTCGAACAATACGGTCTGCAATACCACCGGGTTGATCGAGAAAAATCGGGGTGAAATACGTAGTGTTCGGCAGAGGAATCAGGAGAGTTTGGCATCAACGATGCGTCATTGGCGCGTCTTGAGCGGCGTTGGCAACGGGGAACTTATCCACATCTCTCTATAGCCGCCAGATCGCGGGTCTTCCATTGTTATCCACAGCAGCATATGGAAGGCTGGACTCCAAAGTATGTCCAAGTTTATGTCCAAGCTTTTAAAATACTCACAAAAAAGTGCTTTATAATCAAATTTGTAGGTGGCTTTCTCCAGCTTCTGCATCGGTAAATAAACTTGATTTGCCCCCCCCGCCGTTGCGCGGGGGCATCTTCCGCTCATTATCTCCCAGAAGACTCAATAAATAGGATAAAACGCATACCGTTTTTTGATGATAAATCCTCGACTTAGGCTTAATCTAACCCTCCTGCGTTATCAGCGACCCCTCTGTCATGGAGTGAACAATGGCGTGTCATTTTGCCCGATGGAGCCCAGCCTCCACCGTTCTGGATACCCGGAGACTCTCCGCCGAGGTGATTGCCGCAACCGCCGCATTTTCCATTAAGCGCCGCCAGCGTTTCCTGCAGGGGCGCATTTTGCTCGCCGAGCTGATGTTCTATCTGTATGGGCTGCCCCTGCTGCCGCCCATCGCCACCACGCCGACCGGCCGTCCCTGTTTCGCCGATCACCATCTGCCGGATTTCAGCCTGGCCTATGCCGCCAATACCGTCGGCGTGCTGCTGAGCGCCGAAGGCAAGGTCGGGCTGGATATCGAGGTGATGCGCGCGCGCGGCGGGCGTCAGAATGCGCTGCAGCCCCCGCACCCAACGCCGGCGGAAACCGCCTGGATCGCCGCGCAGGACGATCGGCTGGAGGCGGAAACCCAGCTGTGGAGCATCCGTCAAAGCGTGTTGAAAATTTCCGGGCTGGGCAACAGCGGCCAGTCGACGCTGCGTTTGCACCCGTTCTCCGGCCATCTGCGCTCCAGCGCCACCCCCGAAGTGCAGGTGATGAGCGATGCCGATGAGTACCTGAGCTGGGCCTGCGCGCGCGCGCCGGGACTGGAACGGCTGGTGTGCTGGCAATACGAAGAGCCGCAGGGGCTGCAAAAGGACGGCGAGATCTCTGCGCGTTCTCCGGCCGAATCGACCCGCTTCGTCAGGCTGACCAGCCTGAACACCCCCGGCTGAAAGCGGCCGCGGCGCAGACACCAAGATAAAACTTTCTTTAACGGATTAATTTCTGAAGAAAATTGTAAAGTCAGCTAAATATTCAGCAATTGCCTATTCTCACCTGCCCGTTTGGCCTACTATTTGTCCACGTTAGCCGCTGAATCTGTTCATTCGAAAGGGAGAATCACCATGTCAGACCAAGCATTAAAAATCGTCACCCTGCTCGGCAGCCTGCGCAAAGGCTCTTACAACGCCATGGTGGCTCGCGCCCTGCCAGGGCTTGCGCCGCAAGGCGTCGCCATCGAAGCGCTGCCTTCCATCCGCGATATTCCGCTATACGACGCCGACCTGCAGCAGGAGGACGCTTTTCCCGCCGCGGTTGAAGCCATCGCCGAGCAAATCCGTCAGGCCGACGGCGTGATTATCGTCACCCCCGAATACAACTACTCGGTGCCGGGCGGGCTGAAGAATGCCATCGACTGGCTGTCGCGCTTGCCGAATCAGCCGCTGGCCGGCAAACCGGTCGCCATTCAAACCAGCTCCATGGGGCCGATCGGCGGCGCGCGCTGCCAGTATCACCTGCGTCAGATCCTGGTGTTCCTCGATGCGATGGTGATGAACAAGCCGGAGTTTATGGGCGGCGTCATCCAGAACAAGGTGGATGAGCAGGCCGGCGAGCTGATTGAACAAGGCACGCTGGATTTCCTGACCGGCCAGTTGTCCGCGTTCAGCGACTTTATTCGTCGCGTGGAGTGATCGCCCCTGCGGCGCCCGCTCAGGCGCCGCGGCAGGACAAGAAGTCCTTAAACTCATTAAAAATTAAAGCCATACCATTATGCATTTTTTTATTTTAGCCGTGCTTTTCGCTTTCATCACCAGACCCGCATTCGCCGCAGAGGTGCGCTATCCCGCCGGCGAAGAACCGATAGCATTGCCGGCGCACAGCCCGCTGAACGCCCAGCTGTCGCGCTCGGCGCAGAACCAGGATGATAAAAAGCTCGAGGCCATGTCGCTGTACCTGACGCTGATGCGCGAAGACGGCCGCAACGTCTGGGCGCCCTACCAGCTGGCGGCCTCTTCGGCGGAAAAAGGGCAAACCGAGCTGGCGGAGCGCTATCTGCAGCTCAGCGCCAACCGCGGGCTGTGGTATTACTACAATTTGCTGGAGGACGACGCTTTCAACAGCATCCAGCACAGCGCCACCTATCAGTCGATCCTCGCCGCCACCAAGGCGCGCTATCTGCAGCACGCCCGGCAGTTTGAAGGCAAGGCCAGCGTTGCCCTGCCTGACGGCGCGCCGCCGCCGGAAGGCTGGCCAACGGTGATCTTCCTGCATGCCTACGGCAAAGCCGCCGCCATCAGCCCGGAAGAGCGGCTGCTGTTCGGCGAAATGGGCGTGGCCTACATCGAGATTAACGGTACCCAGATGCTGTCGGAAAACAGCTTCCGCTGGTCGAACTACAGCGATGAAAGCACCCAGAGCGCCATCCAGCGCACGCTCCGGCAGTACGCCCCGCAGTTGAAGCTGAATACCCAGCGGGTTTATCTCAGCGCCCGCGGCCAGGGCGCGCTGCATGCCGCCAACCTGGTGGCGAAATACCCGCAGTTTTATGCCGGGGCGTTACTGATCGCCCCCAACGGCGACATCGAGCCGGCGCAGCAGTCGCTGGCGGCGCATAAAAGGATTGTGGTGACGTATTACGATCGGCAGAAATTCAGCGATCAGGCGCTGGCGCTGCATTTCGCCAATCTGTTCGGCGAGGAGAATCAGGTGCGAACGCTGCATTTCGCTCAGGGCGAGGATGTGGCCGGCAGCTGGCAGGCGCGGTTCAAACGGCCGCTGCAATGGGTGCTCAATCAGGCGCCGGACGCGACGCCGGGAGCGTAAATCAGCGGGGCCGGCACACGCGGCCCCGTTTGCATCAATGACCGTCGACGAAGGCAATCTTCAGCACAAACAGCAGCGCCACCACGATCACGCACGGGCCGATCTCGCGCCAGCGGCCGGTGCCGAGCTTCATCACGCAGTAAGAGATGAAGCCGAGCGCGATGCCTTCGGTAATCGAGAAGCTGAACGGCATCATCACCGCGGTGACGAACGCCGGCACCGCCTCGGTCAGGTCGTCCCACTTCACCCGCGCCAGGCTGGCGGTCATCAACACGCCCACGTAGATCAGCGCGCCGGCGGCGGCGTAAGCCGGCACCATGCCCGCCAGCGGCGAAAGGAAGATCACCAACAGGAACAGAATGCCGGTCACGACGGCGGTCAGGCCGGTACGGCCGCCGACGGCCACGCCGGACGAGCTTTCGATATAGGCGGTGACGGAAGAGGTGCCCGCCAGCGAACCGGCGACCGAGCTGATGCTGTCGACGTACAGCGCCTGCTTCATGCGCGGGAATTTGCCGCTCTCATCGGTCAATCCGGCCTTGTCGGTCACACCGATCAGCGTGCCGGAAGAGTCGAACAGGTTAACCAGCATGAAGGAGAAGATCACGCCGGCCAGGCCAAGGTTCAGCGCGCCGGTCAGATCGACCTGGCCCACCACCGAGGTGATGCTCGGCGGCATGGAGAACACGCCGCCGTATTTGACGTCGCCCAGCGCCCAGCCGATCAGGGTGGTCACCACGATGGATACCAGCACCGCCGCATGGAAGCTGCGTGAAGACAGCACCGCAATGATAAAGAAGCCGAGCGCCCCCAGCAGCACGTTGTGCGAGGTCAGGCTGCCGATGGTGACCAGCGTGTCCGGGTTGGCCACCACGATGCCGGCGTTTTTCAGCCCCATCATGCCGATAAACAGGCCGATGCCGCTGGTAATGCCGATCCTCAGGCTGACCGGGATGTTGGCGATCATCCAGTAACGAATGCGGAAAATGGTCAGCAGCAGCAGGCCGACGGCGCCCCAGAAGATAGCGCCCATGCCCACCTGCCAGGAAATGCCCATCGCCCCGACCACCACGAAGGCGAAGAAGGCGTTCAGACCCATCGCCGGCGCCAGCGCCACCGGCAGATTCGCCAGCAGCCCCATCAGAATGCTGCCGAAAGCGGCGATCAGGCAGGTGGTCACAAACACCGCCTGCGTATCCATGCCCGCCGCGCCCAGGATTTGGGGGTTAACGAACACGATATACACCATGGTCAGGAAGGTGGTGATACCGGCAATCGTTTCCGTACGCGCCGTGGTTCCATGCTGCTTGAGTTTGAACACGCGCCCAAGCAAACCTTGCTCTGCGGCAAGGCCAGATACTGGTTTGGTCATTATCAGAATTCCGAAGAGAGGAATGGACAGTCGCCGCTATCCCATACCCAAAATAATTTGGACTCGCATCACGACGGCAAGAACGCCCCCGGAAGCTTACACAAGTAAGTGACTGGGGTGAGCGCTCGCAGCCAACACAGATGCGGTTTCAAGTATGACGGGTATATAACAAAAAGTCAGGCTTTTGACGTCGCTCACAGGTTTTTTTCGCCGTCTTTACGGCCATAATCCCCAACTCATCGGCAAACCGGCATTAAGGGGTCGCAATCCTGGCCGATACGGTTAAAGTGAGGTATCTCCCCCTTTAACCCAGGACCCTTATCCCGATGGCTCAGATCGACTGCATTTTATTTGATTGCGACGGCACGCTGGTGGACAGCGAAGTGCTGTGCAGCAAGGCCTATGTGCACATGTTCGCCCACTATGGCATTCAGCTGTCGCTGGAAGAGGTGTTCAAAAAGTACAAAGGGGTGAAGCTGTACGAGATTATCGATCGGGTCAACGCCGAACACGGCGTCGCGCTGGCGAAAGAAGAGCTGGAGCCGCTGTACCGCCAGGAAGTGGCGCGGCTGTTCGACAGCGAGCTGCAGGAGATCCCCGGTGCGCGCAAGCTGCTGGCGCAGGTGACGGCGCCAATCTGCACCGTTTCCAACGGGCCGGTCGGCAAGATGCAGCACTCGCTCGGCCTGACCGACATGCTGCCCTATTTTGATGACCGGCTGTTCAGCGGCTATGACATCCAGCGCTGGAAACCGGATCCGGCCATCGTCTTTCACGCGGCGGAAAAGATGCGGGTGCCGGTGGAGCGCTGCATTCTGGTGGACGACTCCCCCGCCGGCGCCCAGGCCGGCATCGCCGCCGGCATCCCGGTGTTTTACTTCTGCGCCGATCCGCACAATCCGCCGATAGACCACCCGTTGGTGACCCCCTTCGACGATTTGAGCCAGCTGCCCGCGCTGTGGCGCGCACGCGGCTGGCAACTCACCCGCGATTAGCCGGCCGGCAGCGGCGGCTTGTTGCGCCACCAGCGCCAGGACCGCTTCAGCGCCCGGGTTTGCGCGCTGAAGCGGCGATTGACCGCGTTGGCCAGCAGGTCGAGCGCCAAACAGAAAATGAAGTATACCAGCGCGACGAACAGGAATACCTCCATCGGGTACACCATGCTGCGGTTGTTGACCTGCGTCGCCAGGAAGGTCAGCTCGCCGACGCCGACGATATAGGCCAGCGAGGTGTCCTTGATCAGGGAGATCCACTGGTTGATGAACGACGGCGCCATCATGCGCAGCGCCTGCGGCAGCACGATCATGCGCAGCGTTTGCCAACGGGTCAGCCCCAGCGACAACCCGGCCTGCCACTGCCCGGGGCCGATAGCGGCGATGCCGGCCTTCACCGCATGGGCCAGATAGGCCGAGGCGATCAGCGCCAGCGCGCACACCACGGTGGTAATTTCCGGGATGTCGACGCCAAATACGATGGGCAGCAGGAAATAGGTCCAGAAAATCAGCATGATCACCGGAATGGCGCGGAAAAAGCCCAGCGCCGCCGCCAGCAGCCCGGCCGCGACGCCGCGCGACATCGCCAACGCCACGCCGAGCAGCGTGCCGAGCATGGCCGAGGCCACGCCGGCCATCAGGCTGATCGCCAGCGTCAGCGCCGCGCCGCCCAACGGGCCGTCCGGCCAGGTGCCCCACAGCAGGTAGCCCAGGTTGTCGTAAATTACGCTGAAATCCATCTTAGTGCCCCCTCAGCGGCTTGCGCTGCTGGCGCCACATGCCCCAGCCTTCCAGCAGCGCGATGATGGCGATGTACAGCACCGTGGCGACGCCGAACGCCTGGAAGGTGCGCAGCGTTTCGGTTTCCACCTGTCGCGAAGCGTACGACAGCTCGGCGACGCCGATCGCCATGGTCAGCGACGAATTCTTTATCACGTTCATGTACTGCCCCAGCAGCGGCGGCAAGGCGATTTTCAACGCCTGCGGCAGCACCACGTAGCGCATCGCCTGCCAGCCGGTCAGCCCCAGCGCGTTGGCGGCGTATTTTTGCCCGCCGGCGACGCCGCGGATGCCGGAACGGATCTCTTCGGCGATAAAGGCGGTGGAATACAGCGTCAGGCCGAAGAAGCCGGCGAGAAACTCAAACGACGGCCACTCAAGCGGGCCGATGCGGTGCGAGGCGTTCAACCACTGCATGGCGCCGGCAGGCAGGATCTGCCCGGCGGCGAAGTACCAGAAAAACAGCTGCACCAGCAGCGGCGTATTGCGGAACAGCGAACTGTAGGCCACCGCCAGCCAGCGCAACGGGCGCAGGCTGCTGTCGCGCATCGCCGCCAGCAGGAAACCCAGCAGCGTAGCCGCCAGGCCCGCACAGGCGGAGAGCCACAGCGTCAGCAGAAACCCTTGCCACAGCCAGCTCAGGTATTGCGGCGCCAACAGCCAGTCCAGATTCATGGTCATTCCTTGTCTTGCAAAATGCGTCAGGGGCGCAGCAAGCTGCGCCCCTACTCTCGCCTATCAGCCTGCCGACAATCAGGCCTTCGGCTGTTGATCCAACGGCGCGATCTTGAAATCGCCGCGCGGCTGCGCCGACTTGGTGTCCGGCCCGAACCAGCGATCGTAAATTTTCACCGCTTCACCGTCTTTTTCCAGCTTGATCAACGTGTCGTTGATGGTGGCGGTCAGGCGATCCTCGCCTTTCGGGATCCCCACGCCCTGGTATTCTTTGGTGATGCTGAACGGCGAGATCTCGAAGTCCGCCTTCTGCGCCGCCGGCAGGTTGCCGAGCAGGCCCACCAGCTTGGCGTCGTCCTGGGTGATCGCCTGCACGTTGCCGTTGCGCAGCGCCACAAACGCCAGCGGGGTATCGTCGTAAGAGATCACCTTGGCCGTCGGGTAGTGTTCGCGCAGCGTGATCTCCTGCACCGTGCCCTTGTCCGCGCCGATGCGCAGCTTTTTGATGTCTTCCGGCGTTTTCAGCACGCCCTTGTGGGCGATAAATTTCTGGCCGGTGGCGAAATACGGCACGCTGAAGTTCACTTCCTTGGCGCGCTCGTCAGTAATGGTGAAGTTGGCGGCGATCAGATCGACCTTCTTCGACACCAGCAGCGGAATGCGGTTGGCCGGGTTGGTGGCGCGCAGCTCCACCTTCACGCCCAGCGCCTTGCCGATCGCCTCGGCGACGTCAACGTCGTAGCCCACCAGCTTTTTGCTTTGCGGATCGATATAGCCGAACGGCGGGTTGCTGTCGAACACCGCGATGCGCACCACGCCGGCTTGCTTGATATCGTCGAGTTTGTCCGCGTGCGCGGCGCCGGCGGCAAGGCCGGTCAGACTGGCTAACAGCGTTAAGGCCAAAGCGCGATGTTTCATAAACAGCTCCTAAGTGGTTGATGTCCTGCTGGCTGATAAGCTAGCAAGAGCCACATAGGTCAGGAAATAATATAAAAAGCTATATTTATAACCTTTATATCTTTAGGCGTTTCAGATGGAATAAAGGCGCAGAATACTGCGCCTTCAGAGGACAATGCCCGGGGGGAGTTACTCTTTTTCTTCGTTTTTGCCGTCGGCGGACAGCAGCTTTTCCAGCGCGTCGCCGCCGATATGGCGAAAATCCTGGCCTTTAACGAAGTAGAAGATAAATTCGCAGATATTCTGGCAGCGGTCGCCGATGCGTTCGATCGAACGGGCGCAGAACAGCGCGGTCAGCACGCTCGGAATGGTGCGCGAATCTTCCATCATGTAGGTCATCAGCTGACGCACGATGCCTTCATATTCCTGGTCGACCTTTTTATCTTCGCGATAAATACGGATCGCTTCATCCAGATCCATGCGCGCAAAGGCGTCCAGCACATCGTGCAGCATCTGCACGGTATGGCGGCCCAGCGATTCCAGGCTGACCAGCAGCGGCTGATGCTGGTGCGAGAACTTCTCCAGCGCGGTGCGGCAGATCTTGTCCGCCACGTCGCCGATGCGTTCCAGCTCGGAAATGGTTTTGATGATCGCCATCACCAGGCGCAGATCGCTGGCGGTGGGCTGGCGCTTGGCGATGATGCGCACGCAGGCTTCGTCGATCGCCACTTCCATCATGTTGACCTTGGCGTCGCCTTCGATCACGCGCTTGGCCAGCTCGCCGTCCTGATTGTGCATGGCGGTGATGGCGTCGGTCAGCTGTTGCTCCACCAGCCCGCCCATGGTCAGCACCTGGGTGCGGATATGCTCGAGCTCTGCGTTGAACTGGCCGGAAATGTGTTTATTTAAATTCAGGTTATCCATGATGCGTCCTATCAACCATAACGGCCAGTGATGTAGTCTTCAGTCTGCTTTTTCTGCGGCGCAGTGAACAGGTTATCAGTATCACTGAACTCGATCAGTTCGCCCAGATACATAAATGCGGTGGAGTCGGAGCAGCGCGCCGCCTGCTGCATATTGTGCGTCACGATCACCACGGTGTAATCGGACTTCAGCTCGCTGATCAGCTCTTCAATCTTACCGGTGGAGATCGGATCCAACGCCGAGCACGGCTCATCCAGCAGCAAGACATCCGGGCGGATGGCGATGCCGCGGGCGATGCACAGGCGCTGCTGCTGGCCGCCGGACAGGCTGTAGCCGCTCTGGTGCAGCTTGTCCTTGGTTTCGTTCCACAGCGCCGCCTTGGTCAGCGCCCACTGCACGCGCTCGTCCATGTCGGCGCGCGACAGCTTTTCGAACAGGCGAACGCCGAAGGCGATGTTGTCGTATATCGACATCGGGAACGGCGTCGGCTTCTGGAACACCATGCCGACCTTGGCGCGCAGCAGAGCGATGTCCTGGTTATCGGTCAGGATGTTCTGGCCGTCCAGCAGGATGCCGCCTTCCGCACGCTGCTCCGGGTACAGCTGATACATCTTGTTGAAGGTGCGCAGCAGGGTGGATTTGCCGCAGCCGGATGGGCCGATGAACGCGGTGACCTTGTTCTTGGCGATATCCAGCGTGATGTTCTTCAGCGCATGGAATTTGCCATAGTAGAAGTTCAGATCGCGTACCTGAATTTTGCTGCTGGAAGCGTCAGTAACCATACTCATCAAGACTTCTCTCTTTTCATCAGCGCCGCCAGGGCAGCGCTCAAAATTTTATGAATGCTTTTTCTTGGCGAAAACCACACGCGCCAGAATATTCAGTAACAGTACGCACAGGGTGATCAACAGCACCCCGGCCCAGGCCAGCTGCTGCCATTCGGCGAACGGGCTCATGGCGAATTTGAAAATGGTCACCGGCAGGTTGGCGATCGGCTGCATCAGGTCGGTGCTCCAGAACTGGTTCGACAACGAGGTGAACAGCAGCGGAGCGGTTTCCCCGGCGATACGCGCAATCGCCAGCAGCACGCCGGTGATAATGCCGGACACCGAAGCCTTCAGCGTGATGGCGGAAATCATGCGCCATTTCGGCGTGCCCAGCGCATAGGCCGCTTCGCGCAGCGTGTCCGGCACCAGCTTCAGCATGTTCTCGGTGGTACGGATGACGATCGGCACCTGCAGCAGCGCCAGCGCGATAATGCCGGCCCAGCCGGAGAAGTGCTCCATCTTCGCCACCACGATGGTGTAGACGAACAGCCCCACCACGATCGACGGCGCAGACAGCAGAATATCGTTGATAAAGCGGATAACCTCCGCCAGCCAGGATTTGCGGCCGTATTCCGCCAGGTAGATGCCGGCCATGATGCCCAGCGGCGTGCCGAATATCGTCGCCCACAGGATCAACAGCCCGCTGCCGGCGATGGCGTTGGCCAGGCCGCCGCCCGCGGTGTTCGGCGGCGGGGTCATTTCGGTGAACAGCGCCAGCGACATGCCGTCGACGCCCTTGGTGACGGTGGAGAACAGGATCCACACCAGCCAGAACAGGCCAAACACCATGGTCGCCATCGACAGGAACAGCGCCAGGCGGTTCTTCTGCCGGCGCCAGGCCTGCATTTTGCGGCGGCTTTCCGCCAGCGCTACGTTGTTTTGCATATCCATCGTCGTCACCTTAGCGGCCCTCGTTCTTGGCCAGACGCATGATCATCAATTTCGACAGCGCCAGGACGATAAAGGTAATCACAAACAGAATCAGGCCCAGCTCCATCAGCGCGGCGGTATGCACGCCCGATTCCGCTTCGGCGAATTCGTTGGCCAGCGCCGAAGTGATGCTGTTGCCCGGCATATACAGCGAAGCGCTGTCGAGCTGGTAGGTGTTGCCGATGATGAAGGTCACCGCCATGGTTTCACCCAGCGCGCGCCCCAGGCCCAGCATAACGCCGCCGATCACGCCGTTCTTGGTGAACGGCAGCACGATGCGCCAGATAACTTCCCAGGTGGTGCAGCCGATGCCGTAGGCCGATTCTTTCATCATCACCGGGGTTTGTTCGAACACGTCGCGCATTACCGCGGCGATGTAAGGGATGATCATGATGGCCAGGATCACCCCGGCGGCCAGAATGCCGATGCCGAAGGCCGGGCCGGAGAACAGCTCACCGACGATCGGAATGCCGGACAGCACCTCGCCGACCGGGGTCTGGAAATACTCGGCGAACAGCGGGGCGAACACGAACAGGCCCCACATGCCGTAAACGATGCTCGGGATCGCCGCCAGCAGCTCGATGGCGATGCCCAGCGGGCGCTTCAGCCAGTTTGGCGCCAGTTCGGTCAGGAACAGCGCGATGCCGAAGCTCACCGGCACGGCGATGATCAATGCAATCAGCGAGGTGACCACGGTGCCGTAGATAGGCACCAGCGCGCCGAACTGCTCGGCCGGCGCATCCCACTCTTTGGTCCACAGGAAGGCGAAGCCGAATTTCTGCATGCTCGGCCAGGAGGCGAAGATCAGCGAAACAATAATGCCGCCCAGCAACAATAGGGTAATCAGCGCAGCCAGTCGAACCAGCGCGCTGAAGATGACGTCACCATTTTTACTCGGTGCTTTAATGGTCGGCTTGTACTCAGCCATAGATTGCTCTCTGTTTTAACCCTGGCAGGCCCACCCAATACGGGCTGAACCCTGAAAAACTGAGTGGGGCGCGGCGTTACCCGCGCCCCTGCGTTGTTAGTACAGCGCTTTACCGGAACTGTCTTTTACGTTGGTTTTCCATGCCGCGCGCACCTGCTCAACCACTTCGTTCGGCAGAGAAGCGTAGTCCAGGTCGTTAGCCTGTTTGGCGCCGGTTTTGTACGCCCAGTCGAAGAATTTCAGCACTTCGGCGCCCTGAGCAGGGTTTTTCTGCTCTTTGTGCACCAGGATGAAGGTGGTGGAGGTGATAGGCCACGCGTCCTCACCTTTCTGGTTGGTCAGGTCCTGTGCGAAGGTCTTGCTCCAGTCCACGCCTTTGGCGGCGTTGCTGAAGCTCTCTTCGGTCGGGCTCACCGGCTTGCCGTCTGCGGAGATAAGCTTGGTGTAAGCCAGGTTGTTCTGCTTGGCGTAGGCGTACTCAACGTAGCCGATGGAGCCAGGCAGACGCTGTACGAAGGCGGCGATGCCGTCGTTGCCCTTGCCGCCCAGGCCGGTTGGCCAGTTAACGGTAGAACCGGCGCCGATTTTCTCTTTCCACTGCGCGTTGGCCTTGGCCAGGTAGCTGGTGAACACGAACGAGGTGCCTGAGCCGTCAGCACGGCGCACCACGGCGATATTTTGATCCGGTAGCTTCACGCCCGGGTTCAGCTTGGCGATTGCCGGGTCATTCCATTTCTTCACGTTGCCCAGGTAGATATCGCCCAGGGTTTGGCCGTCCAGCGTCAGTTCGCCGGATTTGATGCCCGGTATATTGACCGCCAGCACCACGCCGCCGATCACGGTCGGGAACTGGAACAGGCCGTCAGCCGCCAGCTTGTCGTCGGACAGCGGGGCGTCGGAGGCGCCAAAGTCAACGGTATTGGCCACGATCTGCTTCACGCCGCCAGAGGAACCGATCCCCTGATAGTTAACTTTGTTGCCGGTTTCTTTCTGATAAGAATCTGCCCACTTGGCGTAAACCGGAGCGGGGAATGTCGCACCTGCACCGGTCAGGCTGGCAGCAGCGAACGCGGACACGGCGGTCAGGGAGAAAGTCGCTGCCACAATACTGGCGACGGTGGTACGCATCAGTTTCATAATCCCTCCTAATGGGATATTTAAAATCGACTTCGAGTCGTTTTAATCAGAGTAAGTATTGCTGCAGGAGGGAAAATAGGACAGTTTGGTGACAGAAAAATGTACGCAATATGACAGTTATATTACACCCGATAAAAACAGGCTAACTCACCATAAAAATCAGCCAGTTAAATATAAAACACCTCAATTATCAATCAATAAAAAAACCGTTTTCACCCTATCTATCCGCTTGAATATGACAACTTTTATTCAAAATGTCGCTTCGGTGTCATGGTGGTTGCCGCCATGAAAAAAGCCGGCGCAGCGGCCGGCTTTTCGATGATGCCTGAGAAAAATTACTCTACGGTGACAGACTTCGCCAGGTTGCGCGGCTGGTCAACGTCGGTGCCTTTGATCAGCGCCACGTGGTAAGACAGCAGCTGCAACGGCACGGTGTAGAAGATTGGTGCCACGATTTCTTCGACGTGCGGCAGAGGGATGATGGTCATGCCTTCGCTGCTGACGAAGCCGGCGTCCTGATCGGCGAACACGTACAGCTGGCCGCCGCGCGCGCGCACTTCTTCAATGTTGGATTTCAGCTTTTCCAACAGCTCGTTGTTCGGCGCCACCACGATCACCGGCATATCGGCGTCGATCAGCGCCAGCGGGCCATGCTTCAGCTCGCCCGCCGCATAGGCTTCGGCGTGAATGTAGGAGATCTCTTTCAGCTTCAGCGCCCCTTCCATGGCGATCGGGTACTGATCGCCGCGGCCGAGGAACAGCGCGTGGTGCTTGTCGGAGAAACCTTCCGCCAGCGCCTCGATGTTTTTGTCCATCGACAGCATCTGCTCGATGCGCGCCGGCAACGCCTGCAGCGCATGCACGATGTCATGCTCGACGCTTTCCGCCATGCCCTTCAGGCGGCCGAGGCGCGCCACCAGCATCAGCAATACCGCCAGCTGGGTGGTGAAGGCCTTGGTGGAGGCCACGCCGATTTCGGTGCCGGCCCGGGTCATCAGCGCCAGATCGGATTCGCGCACCAGCGAAGAACCGGCCACGTTGCACACCGCCAGCGACCCCAGATAGCCCAGCTCTTTGGACAGGCGCAGCGCCGCCAGGGTATCGGCGGTTTCACCGGATTGGGACAGGGTGATGATCAGGCTGCCCGGGCGCACCGCCGATTTGCGGTAGCGGAATTCGGAGGCGATTTCGACGTCGCACGGTACGCCGGCCAGCGCTTCGAACCAGTAACGCGCCACCATGCCGGAGTGGTAGGAAGTGCCGCAGGCGATAATCTGCACGTGCTGTACCTTCGCCAGCAGTTCGTCGGCGCGCGGGCCCAGCTCGCTCAGGTTGATTTGCCCCTGGCTGAAACGCCCTTCCAGGGTGTTTTTCAGCGCCAGCGGCTGTTCGTAGATCTCTTTTTGCATGTAGTGGCGGTAAGCGCCCTTGTCGCCGGCGTCGTACTGCACCTGAGATTCGATTTCAGGGCGCTCGATGGCGTTGCCCTGCTTGTCGAAAATGCTGACGGTGCGGCGGGTCACTTCCACCACGTCGCCTTCTTCCAGGAAGATAAAGCGACGGGTTACCGGCAGCAGCGCCAGCTGATCGGAAGCGATGAAGTTTTCGCCGACGCCGCGGCCAATCACCAGCGGGCTGCCGGAACGCGCAGCCACCAGCACGCTGGGATCGCGGCTATCCATCACCACGGTGCCATAGGCGCCGCGCAGCTGCGGGATCACGCGCTGGACCACTTCCAGCAGCGTGCCGCCCTGCTTTTGCTCCCAGTGCACCAGGTGGGCAATCACCTCGGTGTCGGTTTCCGAGCTGAAACGATAACCGCGTTCGATCAGCAGTTCACGCAGCGGTTCGTGGTTTTCGATAATGCCGTTATGCACCACGGTAATGTAATCGGAAACATGCGGGTGCGCGTTCGCTTCGGTCGGTTCGCCGTGGGTCGCCCAGCGGGTATGAGCGATACCGGTGCCGCCGTGCAGTTCATGCTGCTCTGCGGCTTCGGAAAGCGCATTCACCTTGCCTACGCGGCGCAGGCGGCTGACGTTGCCTTCGGCATCAACCACCGCCAAACCGGCGGAGTCGTAACCGCGGTACTCGAGACGGCGTAAACCTTCCAACAGGATTTCTGCAATATCACGTTGCGCTACTGCGCCTACAATTCCACACATCAGTTGTATTCCTAATTAAACGCCCTTTAAGGACGCTTTCGATGTCTTGACCTGATTTTCGCCGGTTTTTACCGTGCGGCCCCGAGCCTGTAGATGGTGGGGATTATTATGTTTTGTATTGGGCTCTGCATTGGAGCGCAATATAAAACATACTCTTTATACTACCGCCCAATAGATTTCGGGCTGCAGCTAGGCGGCAAATGCCAGAATCCCCAGGAGCTTACTCAAGTAAGTGACTGGGGTTCCGGCATGAAGCCAACAACGCTGCGGTTCGAAATATGAAGGGCTTCCCCTATTTCTTCTTCAGCGGACGTTGCCAGCCCTGAATATGCACCTGCTTGACGCGGCTCAGCACCAGCTCATCGTCGCCGATATCGCGCGTCACCGTGGTGCCGGCGGCGATGGTGGAGCCTTTGCCGACCGATACCGGCGCCACCAGCTGGGTATCGGAGCCGACGAACACGCCGTCGCCGATGATGGTCTTGTGCTTATTGGCGCCATCGTAGTTGCAGGTGATGGTGCCGGCGCCGATATTCACGTCGTCGCCAATCTCGGCGTCGCCCAGATAGCTCAGGTGGCCGGCTTTCGAGCCTTTGCCGAGGCGCGCCTTTTTCATTTCCACGAAGTTGCCGACGTGGGCGCCGGCCGCCAGTTCGGCGCCGGGACGCAGGCGAGCGAAAGGCCCGACGGTGCAGTCGGCTTCCAGCACCGCGTCTTCCAGCACGCTGTACGGGCTGATCTCGCAGCCGTCGCCGATCGCGCAGTTTTTCAGTACGCAACCCGCGCCGATTTTCACCCGGTCGCCCAGCGTGACGCGGCCTTCGATAATCACGTTGGCGTCGATAGAAACGTCGCGGCCGTGGACAAGTTCACCGCGCAGATCGAAGCGCGCCGGATCCAGCAGCATAACGCCGGCCAGCAGCAGCTTTTCAGACTGTTCCGACTGATACACCCGCTCAAGCCGCGCCAGCTGCAGGCGATTGTTGACGCCTTCCACTTCGCTCAGACGCGCCGGATGCACCGCCTCGATCTTTTTGCCGTCGGCATGGGCCAGAGCGATGATATCCGTGATGTAGTACTCGCCCTGCGCGTTGTCGTTGCTCAGCATCCCCAGCCAGCGTTTAAGGTCACGCCCGTTGGCCACCAGGATGCCGGTGTTGATTTCGTTGATCTGGCGCTGCGCTTCGCCGGCGTCCTTATGCTCCACGATGCCCACCACCTCGCCGTTTTCACGCACGATGCGGCCGTAGCCGGTTGGGTCGTCCAGCTTCACCGTCAGCAGGCCGATGCCGCCCTGCGGCTTGGCCGCCAGCAGGCGCGTGAGCGTGTCGACAGAGATCAGCGGCACGTCGCCGTACAGCATCAGCACGTCTTCGTCGTCGGCGAAGTGCGGCGCGGCCTGCTGCATGGCATGGCCGGTGCCCAGCTGTTCCGCCTGCAGCACCCAGTTCAGGGCGCCGTCGGACAGGGTGCTTTTCAGCAGGTCGCCGCCGTGGCCATACACCAGATGGACGTTTTGCGCGCCCAGTTTCATCGCGGCATCAATGACGTGCTGCACCATTGGCTTGCCCGCCAGCGGATGCAACACCTTGGGAAGATCGGAATACATGCGTGTTCCCTTGCCCGCGGCGAGGATCACCACACTCATTGCGCTGTTCGACATAAGCAACCTGATAACTCCATTTTGATAGACGAAAGTAAAACCGTTTAGTGACTAAATTACTACATATTTCTCTGCACGAACCGGGCTCAGGCCGCGCGAGCCTTGGCTTGTCGCCGACCCGGTTAATTCTGCGCCGGGATGAAAAAACTGTCGGCGATCGGCGACGTTTCCCTCAGGGTATTGGCGGTTATACACCACAATGGTCGCCGGGCCGAAACGGTTATTTTAAAGCAAAAAAAAAGCGACCCTATAGGCCGCTTTCTTAAATTTGGGTGCACGTTGAGCACCCAAACCTTACATCGCTTTTCTGGTGAGCTCGATAACGCGAAGTTTTGCGATCGCTTTCGCCAGTTCAGCGGATGCCTGAGCATAGTCGACATCGCCATGAGAGCTGCGAATGTGTTCCTCAGCTTTACGCTTAGCTTCCAGCGCTCTCGCTTCGTCGAGGTCAGTTCCACGGATAGCAGTGTCCGCCAGCACGGTAACCACGCTCGGCTGTACCTCAAGGATACCGCCGGACAGGTAGATGAACTCTTCTTCACCGTGCTGTTTAACAATACGCACCATGCCAGGCTTGATGGCAGTCAGCAGCGGCGCATGGCCAGGGAAGATCCCCAGTTCACCTTCGCTGCCTGTCACCTGGATCTTCTGCACCAGGCCGGAAAACATCTGCTTTTCCGCGCTGACGACATCCAGATGGTAAGTCATAGCCATATCACCCTCCTCTCAAGGCGTTACAGTTTCTTGGCTTTTTCCACTGCTTCTTCAATGGCGCCAACCATGTAGAACGCCTGTTCTGGCAGGTGGTCGTAGTCGCCGTCCATAATGCCTTTGAAACCACGAATGGTGTCTTTCAGCGATACGAACTTGCCCGGAGAACCGGTGAAGACTTCTGCCACGAAGAACGGCTGAGACAGGAAGCGTTGGATTTTACGCGCACGGGATACAACCAGCTTGTCTTCTTCAGACAGCTCGTCCATACCCAGGATGGCGATGATATCTTTCAGCTCCTGGTAGCGTTGCAGAATGGACTGCACGCCACGCGCTACGTCGTAGTGTTCCTGGCCAACCACCAGCGGATCCAGCTGACGGCTGGTGGAATCCAGCGGGTCAACGGCCGGGTAGATACCCAGGGAAGCGATGTTACGGCTCAGTACCACGGTTGCGTCCAAGTGCGCAAAGGTGGTGGCTGGCGACGGGTCGGTCAAGTCATCCGCAGGAACGTAAACGGCCTGTACGGAGGTGATGGAACCGGTCTTGGTCGAGGTGATACGTTCTTGCAGAACGCCCATCTCTTCCGCCAGCGTTGGCTGATAACCTACCGCGGATGGCATACGGCCCAGAAGTGCGGACACTTCGGTACCGGCCAGGGTGTAACGGTAAATGTTGTCAACGAACAGCAGAACGTCGCGGCCTTCGTCACGGAATTTCTCCGCCATGGTCAGGCCGGTCAATGCAACGCGCAGACGGTTACCCGGCGGCTCGTTCATCTGGCCGTAAACCAGGGATACTTTGTCCAGAACGTTGGAGTCGTTCATTTCGTGGTAGAAGTCGTTACCCTCACGAGTACGCTCGCCCACGCCCGCAAACACGGAATAACCGGAGTGCTCGATCGCGATGTTACGGATCAGCTCCATCATGTTTACGGTTTTGCCCACGCCCGCACCACCGAACAGACCGACTTTACCGCCCTTGGCGAACGGACAAATCAGGTCCATTACCTTGATACCGGTTTCCAGCAGGTCCTGGGAGTTGGACAGCTCTTCGTAGCTTGGCGCAGGACGGTGAATCGCCCAACGCTCTTCTTCGCCGATCTCGCCTTTCATGTCGATTGGTTCGCCCAATACGTTCATGATACGGCCCAGGGTAGCTTTACCCACCGGCACTTCAATCGGGTGTTCCAGGTTGTTCACTTTCAGACCGCGACGCAGACCGTCAGAGGTCCCCATTGCGATACAGCGAACGACGCCACCGCCCAGCTGCTGCTGAACTTCCAGCACCAGTTTCTCGGTACCGTTTTCTACCTCAAGGGCATCGTACACTTTTGGTACGGCATCCTGAGGGAACTCGACGTCCACCACGGCGCCGATTACCTGGATAATCTTTCCAGTAGCCATCTTGAATCCTCTACGTAATTCGTTTACCCGTCATATTTCAAACTGCAGGCGCGTTGGCTGCCTTCTCTCACCCCGGTTGCTTACTCCGGTAAGCGCCAGGGGATTCGCTCAGTTGCCGCCTTCCCGCAATCTGAACTATTTGGGGTAATAACCTGGTTAAACCGCGGAGGCTCCCGAAACGATCTCGGTGAGTTCCTGAGTGATGCTGGCCTGACGAGCCTTGTTGTAAACCAACTGCAGCTCTTTGATCAGGCTACCGCCGTTATCGGTTGCGGCTTTCATCGCGACCATTCGTGCGGCCTGCTCGCTGGCCAGGTTTTCCACGACGCCCTGATAAACCTGCGACTCCACATAACGGCGCAGCAAGGTATCAAGCAGCACTTTTGGATCGGGTTCATACAGGTAATCCCAAGGCGTTTTCTTCAGCTCTTCGTCATCGGCTGGCGGTAACGGCAGCAGCTGAATGACCTGCGGCTCCTGGGACATCGTATTGACAAATTTGTTGCTGACAATGTACAGCTTGTCCAAACGACCTTCGTCGTAGGCCTGCAGCATCACTTTCACCGGCCCGATCAGATCCGACAGGGAAGGTTTGTCCCCCATGCCGGTCACCTGGGCAACCACGTTGCCGCCCACGGAACCAAAGAAAGAGGCCGCTTTAGAGCCAATCAGCGCCAAATCAGTTTCAACGCCTTTTTCGGACCAGCCTTTCATCTCCGCCAGCAGCTTTTTGAACAGGTTGATGTTCAAGCCGCCGCAGAGACCACGGTCAGTAGACACCACCAGATACCCGACGCGCTTAACGTCACGCTCATCCAGGTACGGGTGCTTGTACTCCAGATTCCCTAACGCAAGGTGACCAATCACTTTGCGCATGGTCTCTGCATAAGGACGGCTGGCCGCCATGCGTTCCTGCGATTTACGCATTTTGGAGGCGGCGACCATTTCCATCGCTTTAGTGATCTTTTGCGTGTTTTGCACGCTAGCGATCTTACTACGTATCTCTTTTGCGCCGGCCATCTCTGCTTCTCCTCAGTGCCAGACGGCCTGCTGTTTTTCAACAGCAGGACCGTTCGACGTTACCAGGACTGGGTTTTCTTGAAGGTCTCGAGCACGCCTTTCAGCTTGCCTTCGATCTCATCGTTGAAGTTGCCAGTTTGGTTGATGTGGTTCAGCAGTTCGGCGTGCTCGCGGTCCGCATAAGCAACCAGCGCGGCTTCGAAGCTCACGACTTTCGCGACTTCGACGTCGTTCAGGTAACCGCGTTCTGCGGCAAACAGCACCAGAGACTGTTGTGCGACCGACATCGGCGCATACTGTTTCTGTTTCAGCAGCTC
The DNA here is from genome assembly GCF_900187015.1 of Serratia ficaria. Lineage (NCBI taxonomy): Bacteria > Pseudomonadati > Pseudomonadota > Gammaproteobacteria > Enterobacterales > Yersiniaceae > Serratia > Serratia ficaria. The sequence continues at coordinate 5,180,740 of NZ_LT906479.1, read as the reverse complement.
GGTCACTTTCTGACCGTGGCTCAGCTGTTTGCGGGTCGCATCGTCCAGATCGGAAGCGAACTGGGAGAACGCGGCCAGTTCACGATACTGCGCCAGAGCGGTACGGATACCACCGGACAGTTTTTTCATGATCTTGGTCTGCGCTGCACCACCCACACGGGATACCGAGATACCCGGGTTAACCGCCGGACGAATACCGGAGTTGAACAGGTTGGATTCCAGGAAGATCTGACCGTCGGTAATCGAGATTACGTTGGTCGGAACGAACGCGGAAACGTCACCCGCCTGGGTTTCGATGATCGGCAGAGCGGTCAGTGAACCGGTTTGGCCTTTGACTTCACCTTTGGTGAAGGCTTCAACGTATTCGGCGTTAACGCGCGCAGCACGCTCCAGTAAACGGGAGTGGAGGTAGAATACGTCGCCCGGGTAAGCTTCACGACCTGGCGGACGACGAAGCAGCAGGGAGATCTGACGGTAAGCGACGGCCTGTTTGGACAGGTCATCGTATACGATCAGCGCATCTTCACCGCGGTCACGGAAGTATTCACCCATAGCACAACCGGCGTATGGCGCCAGGTATTGCAGTGCGGCGGATTCAGACGCGGTAGCCACCACAACGATGGTGTTGGCCAGTGCGCCGTGCTCTTCCAGTTTGCGCACCACGTTAGCGATGGTGGACGCTTTCTGGCCGATAGCCACGTAAACGCATTTGATGCCGGAGTCGCGTTGGTTGATGATCGCATCGATCGCCAGCGCGGTTTTACCGGTCTGACGGTCGCCGATCACCAGCTCACGCTGGCCACGGCCGATTGGAATCATGGCGTCGACAGATTTGTAGCCAGTCTGCACCGGCTGGTCAACGGATTGACGCTCGATAACGCCAGGGGCGATGGCTTCAACCGGGGAGAAACCGTCGTTCTCAACCGGGCCTTTACCGTCGATAGGCGCGCCCAGGGTGTTAACAACGCGGCCCAGCAGGCCACGGCCAACCGGAACTTCCAGAATACGGCCGGTGCACTTAACCTTCATGCCTTCGGCCAGATCCGCGTACGGACCCATAACCACGGCACCTACGGAGTCGCGCTCCAGGTTCAATGCGATTGCGTAACGGTTGCCCGGCAGCGCGATCATCTCGCCCTGCATGACTTCGGCCAGGCCGTGTACGCGGATGATCCCGTCGCTGACGGAAACGATAGTACCTTCATTGTGAGCTTCGCTCACTACATTGAACTGAGCAATGCGCTGCTTGATCAGTTCGCTGATTTCGGTGGAATTCAGTTGCATGCTCCAGTCCCCTTAAGACTGCAAGACGTCTGTCAGGCGTTCAAGACGACCGCGAACGCTGCCATCAATCACCATATCGCCGGCGCGGACGATAATGCCGGCCAGTACAGACTTGTCAATTTTGCAATTCAGCTTAACTTTGCGTGACAGACGTTTTTCCATCGCAGCGGCAATTTTAGCCTGCTGTTCGTCGCTCAGTGCGCTCGCAGAGAGCACTTCGACTTCGACGGTGGATTCCAGCGAGGCGCGCAGTTCGATGAACTGCTGCAGCACGGCAGGAAGAACCAGTAAACGTCCATTTTCGGCCATTACACGGATAAAGTTCTGGCCATTTTCGTCGAGCCGATCGCCACAAACCGCGATGAACGTCTTGGACAGCGTCTCCGGCGCAACCGCGCCAGACAGCAGTTCAGAAATCTGTTCATTGCGAGTGACAACAGCCGCAAACGCCAGCATATCCTGCCAGCGCTCTACGCTTTGGTGCTCAACGGCAAAGTCAAAAGCTGCTTTGGCGTAGGGGCGAGCTACAGTTACAAATTCAGACATCAGCCCCTCCCTCCTTACAGTTCAGCGACCAGTTTATCAACGATGTCGCTGTTAGCAGCTTCATCCACGGAACGTTCGATGATCTTCTCGGCGCCGGCAATTGCCAGCATCGCGACTTGCTTACGCAACTCTTCACGAGCGCGCTTACGTTCGGCTTCGATCTCAGCCTGAGCCTGCGCCACGATTTTGTTACGTTCCTGCTCGGCTTCGGCTTTCGCTTCATCCATGATCTGAGCTTTGCGTTTGTTCGCTTGCTCGATGATCACCTGAGCTTCTGCTTTAGCAGTTTTCAGCTGGTCGGTCGCATTGGCTTGCGCTAAGTCCAGATCTTTTTTGGCACGCTCTGCAGAAGCGAGACCGTCAGCAATTTCTTTCTGACGCTTCTCGATGGCAGCCATAATCGGCGGCCATACGTACTTCATGCAGAACCAGACAAACAGAACGAACGCGATGGCCTGGCCGAGGATTGTTGCGTTAAGATTCACAGCACAATGCCTCTTTAAAAGTTAATAGTGTGGTTTCAGTGTAGAGAAATTCTCTACTTACGCGACGGCGAACATCACGTACAGACCCAGACCAACAGCGATCATCGGGATGGCGTCAACCAGACCCATAACGATAAAGAACTGTGTACGCAGCAGAGGAATCAGATCAGGCTGACGCGCTGCGCCTTCCAAGAATTTACCACCCAGGATGCCGATACCGATCGCAGCACCGATTGCCGCTAAACCCATCATCACAGCGGCAGCCATGTACAGCAGATCCATACTCAGGTTTTCCATGACAGTCTCCAGTTTGTTTCAGTTTAAAAGTGCAAGTGTTTTAAGAAAATCAGTGCTCTTCAGACGCCATCGACAGATAGACGATCGTCAGAACCATGAAAATAAAGGCTTGAAGCGTAATGATCAGGATGTGGAAGATAGCCCAAGGCAAGCTCAGGACCCACTGTGACCACCACGGCAACAGGCCGGCAATCAGGATGAAGATCAACTCACCCGCATACATGTTGCCGAACAGTCGCAGGCCCAGTGAAACAGGCTTGGACAGCAGGCTGACACCTTCAAGAATCAGGTTAATCGGAATGAATACCGGGTGGTTGAACGGCTGCATGGTTAACTCTTTAACGAACCCGCCAACGCCTTTCATTTTGATGCTATAGAACAGAATCAGGATAAATACGCCCAACGCCATCGACAAGGTCACGTTCACGTCGGCGGTAGGCACTACGCGCAGCGCAGGCAGACCGAAAAAGTGTTCGCCAACGTACGGCAGGAGGTCGATTGGCAGCAGGTCCATCATGTTCATCAGGAATACCCAGACGAACACGGTCAACGCCAGCGGCGCGATCACTTTGCTCTTGCCGTGATACATGTCGCGAACGCTGCTGTCGACGAACCCGACCACCAGTTCCACTGCGGTTTGCAGTTTACCCGGCACGCCGCTGGTGGCGTTTTTGGCCACTTTGCGGAAGATCACCAGGAAGAGAGCTCCGAGGACAACGGAGAAAAACATCGAGTCGATGTTGATCGACCAGAACCCCGTCCCGACCTGAAGCTGCGTCAGGTGGTGACCGATATACTCCTGTGGAGTCAAGACTTCTCCTGCAGACATGATGCCTCTTACCCTTATTTAGTTAAGTTCGGTAACTGTTAATCACGGCCGGTGCCACTATCTGCACCACTAACACCGCTAAATAGGTCAGGCCAAGCGGTATAAACTCCGCCTTGAACACCCCCAGCGCCACGATCAGCAAAACGATGGTGATCACGACCTTTAGCCCCTCGCCGATGGCGAACGACCAGGCAACCCGTCCGGGCGCCGGCGTCTGCGCCTGATGGCGCAAGGCAAACAGCATAAACATTGCACTCGGCAACCAGGCGGCAAGACCGCCAGCCAGTGCCGAAGCGCTCCATTCCGGGCTTTTCAGCAGGAAAGCAGCGCTGATCAGAACAAAAGTCATTAACTGCAGGAACAGCAGTTTGCGTGCGACTTTCCCGCTGTAAAGGGACACAGACATGACGTTTGTTCTCTCCGTACCCCTGAGGGGGTATGCTGAGTGACGTATACAACTGTTTTTGCTGTCCTGAGTCAAGCAGCAAAAAACGAGCAAATTATACGGGGCATACCAACGAATTCAATCGATAAGTAGCGAAAAGGTGAACAATTATTTAAATTGCCCCATTTCAGGCTATTTTCACAAGAAATCGTTCGGAATAATAGGCCGCATTTTATTGTCTGATTATTCCAACGTTGCACTACGAAACGCGAAATCGATCACAATAATGTGCCTTTCTGATTTATAGCCGATGGTCAATCAAAAGGTCTTTAGCAATTTGAGCGATCAAAAGATTATATAAATCAAAATATTACAAGTTAACTGTTCAAAAACAATCCGTATACCCGGCAAAAACCTTTTATTGACAGACAACGGGGCAATATTCCAACAACCAATTAACATTAGCAGTAAAGCGAAATCTTTCGCACATGATTGCTAACGTGACTATTTCCAACTGCAATTACCCTATTGTCGCTAATTAGCCGCCGTTTTTGTGTTAATAAAAAGTAAATTAACTAAAAAAAGCGACCAATTAATTAGCCTGCTTACTTTTACACATTTCACTACCGGTTAATTCACGCTTGTTTGATCAAAAGCAAACTCAGTTTGCCTTAAGGATCACCAGATGGCGTTCACCTTCCAGTTCAGGCACCTGCAGCCGCACCACCGACTCCAGGCTGACGTCTGCCGGCAGCTGCGCCAACTCTTCATCCGGGCGCACGCCCTTCAGCGCGTAGAAACGGCCCTGCCCTTTCGCCGGCAGATGGTGGCACCAGGACAGCATGTCCTGCAGCGAAGCGAAGGCGCGGCTGATGACGCCGTCGAACGGCGGCTCGGCCGGGAACGCTTCAACGCGGCTCTGCACCGGCTCGATATTGGTCAACCCCAGTTCATGCTGCACCTGCCGCAGGAAGCGCACGCGCTTGCCCAGGCTGTCCAGCAGCGTGAAGTGTGAATCGGGGCGAACGATCGCCAGCGGAATGCCCGGCAGCCCCGGCCCGGTGCCGACGTCGATAAAGCGTGTGCCCTGCAGGTGCGGCTCCACCACGATGCTGTCGAGAATGTGGCGCACCAGCATTTGCTGCGGATCGCGTACCGACGTGAGGTTATACGCCTTGTTCCACTTATCCAGCATGCCGACATAGCCCAGCAGCTGCTGCTTTTGCCGATCGGGCAGTTCAATGCCTGCCGCCGCGAGCAGCGAGTCTAATTTTTTTTGCACAACGGATCCTCTGACAGGCGCTGACGGCCAGCAGTTCTGCGGCTGGCGTTACGAGGCGACTATGATAATTCAGGCCGGGATTGATGTCAGCGGCCGTTTGCTCATCCGGTGAACAAACGGCCGCTCAAATGCGGGTTTTATGCGCTGCGGCGCAGCAGCCCCTGCTTTTTCAGCCAAATCAGCAAAATTGAGATCGCCGCCGGGGTGATGCCGGAGATACGCGAAGCCTGGCCAATCGAATTCGGCTTGTGGTCGTTCAGCTTGGCGATCACTTCGTTCGACAGCCCGGACACCTGGCGATAATCGAGATCCAGCGGCAGCACGGTGTTTTCGTTGCGCTGTTGCTTTTCGATCTCTTCCTGCTGACGAGCGATATAACCTTCGTACTTAACCTGGATCTCCACCTGCTCGGCAGCCTGGGTATCGGCCAGCGCCGGCGCAAAGGCGTCTACGCGGGTCAGCAGCGAGTAGTCCATTTCCGGCCGGCGAAGCAGCTCTTCACCGTTGGCTTCGCGCGACAGCGGCGCTTTCAGCAGCGCGTTGACCTGCTCGACGTTCTCGGCATGCGGATGCATCCAGATATCGCGCAGACGCTGACGCTCCCGCTCGATATGCTCCAGCTTCTCGCTGTAGCGCGCCCAACGCACGTCGTCCACCAGGCCCAGCTCGCGGCCTTTCTCGGTCAGACGCAGATCGGCGTTGTCTTCACGCAGCATCAAACGGTATTCGGCGCGCGAGGTGAACATGCGGTACGGCTCTTTGGTGCCGAGGGTGCTGAGGTCGTCCACCAGCACGCCCAGATAAGCCTGATCGCGGCGCGGCGCCCAGCCTTCGTCTTCCACGGCGTAGCGTCCGGCGTTCAGGCCGGCCAGCAGGCCCTGGGCCGCGGCTTCTTCATAACCGGTAGTGCCGTTGATCTGGCCGGCGAAGAACAGGCCCTGAATGAATTTGCTTTCCAGCGTCGGCTTCAGGTCGCGCGGATCGAAGAAATCGTACTCGATGGCGTAACCCGGGCGAATGATGCGGGCGTTTTGCATGCCTTCCATCGAACGGACGATCTGCATCTGCACGTCGAACGGCAGGCTGGTGGAGATGCCGTTCGGATAAATTTCGTTGCTGGTCAGGCCTTCCGGTTCGAGGAAGATCTGGTGCGCGTTACGATCGGCGAAGCGCATCACCTTGTCTTCGATCGACGGGCAGTAGCGCGGTCCGATCCCTTCGATGATCCCGGCGTACATCGGGCTGCGATCGAGGTTATTGCGGATCACGTCATGGGTTTTTTCATTGGTGTGGGTGATATAGCACGGCATCTGTTCAGGATGCTGGCTGGCATCGCCCAGGAAGGAGAACACCGGCACCGGCGTATCGCCGTGCTGCGGCGCCAACACGCTGAAATCGATGGTGCGGGCGTCGATGCGCGGCGGCGTACCTGTTTTCAGCCGGTTAACGCGCAGCGGCAGTTCACGCAGGCGTTGCGACAGCGAGATCGACGGAGGATCGCCGGCGCGGCCGCCGCTGTAATTCTCCAGGCCGATGTGGATCTTGCCGTCCAGGAAGGTGCCCACGGTCAGCACCACCGCCTTGGCGCGGAATTTCAGCCCCATCTGGGTCACGGCGCCCACCACCCGATCGTTTTCCACGATCAGATCCTCGACCGGCTGTTGGAAGAGAGTCAGGTTAGGCTGGTTCTCCAGCGCAGTGCGCACCGCCTGGCGATACAGCACCCGGTCGGCTTGAGCGCGGGTTGCCCGTACCGCGGGGCCCTTGCTGGCGTTTAGTATCCTAAACTGGATGCCGGCGTGATCGATCGCCGTGGCCATCAGCCCGCCGAGTGCATCAATTTCCTTAACCAGATGCCCTTTACCAATACCGCCAATCGCCGGGTTGCAGGACATCTGCCCCAGCGTATCGATATTGTGCGTCAATAATAAAGTCTGACGCCCCATGCGCGCCGCGGCCATGGCGGCCTCGGTACCTGCATGGCCACCACCGATGATGATGACGTCAAATTGATCTGGATAAAACATGGAACTGCACCTCGCCGTATTGCGAACGATCGTTGTTTGCCCTGGGGTGGGGGATTCTACTCAAGTTTAGACGATCGACCAAGTGGTCAGGATCGTCGGTAATTAAAAGAAGATCTTTTTTATTTAAAGATCTCTTTATTAGATCTCTTATTAGGATCGCGATCCTCTGTGGATAAGTGATTATTCGCGATTGAGATCAGCGGATTAAGAAGGATCGTTAGCTGTGAATGATCGGTGATCCTGGCGCTTATAAGCTGGGATCTAAATGGCATGTTATACACAGGACAAAAAGCGACCTTGGGTTGTTATTGGGATAACTACCGCTTTTACCCTGCTTTTAAGCTTAGTTATCCACAATCGTTCGCGCGATCTTTAAGCGAATTAGAGTAAATTAATCCAGTTTTTCACCCATTCCTCCGCCGGATCCTCGGGAATTTCGTGTTCGGTCACGTCGATCTCGAGCCGATCGCCGATCCTTTTCGCCCCTCTGGCGATCAGAAGATCGTCGATCCGTTGGATCGCGCCGCAGAAGGTATCGTATTCCGAGCTGCCTAAACCGACTGCGCCAAACTGCACCTGGGAGAGATCGGGTTGCTGTTCGACGATCTGGTCCAGCAGCGGCTGCAGGTTATCGGGAAGATCCCCGGCGCCGTGGGTGGAAGACACCACCAGCCAGCGTCCGGCCAGCGTCAGCTCATCCAGTTCAGGGCCGTGCAGCATTTCGGTGGTGAAGCCGGCTTCTTCCAGTTTTTCAGCCAAATGTTCGGCAACGTATTCGGCGCTGCCAAGCGTACTGCCACTGATCAGAGTAATGTCTGCCATGAATGAACGATCCCAACCTTCTACAAAGTGGCAGCATTGTACGCTGTGAATCGGCTGGGATCTACCTGTGGATAATATGGGTATAGTAATTTGCCGCTTAGGGAGTGATGGTGCGCATGATGGGGTTCTGCAGCGAGATCAGGGTTTCGGTGGACTGGATCTCGTCGATGGTCTGGATCTTGTTGATAAGTACCTGTTGCAGCGCGTCTATTGATCGGCACATCACTTTGATGAACACGCTGTAGTGGCCGGTGGTGTAGTAAGCCTCCACCACTTCCTCCAGGCTTTCCAGCTTCTTCAGCGCCGAAGGATAGTCTTTGGCGCTCTTCAATATAATGCCGATGAAGCAGCAGACGTCGTAACCCAGCTGTTTGGGATTCACGTCGATCCGTGCGCCGGTAATGATGCCGGCCTGTTTCATCTTCTCGACCCGCACATGGATGGTGCCGGGGCTGACGGCAAAGTTCTTCGCCAGTTCGGCATAGGGCGTGCGCGCATTGTCCATCAGGGCGTTGAGAATGCCGCGATCGAGATTATCGATCTGATAAATTTCCGCCATTTAATTCCCCATTAATTAATGATTGTTGAATTATACAGCCATAAAAATGAACGATTAAAAGTGAAAAGGCAATATTGATTGATGGATATTGAATATCGCTGCCGTTCTGTTGCTTAATCGCTGCAACAGAGACAGGTTTATAAGAGATACGGCAATGAAAAAACAGTTTATCCAAAAACAACAACAAATCAGCCTGGTTAAATCCTTCTTTTCCCGCCAGCTGGAACAGCAGCTTGGTCTGATTGAAGTGCAGGCGCCGATCCTCAGCCGCCTGGGCGACGGCACGCAAGACAACCTTTCCGGCAGCGAGAAGGCGGTGCAGGTCAGGGTAAAAACCCTGCCGGACGCCACCTTCGAAGTGGTGCACTCGCTGGCCAAATGGAAACGCAAAACGCTGGGCAGCCACGACTTCGGCGCCGGCGAGGGCCTGTATACCCATATGAAAGCGCTGCGCCCGGATGAAGATCGCCTGAGCGCCATCCACTCGGTGTATGTCGATCAGTGGGACTGGGAACGGGTGATGGGCGACGGCGAACGCAGCCTGGATTACCTGAAAAGCACCGTGCGCAGCATTTATGTGGCCATCAAGGCGACGGAAGCGGAAGTGAGCCGCGAATATGGCTTGGCGCCGTTCCTGCCGGAACAGATCCACTTTGTGCACAGCGAAACCCTGCTGCAGCGTTACCCGGCGCTGGACGCCAAGGGCCGTGAACGGGCGATCGCCAAAGAATTGGGCGCGGTGTTCCTGATCGGCATCGGCGGCAAGCTGTCGCACGGCAAGTCACACGACGTGCGGGCGCCGGATTATGATGACTGGACCACTCAGGCGGCGGAAGGCCTGGCCGGACTGAACGGTGACATTCTGGTGTGGAACCCGGTGCTGCAGGACGCCTTCGAAATTTCCTCTATGGGCATTCGCGTCGACGCCGCTGCGCTGAAGCGCCAGCTGGCGTTGACCGGCGATGAAGATCGCCTGAAGCTGGAGTGGCACCAGTCGCTGCTGCGCGGCGACATGCCGCAGACCATCGGCGGCGGTATCGGCCAGTCGCGCCTGGTGATGCTGCTGCTGCAGCTGTCGCACATCGGCCAGGTGCAGTGCGGCGTGTGGTCGCCGGAAGTGCGTGGGGCGGTCGAAGGCCTGCTGTAATTCGGCCTAGCGCCGCCAGCGGCGCATCAGACGGCTTTTTAGCCCGGTATCAAAGCGCCAGATGTGATCGAAGATGCGCATGATGCCGGGTTTGCCATAGGCGGACATCGCCACCGCGTGAAAGCGCTGATGATGGCTCTGCTGCTGCTGTTTCACCTTCTTTATTACCTCATCCGGCAAGCGCTGGGCGATAAAGTCAGAAATGATCACCGCATCGGCGTCAAACCAGCCGCTTTCCGCCATCTTGCCGGCGGTGGCGTTCAGGCAGGCCGCCAGATCGGTGCCGCCGCGGAAGTGTTGGCCGAGAAAGCGCACCGCCTGTTCGATGCCGCTGGCGGCGGTGAGCTCGTAATGCACGATCTGATTGGCGAACAGCATGATGTAGCAGCGGCGGTTATCCGCCAGCGCAATGCGCAGCAACGCCAGGCAGAACGCCTTGGCGCACTGCTCGTTGAAACCGCCCATCGAGCCCGAGGTATCCACGCAGACGATAAACGGCCCGCGCGGCTGCTGATCCTGCTGCTGGTGGGTGACCTGACGGATCAGGATCTGCTCCTGCCAGACGTCGCCCTGCAGCCGATAGCTCAACAGCCGTTTTTCCAGCAGGCGGCGATAAAACTCGAATTCCAGCTCTTCAATACCCAGCGTCGCCAGCTCCGGCGGCAGCAGGCGCAAGATATCATCGCTCTGGTGAATGCCGCTGACTTCTTCCGGCAGCGTGGCCGGCACCTGCACCATCACGCGAAACGGCTCCGGCTGCGCATCCTGCTGCTGCACCGCCTTGGCCTGATAGCTGCGGCCCAGCTGCTGCGCCAGCTTTTTCAGCTCCGGCTGCCGCTGCAGAAAATCGCCGTACTCCACCAGCCGCTGGTAGTCGCCGCGCTGCAGCTGGCCTTTGCTCATGTCCCACAGCCGCCCGGCGGCGGTGTCGTTTTCCGACAGCAGCGGCTCCAGCGCGCCGCTCAGCGCCAGACGCTCCTGCAGCTCCGCCATCAGCTGTTCGCGCTCCTGCTCCAGCAGCTGGTGGTGCAGCATGGTGGCCTGCAGCGTCAGGCTGATGCGCCAGCGCTGCAGAAACAGGGTCTGAAAGCTGTCGTCCAGCGGATGATTGGGCAGATCGGCGGCGTCCACCAGCGTGCGCGCCTGTTCATAAAACGGCGAGACCAGCTGGCGCAGCAGCTCCAGCGTATCGCTCAGGTTATGGTAGAACTGGGCGTTGTTTTCCAGCTGGCACTGCTGATAGCGATAAAACTCCTGCGCCAGCGCCGGGGGCACCATGGCCTCATGAATGCGCTCCTTGAGCTGCAGCTTCCAGCGCGGCAAGTCGCGATCCAGCGCCCGGCGGATGGCGGGAAACTTTTTGAAAAACACCGTCAGCTGCGGCGCCGCCAGCATGCCGACGATCATCTCTTCGATCAGCTCGCCTTCGGTGATCGCCAGCAGCAGATCGAGCGTCTCCAGGCTGAGCATGGTTACTGGCCGCGCATCTGCTGATGCTGCTGTTTGAGCTGTTCCGCCACCTGCAGCAGGCTGGCTTCGATTTTGGCCAGGCCGGCGGCCGGGGTGAACAGGCAGGGCTGATGCTGGCTGAACAGACGGCGCTGCTCCGCCAGCCGCTGGGCCAATGCCTCCATTTCATCCAGCAGCGCCTGCGGCGTGGCGGTGGTTTGCTTGCCCGGCAGCGCCAGCAGAGAAGGTTGACGGCTGACGTCCAGCACCGTCAGATGCAGCTGCTCATCCACCTCCAGATCGATCTGCTGGGCAAAGCCGATGCCGTTCAGCTTGGCGCGCACGTCACCGCCTTTTTGCAGCCAGTTGTCCAGCGCGCCGCTTTCGATGCTCAGGTGATTAACTTGAATGTCATGCAGCTGCAGCGGTTTTTGCAGCAGTAAGGTCAGGGTGCCGGCGGCGAACGGCGTCGCCGGCGCATACTGCGGCCTGCGGCTGAACATGCCGCCTTTTTTCACCAGGCTGATAGCCTGGCGATCGCTTTGCTGCTGTTGATCCTGCAGCCAGCGGGTGTGTATCTGCTGCAGTTGGATCAGCATCGACTGCTGCTGATAAGCCTGTTCGGTCAGCAGTTGGTCAATCTGCTGCTGCAACAGCTTCAGCGAGGTGAGATCGTGCCACAGGCAGTCTTTCAGCAGCATCAGGTCCAGCGGGGCGAGGGTGTCGCGCCCGCTGAAGAAGGCGCAGGCCTGCAGCAGACGCAGCGCTTTCTTCCAGCGGCGGTCGGAAACGTAGGGCGCCTGTTCCAGCGCGTCCAGCCGCTGGCGCAGCTGGAAAATCAGCTCGAAGCACGCCTCGGGCAGTTTGACCTTATCGATCTGCGGCTGCCATTGGTGGAATTCTTCATCGCTGATGCTCAGCGCCTCCGGCACCGGGTTGATGCTTTCGCTCTGGCGATTGACCAGCAGCGAACGGAAGTTCTGCTTGTCCTGCACCTTGTCGAGCCACAGGCGGATCAGCATGCGGTCATACAGCGCTTCCAGGCTGTTATCCGCCTCCGGCAGTTCGTTGGAGGCGGTCACCAGCAGCCGCAGCGGGATCGGTTCCTCGCTGTTGCCGTTGCGGAAGCGGCGCTCGTTGATCGCCGTCAGCAGGGTGTTGAGGATCGCCGGCCCGGCCTTCCAGATTTCATCCAGGAACACGATCTCCGCTTCCGGCAGGTAACCGGCGGTCAGCCGCTGGTAGCGCCCTTCGTCTTTCAGCGCCTGAATCGACAGCGGCCCGAACACCTCTTCCGGCGTCGAGAAACGCGTCATCAGATATTCAAACGAGCGGGCGTTGCGGAAGGCGAACTTCAAGCGGCGCGCAATCAGGCTCTTGGCGATGCCCGGCGGGCCGAGCAGGAACACGCTTTCGCCGCTCAATGCGGCCAGCAAGCACAGGCGAATCGCCTCTTGCCGTTCATAAAGACCGCTCTCCAGCGCGCTGCTGAGGCGGGAAATTCGTTCTGCCAGAAGTGATGATGGCGCCATATAATTGTCGCGTTGTCCGAGAGTTAGCCAATCTTGGTCGATAATCCGATGATAAACCACCATTATTTTTAATGGTATAGCTTGTTGATTAGTAAAATCTTTCTATTATCAAAAGGGCGGCTGGTTCACATTTTGTTTATTTTTCGGCTCTGATATAAGAGTAGGCAAGCAGTGTAAATGGTGCATACTGTGCGGCTTTCGAGTGGGCGTGACGGATCTTCGAGCCCGTATCTCTAGCTTGATGCGGATGCATCGCTAACGGATGTTCTGAAAAAGAAACGAATTATGAGCACAGAGCATAAACAGTCCTTATCGGCGGTAACCCTGGCGGCAATTGGGGTGGTTTACGGTGATATCGGCACCAGCCCTCTCTATACCCTGAGAGAGTGTTTCTCCGGCCATTATGGCTTCGATGTGCGTCCGGACGTGGTATTCGGCTTCCTGTCGCTGATCTTCTGGATGTTGGTCGTCATCGTTTCCCTCAAGTATCTCACCTACGTCATGCGGGCGGATAACGCCGGCGAGGGCGGAATCCTGACGCTGATGTCCCTGGCCGGGCGCAATACCTCGGCGCGCACTACCGCGCTGCTGGTGATACTGGGCCTGATAGGCGGCAGCTTCTTCTATGGCGAGGTGGTGATCACCCCGGCGATATCGGTGATGTCGGCGATCGAGGGGCTGGAAATCGCCGCGCCTTCGCTTGACGCTTATATCGTGCCGCTGTCCATTCTGGTGCTGACGCTGCTGTTCGTTATCCAAAAACACGGCACCGGCAGCGTCGGCAAGCTGTTCGCCCCGGTGATGCTGCTGTGGTTTATCGTACTGGCGGTGCTGGGCGCGCGCAGCATCATGGCCAACCCGGAGGTGCTGCAGGCGCTGAACCCAAAATGGGCGCTCAACTTCTTCCTCGAATACAAGAAGGTGTCGTTCTTTGCGCTGGGGGCGGTGGTGCTGTCGATCACCGGCGTCGAGGCGCTGTATGCCGATATGGGCCACTTCGGTAAATTCCCGATTCGTCTGGCCTGGTTCACCGTGGTGCTGCCTTCGCTGGTGCTCAACTACTTTGGCCAGGGCGCGCTGCTGCTGAAAAATCCCGAGGCGATCAAAAACCCGTTCTTCCTGCTGGCGCCGGACTGGGCGCTGATCCCGCTGCTTGTTTTGGCGACGCTGGCGACGGTCATCGCCTCGCAGGCGGTGATTTCCGGCGTATTCTCGCTGACCCGCCAGGCGGTGCGCCTGGGGTATCTGTCGCCGATGCGCATCATCCATACCTCGGAAATGGAGTCCGGCCAGATCTATATCCCGGTGATTAACTGGACGCTGTACATCGCGGTGGTGCTGGTGATCATCGGCTTCGAGCATTCCAGCAACCTGGCGGCGGCGTACGGCATTGCGGTCACCGGCACCATGGTGTTGACCAGCATTCTGGTCACCTCGGTGGCGATTAAAAACTGGCACTGGAATCGCTTCCTGGCGATCGGCATCGCGATTATCCTGCTGATTATCGACGTGCCGATGTTCTCCGCCAACGCCCTGAAGCTGTTCTCCGGCGGTTGGCTGCCGCTGATGCTGGCGCTGATGATGTTCATCATCATGACCACCTGGAAGAGCGAACGCTTCCGCCTGCTGCGCCGCATGCACGAACACGGCAATTCCCTCGAAGCGATGATCGCTTCGCTGGAAAAATCGCCGCCGGTGCGGGTGCCCGGCACGGCGGTATTCATGTCGCGCGCCATCAACGTGATCCCGTTTGCGTTGCTGCACAATCTGAAGCACAACAAGGTGCTGCATGAGCGGGTGGTGCTGTTGACGCTGCGCACCGAGGACGCGCCTTACGTGCACAACGTGCGCCGCGTGACCATCGAACAGCTTTCGCCGACCTTCTGGCGGGTGGTGGCCAGCTACGGCTGGCGTGAAACGCCGAACGTCGAGGAGGTGTTCCACCGCTGCGGGCTGGAAGGGCTGCCGTGCCGCATGACGGAAACCTCGTTCTTCATGTCGCACGAATCGCTGATCCTCACCAGGCGGCCGTGGTATCTGTTCCTGCGCGGCAAGCTGTTTATCGCGCTGAGCCGCAACGCGTTGCGTGCGCCGGACCAGTTTGAAATCCCGCCGAACCGGGTGATCGAGCTCGGCACTCAGGTCGAGATTTAATTCCCTCTCAGGGGCTCAGCCAGGCTGGGCCCCTGTCGTTTGCGCTTCCCGCCGCGCGAGCGAAACGTTTCGATAGCGATCACACTTCTGTATTCTCCCGGTTGCCTTCCCCTGACGTTTTTTTAAACTCGCCGCATAGCGAAACGTTTCGCTGCCGGAGTGAGAACATGAAAAAAGGCGTATTACTGAATGCTGAGTTGTCCGCGGTGATTGCGCGGCTTGGCCATACCGATCAGCTCACCCTGTGCGATGCGGGCCTGCCGATACCGGCGGTGACGCAGCGCATCGATCTGGCGCTGAGCCAGGGAGTGCCGACATTTTTGCAGGTGCTCGGGGTGGTGACGCAGGAGATGCAGGTAGAAAGCGCCATCCTGGCGGAAGAGATCGTCGAGCAAAATCCGGCGCTCCATCAGGCGTTGCTGGCCCAGCTGACAGAGCTTGGCCAGCGCCAGGGAAACACCATCAGCCTGCGCTATATCAGCCATGAGGCGTTTAAAGCGCAGACCGGGCACAGCCGGGCGGTGATCCGCAGCGGGGAATGTTCGCCTTATGCGAACCTGATCCTGTGCGCCGGCGTAACTTTCTGAGGCATTTATGCAACCTTTACTGCAACTGAAAGGGATTGATAAAGCCTTTCCCGGCGTGAAGGCGCTTTCCGGCGCCGCCCTTAGCGTGTATCCCGGCAAGGTGATGGCGCTGGTGGGAGAAAACGGCGCCGGGAAATCCACCATGATGAAAGTGCTGACCGGCATCTACCAGAAAGACGCCGGCAGTCAGTCTTTTCTCGGTAAAGAGGTGGTGTTTAACGGGCCTAAAGATTCGCAGGATGCGGGCATCGGCATTATCCATCAGGAGTTGAACCTGATCCCGCAGCTGACTATTGCGGAAAACATCTTCCTCGGCCGCGAGTTCGTCAACCGCTTCGGCCGCATCGACTGGAAGCGCATGTACGCCGAGGCCGATCGGCTGCTGGCCCGCCTCAATCTGCGCTACAGCAGCCACCGGCCGGTGGGCGAGCTGTCGATCGGCGATCAGCAAATGGTGGAGATCGCCAAGGTGCTGAGCTTCGAATCGCAAGTCATCATCATGGATGAGCCGACGGATGCGTTGACCGACACCGAGACCGCCTCCCTATTCAAGGTGATCAACGAGCTGAAGGCGGAAGGCCGCGGGATTGTCTATATTTCGCACCGCTTGAAAGAGATCTTTGAAATTTGCGATGACGTCACGGTGTTCCGCGACGGCCAGTTTATCGCCGAGCGCCCGGTAAGCGAGCTGCAGGAGGATCGGCTTATCGAAATGATGGTCGGCCGCAAGCTGGAGGAGCAGTATCCGCGGCTGCGGCTGCCGCGCGGTGAAAAACGCCTGCAGGTCAGCCACCTTTCCGGCCCCGGCGTCGACGACGTCAGCTTTACGCTGTACCGCGGGGAAATTCTCGGCGTGGCCGGGCTGATGGGCGCCGGGCGCACCGAACTGATGAAAATCCTTTACGGCGCCGCGCCGCGCAAGGCCGGCGGCGTGACGCTCGACGGGCATGAGGTGATCGCCCATTCGCCGCAGGACGGCCTGGCGAACGGCATCGTTTATATCTCCGAAGACCGCAAGCGCGATGGCCTGGTCTTGGGCATGTCGGTGAAGGAAAACATGTCGCTCACCGCGCTGCGCTATTTCAGCCGCGCCGGCGGCAGCCTGAAGCAGGCCGATGAACAGCAGGCGGTGGGCGACTTCATCCGTTTGTTCAATATCAAGACCCCGTCGATGGAGCAGCCGATTGGTCTGCTCTCCGGCGGCAATCAGCAGAAAGTGGCGATCGCCCGCGGCCTGATGACCCGGCCGAAGGTGCTGATCCTCGACGAACCGACGCGCGGCGTCGACGTCGGCGCCAAAAAAGAGATCTATCAGTTAATCAACCAGTTCAAACAGGAAGGGCTGAGCATCATTTTGGTGTCTTCGGAAATGCCGGAGGTGCTGGGCATGAGCGATCGCATCCTGGTGATGCACGAAGGCCGGCTCAGCGGCGAGTTCCCGATTGAACAGGCCACCCAGGAAGCGTTGATGGCTGCGGCCGTCGGCAAGCAATACGGCGTAAAGCAGGAGTAATCAGATATGAGTTCCCAGACTATCGCAGCTAAGCGCTGGTTCAGTAAAGAGTGGCTGTTAGAGCAGAAATCCCTGATTGCTCTGCTGGTGCTGATCGCCGTGGTCTCTTCCATGAGCCCGAATTTCTTCACCCTGAACAATCTGTTCAATATTCTGCAGCAAACCTCGGTGAACGCCATTATGGCGGTGGGGATGACGCTGGTGATCCTCACCTCCGGCATCGATCTGTCGGTCGGATCGTTGCTGGCGCTGACCGGTGCGGTGGCGGCTTCGATCGTCGGCTTTGAGGTGAATGCGCTGGTGGCCGTTGCGGCGGCGCTGGCGCTGGGGGCGGCGATAGGCGCCTGCACCGGGGTGATCGTCGCCAAAGGCAAGGTGCAGGCATTTATCGCCACGCTGGTGATGATGCTGCTGCTGCGCGGCGTCACCATGGTCTACACCAACGGCAGCCCGGTGAATACCGGCTTTACCGACGTGGCCGACGCCTTCGGCTGGTTCGGCATCGGCCGCCCGCTGGGGGTGCCTACCCCAATCTGGATTATGGCTATCGTGTTCATCGCCGCTTGGTACATGCTGCATCACACCCGCCTGGGCCGCTATATTTATGCCTTGGGCGGCAACGAAGCGGCGACCCGCTTGTCCGGCATCAGCGTCGATAAAGTGAAAGTTATCGTCTATTCGCTGTGCGGCCTGCTGGCGGCGCTGGCCGGAGTGATCGAAGTGGCGCGCCTGTCTTCGGCGCAGCCGACCGCCGGCACCGGCTACGAGCTGGACGCCATCGCCGCCGTCGTGCTGGGCGGCACCAGCCTGGCGGGCGGCAAGGGCCGGATCGTCGGCACCTTGATCGGCGCGCTGATCCTGGGCTTCCTGAACAACGGCCTGAATTTACTGGGTGTTTCTTCCTACTACCAAATGATCGTGAAGGCAGTGGTGATACTGCTGGCGGTTCTGGTAGATAACAAAAGCAACAAGTAACCTCCCCCTACAGGAATCACGATGATGAAAATGAAAAAACTGGCAGTTTTAGCTTCCGCCTTCGCCCTGAGCGCCACGCTGAGCGCCAATGCGCTGGCCAAAGACACCATCGCGCTGGTGGTATCGACCCTCAATAACCCGTTCTTCGTTTCAATGAAGGAAGGCGCGCAGCAGGAAGCCAACAAGCTGGGTTACAACCTGGTGGTGCTGGATTCGCAAAACAACCCGGCGAAAGAGCTGGCCAACGTGCAGGATCTGATGGTACAGGCGCCTAAGCTGCTGCTGATCAACCCGACCGACTCCGACGCGGTCGGCAACGCCATCAAGATGGCCAACCAGGCCAAGATCCCGGTCATTACCCTGGACCGCGTGGCGAGCAAGGGCGAAGTGGTTAGCCACATCGCCTCGGATAACCGCGTGGGCGGCAAAATGGCCGGCGACTTCATCGCCAAGAAAGTGGGGGCAGACGCGAAAGTGATCCAACTGGAAGGCATTGCCGGCACCTCCGCCGCACGCGAGCGCGGCGAAGGCTTCAAACAGTCGCTGGATCAGAATAAATTCAAACTGTTGGCCAGCCAGCCGGCCGATTTTGACCGCACCAAAGGCCTGAACGTGATGCAGAACCTGCTGACCGCGCATCCGGACGTGCAGGCGGTGTTTGCCCAGAACGATGAAATGGCGCTGGGTGCGCTGCGTGCGCTGCAAACCGCCGGAAAATCCGACGTGGTCGTGGTAGGCTTCGACGGCACCGCCGACGGCGTGAAAGCGGTGGAGGGCGGCAAACTGGCGGCGACCGTGGCGCAGCGCCCGGATCAGATCGGCGTAATTGGCGTGGAAACCGCCGACAAAGTGCTGAAAGGCGAGAAAGTGCCGGCCACTATTCCGGTGGATTTGAAACTGGTCACCCAATAAGTCATACCCGCGCCATCTTAGGGTGGCGCGCAATTCAGGAATCAATGCGATGGAAACAGGTAAGCTGGTGGTTCTGGGCAGCATCAATGCCGACCATATCCTCAATATTGAACGCTTCCCTCACCCGGGCGAAACGGTGATCGGGAAACAGTATAAGGTGGCGTTTGGCGGCAAGGGCGCGAATCAGGCAGTGGCGGCCGGGCGCAGCGGGGCGGATATCGCCTTTATCGCCTGCGTGGGCGCCGACGATATCGGTGAACGCATCCGCCAACAGCTGGCTGCCGATCGCATTGATACCCAACCGATCAAGGCCATCGCCGACAACACCACCGGCGTGGCGCTGATTTTCGTCAACGCCGAGGGCGAAAACGTCATCGGCATCGATGCCGGTGCCAATGCCGCGGTTACGCCGGACTATCTGGCGCGCTATCGGCAACGGGTGATTGACGCCGATGCCCTGCTGATGCAGCTGGAGTCGCCGCTGGAGACGGTTATCGCCGCCGCCCGCCTGGCGAAAAGCCATCAAACTCAGGTGATCCTCAACCCGGCGCCGGCGCGCGAACTGCCGGATGAGCTGCTGGCGACTATCGATATGATCACCCCCAATGAAACCGAGGCCCAGCGCCTGACCGGGATTGCGGTCGACAACGATGCAGATGCGGCGCGCGCCGCTCAGGTTCTGCACGATAAAGGCATCGCCACGGTGATCATTACCCTCGGCAGCCGCGGGGTATGGCTGAGCGAAAACGGCGACGGCAAACTGGTGCCGGGCTTCAAGGTGAAAGCGGTGGACACCATCGCCGCCGGCGATACCTTTAACGGCGCGCTGGTCACGGCGTTGCTGGAAGGGGAAACCATGGCGCATGCGGTGCGCTTCGCCCATGCGGCGGCGGCGATCGCCGTGACGCGCCCCGGCGCGCAGCCTTCCGTGCCCTGGCGCGAAGAGATCGACGCCTTCTTGCAGCGGCAGGAGTAAGCCCTTTGGCCACCATGAAAGATGTCGCCCGCCTGGCGGGCGTTTCAACCTCCACCGTATCGCACGTAATCAACAACAATCGCTTCGTCAGCGACAGCGTGCGCGACAAAGTCATGGCGGCCGTTGAACAGCTGAACTACGCGCCCTCCGCCCTGGCGCGCAGCCTGAAGCTCAACCAGACGCGCACCATCGGCATGCTGGTCACCTCCAGCAACAACCCGTTTTACGCCGAAGTGGTGCGCGGCGTCGAGCGCAGCTGCTACGAACGCGGCTACAGCCTGATCCTGTGCAATACCGAAGAAGACGCGGCGCGCATGAACCGCAGCATGGAAACCCTGCTGCAAAAGCGCGTCGACGGCTTGCTGCTGATGTGCACCGAGAATCACCGGCCGTCGCAGGATGCGCTGCGCCGCTACCCCTCTTTACCTATCGTGATGATGGACTGGGCGCCGTTTGAAGGCGCCAACGACATTATTCAGGACAATTCGTTGCTGGGCGGCGAGATGGCGACCGATCACCTGATCGCCAGCGGCTACCGCAAAATAGCCTGCATCGCCGGCCCGCAGGATAAGACCACCGCCCGGCATCGCCTGGAGGGCTATCGCAATGCCATGCGGCGCGCCGGCCTGCCCATTCCGCCGGGCTATGAAGTGCACTGCGACTTTGAATTTGAAGGCGGGGTTAACGCCATGCGGCAGCTGCTGGCGCTGGACGAGCCGCCGCATGCGGTGTTTGCCGGTAACGATGCGGTGGCGGTGGGCGTCTATCAGGCGCTATACCAGGCCGGGCTGTCGGTGCCGCAGGACATGGCGGTGATGGGCTATGACGATATCGAACTGGCCAAATACCTGGCGCCGCCGTTGAGCACCATTCACCAGCCGAAGGATTCGCTGGGTGAATTGGCGATCGATGCGTTGATCAACCGCCTGCAAAACCCGGAGCGCGAGGCGCAGGTGCTGGTGTTGACGCCTGAGCTGGTGGAGCGCGCTTCCGTTGGCCGCCGTTAGCTCGAAGCCTTGGCTTCTTTCCCGCTTTCCCGGCCGCTGATCAGATTGCGGCCGTCCTTCCTTCTCAACAGCATAAACACCAGCGCCGAAGCCACGGTGACGATCCCCATGGTAATAAAGGTGTAGTGGAAGTGGTCAATCATGGTGCCGAGCGACAGGGAGTCGTAAAAGCGCAGCACCGCCGCGCTGATCGCCACGCCAAAGCTGATGGACAGCTGCTGGGTTACCGCCAGCACGCTGTTGCCCGAGCTGGCGTTGGCGTCGTTCAGATCCGCCAGGCTGATGGTGTTCATGGCGGTGAACTGGGTGGACATCGCCATGCCCAGCACGAACAGCGGCAGGATCATCAGCCACAGCGGCATGCCCGGGCTCTGCAGCGCGAACTGGGCGATCAGCACGCCGATGATGACGGTGATGCCGACCAGGGTTTTGCGGTAGCCGAACCAGCGCAATACCTGGGTGACGGTGGATTTCGCCATCAGCGAGCCGACGGCGGTCGGCGCCATCATGCAGCCGGCGACGATTGCCGAGTAGCCAAAGCCCACCTGCAGCATCAGCGGCATCAGGAAGGGCACGCAGCCGGTGCCCAGCCTTGATGCGACGTTGCCGGCGATGCCGACCGAGAAGGTGCGGGTCTTGAACAGGTCCAACCCGATCAATGGCTGAGGGTGGCGGCGCGCGTGGGCGATATAGCCGAACAGCATCACGAAACCGCTGAGCAGAATGCCCAGCGAGATGTAGCTCGCCAACACCCGTTCGCCAAACAGCTCAAGGCCGGTCGAGACCAGCACCAGGCTCAGGCCGAACAGCAGAAAACCGATAAAGTCGAAGCGGCGCTTGGGGGTGGTGAAATCCGGCATGTATTTGCGCGCATAGAAGATGCCGAGCAGGCCGATAGGAATGTTGATCAGGAAAATCCAGTGCCAGGTGGCGTAGGTCACCAGCCAGCCGCCCAGCAGCGGCCCCAGTATCGGCCCGACCAATCCGGGCATGGTGACGAAGTTCAGCACCGGCAGCAGCTCGCTGCGCGGATAGGCGCGCAGCAGGGCCAACCGCGCCACCGGCATCATCATCGCGCCGCCGACGCCCTGGATAACGCGCGAGGCGACCAACACGCTCAGCGTGGGGGACAGTGCGCACAGCAGCGAGCCGAGGGTAAATAACGATACCGCGAAGATAAACACCCGCCGGGTGCCGAAGCGGTCCGCCAGCCAGCCGCTGACCGGGATCAGCATCGCCACCGTCAGCGTATAGCTGATGACGGCCGACTGCATCGCCAGCGGCGAACGTTCCAGGCTGTGGGCGATCGCCGGCAGCGCGGTGTTGAGGATGGTGGCGTCCAACGCCTGCATAAAGAACGCCATTGCGGCGATCCAGGGTAGCCCTGCCATACTGCGCGCGGATTTGGTCATGGTCGGTCCTGGTTAATGATCGTCTGTCCCTCTCATCTTTCTTCTATATATAAGCAGAGGAGGCGTCTAGTCTTTCTCTTTAAGCAATACCTGGCAGGCGGCCAGAGCGCCGGCGCTGTCTCCGGCGAGTATCGCGTCGACGATTGCCTGGTGATGCCGCAGCTTGATCACTTCGTTGCCGGTGATGGCGCGGAAGTAGCTTTGATACACCGAACTGAACAGGTTGGCGAACGAGGTCAGGAAGGGGTTGCCGCTGGCTTCGTAGATAAGCTGGTGGAACTGGGTATCAACCTGGATCCAGCGTTCGCGGTCAAACTGGGTGTGCAGCGCGCGCATTTCCGCCATCAGCTCCGCCAACAGCCCGGTTTGTTGCGCGCTGGCGTGGCTGGCCGCCAGCGCGCAGGCCTGCGGTTCCAGCGAGGTGCGCAAGATAAGGAAGTGCTGCATGACCTGATCGAAGTTTTCCCGCGTCATCCACCAGGTCAGCAAATCCTGATCGAGGAAGTTCCATTGGCTGCGCGGCATCACCCGGGTGCCGATGCGCGGGCGCGGCAGCAGCATGCCTTTGGCCGCCAACATCTTGACCGCTTCGCGCACCGCCGTGCGGCTTACGCCGAATTGTTCGCCCAGTTCCATCTCGCCGGGCAGGATGCTGCCGGCCTGATAGTCGCCCGCCAGGATTTGTTGGCCGAGTTTTTCCGCCAGAAGATAAGAAAGATTGCGTTGGGCGGCCTGTTGTTGAGCATTAAATTGCATGGCTGCGGGTCCTTACTGAACATCGTTATTCTTATTTTACTCCAGGGATCGCCAGCTTTTATGGCTGTTTGCCGGAAAAAGTGACATAAAAGCGCCGCTTTTTGACCCGTTTGCCGAAAAAAACCGCGCTTGAAAAGTTTTTTGCATTTAGGGGTTGCGGCGTTCTGAGAACTCCCTATAATGCGCCTCCACTGACCGGGAACAACGACTCCTCTAACGAGAACCAGTCGCCCAGCCAGGAAGAAGCAAGCCGGTGAAAACGCCGTTTCTTAATAAGAAAAAAGCTTGACTCTTCAGCGGGAAAGCGTAATATGCACCTCCCGCGTTACCGAGAGTTATCTCTCAGTAACCAACGCTCTTTAACAATTTATCAGACAATCTGTGTGGGCACTCCACAAGACGATATCCAGTACCTTCGGGTACGAAAAAATATCAAGTCTTGAAGAGTGACTAACTGAAGTAAAATTCATGCAGTAACCTTTGAGCATCGCTTCACGAGTTGAAGCAAATCAAGCTTTTAATTGAAGAGTTTGATCATGGCTCAGATTGAACGCTGGCGGCAGGCCTAACACATGCAAGTCGAGCGGTAGCACAGGAGAGCTTGCTCTCTGGGTGACGAGCGGCGGACGGGTGAGTAATGTCTGGGAAACTGCCTGATGGAGGGGGATAACTACTGGAAACGGTAGCTAATACCGCATAACGTCTACGGACCAAAGTGGGGGACCTTCGGGCCTCACGCCATCAGATGTGCCCAGATGGGATTAGCTAGTAGGTGGGGTAATGGCTCACCTAGGCGACGATCCCTAGCTGGTCTGAGAGGATGACCAGCCACACTGGAACTGAGACACGGTCCAGACTCCTACGGGAGGCAGCAGTGGGGAATATTGCACAATGGGCGCAAGCCTGATGCAGCCATGCCGCGTGTGTGAAGAAGGCCTTCGGGTTGTAAAGCACTTTCAGCGAGGAGGAAGGGCGATGTCTTAATACGGCAGCGCATTGACGTTACTCGCAGAAGAAGCACCGGCTAACTCCGTGCCAGCAGCCGCGGTAATACGGAGGGTGCAAGCGTTAATCGGAATTACTGGGCGTAAAGCGCACGCAGGCGGTTTGTTAAGTCAGATGTGAAATCCCCGCGCTTAACGTGGGAACTGCATTTGAAACTGGCAAGCTAGAGTCTCGTAGAGGGGGGTAGAATTCCAGGTGTAGCGGTGAAATGCGTAGAGATCTGGAGGAATACCGGTGGCGAAGGCGGCCCCCTGGACGAAGACTGACGCTCAGGTGCGAAAGCGTGGGGAGCAAACAGGATTAGATACCCTGGTAGTCCACGCTGTAAACGATGTCGATTTGGAGGTTGTGCCCTTGAGGCGTGGCTTCCGGAGCTAACGCGTTAAATCGACCGCCTGGGGAGTACGGCCGCAAGGTTAAAACTCAAATGAATTGACGGGGGCCCGCACAAGCGGTGGAGCATGTGGTTTAATTCGATGCAACGCGAAGAACCTTACCTACTCTTGACATCCAGAGAACTTAGCAGAGATGCTTTGGTGCCTTCGGGAACTCTGAGACAGGTGCTGCATGGCTGTCGTCAGCTCGTGTTGTGAAATGTTGGGTTAAGTCCCGCAACGAGCGCAACCCTTATCCTTTGTTGCCAGCGATTCGGTCGGGAACTCAAAGGAGACTGCCGGTGATAAACCGGAGGAAGGTGGGGATGACGTCAAGTCATCATGGCCCTTACGAGTAGGGCTACACACGTGCTACAATGGCGTATACAAAGAGAAGCGAACTCGCGAGAGCAAGCGGACCTCATAAAGTACGTCGTAGTCCGGATTGGAGTCTGCAACTCGACTCCATGAAGTCGGAATCGCTAGTAATCGTAGATCAGAATGCTACGGTGAATACGTTCCCGGGCCTTGTACACACCGCCCGTCACACCATGGGAGTGGGTTGCAAAAGAAGTAGGTAGCTTAACCTTCGGGAGGGCGCTTACCACTTTGTGATTCATGACTGGGGTGAAGTCGTAACAAGGTAACCGTAGGGGAACCTGCGGTTGGATCACCTCCTTACCTAATGATATCGATTCGCGTGAAGTGCTCACACAGATTGTCTGATGAAAAAGTAACGAGCAATGCGCACCTGTTGATGTAATGAGTCTCTGACTCATGCTGATGCGAACCGATTAAAACGTTCAGTTTAATCGGATTTTCGTGTCCCCATCGTCTAGAGGCCTAGGACACTGCCCTTTCACGGCTGTAACAGGGGTTCGAATCCCCTTGGGGACGCCATTCCGATAATGAGTGAAAGACATTATCACCGGTCATGCGTGACCAAAAAATCTTAAAGATGACTCTTGCGAGTCGTGTTTAAGATATTGCTCTTTAACAATCTGGAACAAGCTGAAAATTGAAACATGACGGCTGAAACTTGTCCCTCCGTAGAAATATTGGGATAAGGAGTAACCCGTCATAGAGTCTCTCAAATGTTTGCAATGCGAAGTGTCGATTATTTATAAAAGACGCCTTCGGGTTGTGAGGTTAAGTGACTAAGCGTACACGGTGGATGCCTAGGCAGTCAGAGGCGATGAAGGGCGTGCTAATCTGCGAAAAGCGTCGGTAAGGTGATATGAACCGTTATAACCGGCGATACCCGAATGGGGAAACCCAGTGCAATTCGTTGCACTATCGTTAAGTGAATACATAGCTTAACGAGGCGAACCGGGGGAACTGAAACATCTAAGTACCCCGAGGAAAAGAAATCAACCGAGATTCCCCCAGTAGCGGCGAGCGAACGGGGAACAGCCCAGAACCTGAATCAGTTCTTGCGTTAGTGGAAGCGTCTGGAAAGTCGCGCAGTAAAGGGTGATAGCCCCGTACACTAAAATGCATTGACTGTGAGTTCGATGAGTAGGGCGGGACACGTGACATCCTGTCTGAATATGGGGGGACCATCCTCCAAGGCTAAATACTCCTGACTGACCGATAGTGAACCAGTACCGTGAGGGAAAGGCGAAAAGAACCCCGGCGAGGGGAGTGAAATAGAACCTGAAACCGTGTACGTACAAGCAGTGGGAGCACCTTCGTGGTGTGACTGCGTACCTTTTGTATAATGGGTCAGCGACTTATATTTTGTAGCAAGGTTAACCGTATAGGGGAGCCGTAGGGAAACCGAGTCTTAACTGGGCGAATAGTTGCAAGGTATAGACCCGAAACCCGGTGATCTAGCCATGGGCAGGTTGAAGGTTGGGTAACACTAACTGGAGGACCGAACCGACTAATGTTGAAAAATTAGCGGATGACTTGTGGCTGGGGGTGAAAGGCCAATCAAACCGGGAGATAGCTGGTTCTCCCCGAAAGCTATTTAGGTAGCGCCTCGTGAACTCATCTTCGGGGGTAGAGCACTGTTTCGGCTAGGGGGCCATCCCGGCTTACCAAACCGATGCAAACTCCGAATACCGAAGAATGTTATCACGGGAGACACACGGCGGGTGCTAACGTCCGTCGTGAAGAGGGAAACAACCCAGACCGCCAGCTAAGGTCCCAAAGTCATGGTTAAGTGGGAAACGATGTGGGAAGGCATAGACAGCCAGGATGTTGGCTTAGAAGCAGCCATCATTTAAAGAAAGCGTAATAGCTCACTGGTCGAGTCGGCCTGCGCGGAAGATGTAACGGGGCTAAACCATGCACCGAAGCTGCGGCAGCGACGCTTAGGCGTTGTTGGGTAGGGGAGCGTTCTGTAAGCCGTTGAAGGTGGCCTGTGAGGGTTGCTGGAGGTATCAGAAGTGCGAATGCTGACATAAGTAACGATAAAGCGGGTGAAAAGCCCGCTCGCCGGAAGACCAAGGGTTCCTGTCCAACGTTAATCGGGGCAGGGTGAGTCGACCCCTAAGGCGAGGCTGAAAAGCGTAGTCGATGGGAAACAGGTTAATATTCCTGTACTCGGTGTTACTGCGAAGGGGGGACGGAGAAGGCTAGGCTAGCCGGGCGACGGTTGTCCCGGTTTAAGCGTGTAGGGGGGTGTTCCTGGTAAATCCGGAACGCTGTCAACCCTGAGGCGTGATGACGATGCACTACGGTGCAGAAGTAGTTGATGCCAAGCTTCCAGGAAAAGCCTCTAAGCATCAGGTAACACAGAATCGTACCCCAAACCGACACAGGTGGTCAGGTAGAGAATACCAAGGCGCTTGAGAGAACTCGGGTGAAGGAACTAGGCAAAATGGTGCCGTAACTTCGGGAGAAGGCACGCTGGCGCGTAGGTGAAGTCCCTTGCGGATGGAGCTGAAGCCAGTCGCAGATACCAGCTGGCTGCAACTGTTTAATAAAAACACAGCACTGTGCAAACACGAAAGTGGACGTATACGGTGTGACGCCTGCCCGGTGCTGGAAGGTTAATTGATGGGGTCAGCCGCAAGGCGAAGCTCTTGATCGAAGCCCCAGTAAACGGCGGCCGTAACTATAACGGTCCTAAGGTAGCGAAATTCCTTGTCGGGTAAGTTCCGACCTGCACGAATGGCGTAATGATGGCCAGGCTGTCTCCACCCGAGACTCAGTGAAATTGAACTCGCTGTGAAGATGCAGTGTACCCGCGGCAAGACGGAAAGACCCCGTGAACCTTTACTATAGCTTGACACTGAACATTGAGCCTTGATGTGTAGGATAGGTGGGAGGCTTTGAAGCGTGGACGCCAGTCTGCGTGGAGCCAACCTTGAAATACCACCCTTTAATGTTTGATGTTCTAACTCGGCCCCATAATCTGGGGTGAGGACAGTGTCTGGTGGGTAGTTTGACTGGGGCGGTCTCCTCCCAAAGAGTAACGGAGGAGCACGAAGGTTAGCTAATCACGGTCGGACATCGTGAGGTTAGTGCAAAGGCATAAGCTAGCTTGACTGCGAGAGTGACGGCTCGAGCAGGTACGAAAGTAGGTCTTAGTGATCCGGTGGTTCTGAATGGAAGGGCCATCGCTCAACGGATAAAAGGTACTCCGGGGATAACAGGCTGATACCGCCCAAGAGTTCATATCGACGGCGGTGTTTGGCACCTCGATGTCGGCTCATCACATCCTGGGGCTGAAGTAGGTCCC
The DNA here is from genome assembly GCF_900187015.1 of Serratia ficaria. Classification (NCBI taxonomy): domain Bacteria; kingdom Pseudomonadati; phylum Pseudomonadota; class Gammaproteobacteria; order Enterobacterales; family Yersiniaceae; genus Serratia; species Serratia ficaria. The sequence continues at coordinate 5,152,734 of NZ_LT906479.1, read as the reverse complement.
AAGGGTATGGCTGTTCGCCATTTAAAGTGGTACGCGAGCTGGGTTTAGAACGTCGTGAGACAGTTCGGTCCCTATCTGCCGTGGGCGTTGGAAGATTGAGAGGGGTTGCTCCTAGTACGAGAGGACCGGAGTGAACGCACCACTGGTGTTCGGGTTGTCATGCCAATGGCACTGCCCGGTAGCTAAGTGCGGAAAAGATAAGCGCTGAAAGCATCTAAGCGCGAAACTTGCCTCGAGATGAGTCTTCCCTGGACCTTTAAGGTCCCTGAAGGAACGTTTAAGACTAAGACGTTGATAGGCTGGGTGTGTAAGTGCAGCGATGCATTGAGCTAACCAGTACTAATGATCCGTGAGGCTTAACCTTACAACACCGAAGGTGTTTTAGAGAGACGAATAATTTTCAGCGAAGTTCCGAGATTGGTTTCGATGGCGACACGAGAGTGAAGCGGTTGGAATGAAACAGAATTTGCCTGGCGGCAATAGCGCGGTGGTCCCACCTGACTCCATGCCGAACTCAGAAGTGAAACGCCGTAGCGCCGATGGTAGTGTGGGGTCTCCCCATGCGAGAGTAGGACACTGCCAGGCATCAAATAAAACGACAAGCCCCATGCGAAAGCATGGGGCTTTTTGTTATGTGCAAAAAAGCAAAAAAGCGCAGCTACGCTGCGCCTTTCAGCCATTCCATGATGAAATCGGCAATGCTTTCCGGCCGATTGATATCCAATGAGCGCACGTTGGCGGTTACCGGACGATCGCTGGCGACGGCGAGCACAAACTCGTCCAGCATCTCCTCAAGCGGCCGGCCTATTTCTTCGCGGTAGAGAATAATTTTACCGATAGGTTCATGCTTGAACCCTTCCACTAAAATCAGATCGACCTTATCGGCATCAAAACGGCTGGCCAGATACTGAAGATCCAGCGGTTGCTGCTCAGGCGTTTCGGTCATCAATGCCCAACGGCGATCGCTGGCGACCAGCGTTTGATCGGCACCGGCTTTGCGCAGTTCATAGCTGTCTTTACCCGGTGTATCCACATCCATATTGTGATGGGTGTGTTTGATCAATCCGACTCTTACCTGCCGCTGCTTCAGCAGAGGGATCAGCCGTTTAAGCAGGGTGGTTTTTCCTGTTCCGCTATAGGCGCCAATGGCCAGCAGCGGCGGCAGTGAGTTATTCATCGCGCAATCCTCGCTCCTGCTGCCAACGCCGGCAGTCGTCAGGCGTATTAAGATTATGGAATGCCGCCTGTTGTCCGCTGAAGACGACCCGCTGAGCCTGAACCTCCTTCAGAAACAGCATCAATTTACGTTCCCCGCGGGCCAGATAGTCGGTCAGTTGCGGTATAAGGCCGGTGTGCAGCAATGCCAGCGTAGGGTGATCCCGTTCACCGTCGCTGGCATAGGCGGCCGGGGCATCGCCTTTCTGCCGCCAGAGTTCTTCGACTAATGTCGCTGGGAAATCAGGCACGTCGCAAGGTACAAAGGCCACCCATTTGCCGGCTGCATGTTCCAACCCGGCCAACATGCCGGCCAGCGGGCCGGCAAAGTCGGGCGTCAGGTCGCCGATCACCGGCAGACCGCTGGCTTGGTAACGTTTCTGATTGCGATTGGCGTTGATGGCGACGGCAGTTACCTGCGTACGTAACCGCGCCAGCACGTACCGATAAAGCGCTACGCCGCCAATCGGTACCAAGCCCTTATCCTCACCGGCCATCCGCGTCCCGCGGCCGCCGGCCAGAATAACGCCGGTAATTTCTTCATGCATATTTTTCTTCCCGCACTGTTAATGCCCTGATTGTAGCGCTAAAGCCGGTGTGACATCAGGATTTACCTTTATTGACAAGCTGCTTCTTTCACTGCGTTGGTAAGCCTGTTACTTTGTGTGTTTATTCATACCACTGGACGATATTGAGATGAAAACGCATCGCGTAAACGAGCTGATCGAGCTGTTGCATCCGGCCTGGCAGGAAGATCCCGATCTCAATCTGATCCCATTTTTGCAAAAGCTGGCGAAGGAAGCCGGTTTTCAAGGCGAGCTGTCCGAGCTGAGTGACGATATCCTCATCTATCACCTGAAAATGCGCGGCAGCGCCGGCACGGATCAGATCCCCGGCCTGAAAAAGGATTATGAAGAAGACTTTAAAACGGCGCTGTTGCGCGCCCGCGGGGTTATCAAGGATTAGCTTTTGTGCGGTGCAGGGAAGCATTACTCGTGAAACTCGCCATTAATGCTACTATTTCTCATTCCCGGCACCCTGCGGTTACCAAGCGAACGTTATGAATAACTCTGCCTTTAATTTTGAAACCCTGTCGCCCGATCTGATTATGGATGCGCTCGAAGGGGTTGGCCTGCGCGTCGATTCCGGGCTGACGGCGCTGAACAGCTATGAAAACCGCGTCTATCAGTTTATGGACGAAGATCGTAAACGTTACGTGGTGAAGTTTTACCGCCCCGAGCGCTGGAGCGCGGAGCAGATCGGTGAAGAACATCAGTTTGCCCTGGATCTTGCTCAGGCGGAGATCCCGGCGGTAGCGCCGTTGGCGCTGCAGGGCAGTACGCTGCATACCTATGGCGGTTTCTTCTTTACCGTTTTCCCCAGCGTAGGTGGGCGGCAGTACGAGATTGATAATCTGGATCAATTGGAATGGGTAGGCCGTTTTCTCGGGCGTATTCATCAGGTGGGAGGCGAAAGGCTGTTTGCCGAACGCCCGACGATGGGCGTGGAGGAATATCTCACTGCGCCGCGCCAGGTATTGGCGAACTGCGCGCTGTTGCCGAATGCGCAGCGCGACGCCTTCCTGAAGGCGACAGACCGCCTGATCGAGGCTATCAAGCAACATTGGCGCCTGGACTGGCAGCCGCGCCGTTTGCACGGCGATTGCCACCCAGGCAATATTCTGTGGCGCGATGGCCCGCTGTTCGTCGATCTTGATGACGCGCGCAATGGCCCGGCGGTGCAGGATCTGTGGATGTTGCTGCACGGCGAGCGCCGCGATCGCTTGATGCAGTTGGATATTTTGCTGGAAGCCTACGCCGAGTTTGCCGAGTTCGATCAGCGCGAACTGGCGTTGATCGAACCGCTGCGGGCGATGCGCATGGTGTATTACCTGGCCTGGGTGGCGCGCCGCTGGCAGGATCCGGCATTCCCCAAAAGTTTTCCGTGGATGGCGGAGTCTGATTTCTGGTTATCTCAGACCGCGGCTTTCACTGAACAGGTTAAGCTGTTGCAGGAGCCCCCGCTGCAGCTGACGCCAATGTATTGAAGCTTTAACATAATGGAGAGTTTAGTCTTATGAAGAAAATATGGTTGGCGCTCGTTGGCATGGTGATGGCGTTCAGCGCCTCTGCCGCGCAGTTTAGCGATGGTACGCAATACGTGACTCTGGACAAGCCGGTAACCGGCGAGCCGCAGGTGCTGGAGTTCTTCTCCTTCTATTGCCCGCACTGCTATCAGTTCGAGCAGGTTTATCACGTGTCTGAAAACGTGAAAAAGGCGCTGCCTGTCGGCACCAAGATGACCAAATACCACGTTGAGTTCCTGGGCCCGTTGGGCAAGCAGCTGACCCAGGCCTGGGCGGTTGCGATGGCGCTGGGCGTAGAAGACAAGGTCAGCCCGCTGATGTTTGAAGCGGTGCAGAAGACCCAGACGGTGCAAACCCCGGATGATATCCGCAATGTGTTCGTGAAAGCGGGCGTGAGCGCGGCGGACTATGATGCGGCCTGGAACAGCTTCGTGGTGAAATCCCTGGTGGTTCAGCAGGAAAAAGCGGCGGAAGATCTGCAGTTGCGCGGCGTGCCGGCGGTATTTGTTAATGGCAAATACATGGTTAAAAACGACGGCCTGGACACCAGCTCGATGGATGCCTACGTGAAGCAGTTTGCTGACGTGGTTAAATTCCTCAGCCAGCAGAAGTAACCGTGATTTAAAATGAAAAACGCCGGCTCAGCGCCGGCGTTTTTTTATCCATATTGCCGTTTCAGTTTATCCAACAGCCGATCTTTCTCCTGCCACAGCCTGTTCAGCCACAGTTGGAAACGCCGTTTGAACAGCTTGTCATTGAAGTAGTCGCCATGCATGGTCTCATCGATCGGTAGCATTTCGATTCTCACCACGATACGCGTCAGCCGCCCGCACAGCATATCCATAAAGGGATGGGCGTTATTTTCCGGATAAAGCAGGGTGACATTCAGTACCTTGTCGAACTGGCTGCCCAATGCGCTCAGCGTAAAGGCGATGCCGGCGGCTTTTGGCGCCAGCAAATTGCGATAGGGTGAACGGGTTTTAATTTTCTTGGCTTCGGTGAAGCGCGAGCCCTCGACAAAATTGACGATGGTGGTCGGCCGCTGGCGAAACTTCTCGCAGGAGCGGCGCGTGGTCTCGATATCCTTGCCGCGCCTTTCCGGATGCTTGAGCAAATAGGCGCGCGAGTAGCGTTTCATAAACGGCATATCCAGCGCCCAGCAGGCCAAGCCGACGAAGGGTACCCAGGCCAGCTGCTGCTTGAGGAAATATTTATTCATAGGGATATGGTTTCTGAACAATACGCACAGCACCACAATATCCGACCAGCTTTCATGATTGCTGATCAGCAGATACCAGTTTTTACGTTCCAGCCCTTCGAGACCTTCAATATCCCAACGCAGCCGCCAGTTAATGCGCAATAACAGCGCCAGCCCCTGGCACCAGCACCACATCATAAAATCGGCAAAGGCGGAGATACGCCGCCAAACGGCGGGGATGGGCACCAATAGCTTTACGATACCGGCCAGCGTGATGGGGATCGAACACAGCACCGTCACCAAAATGGTAAGCATGGCAGAAATGATAAAAATAACAGGGGCTAACAATTTTGGCATGGTTATGGGCTGACGGTTTATGGGAACATCGTTACATGGCGGAGTGCATGAACAAAAAAATATTTTAACAGAAACCGCCAAAGGAAAGCGCCGCTAAAAATCACTGTTTTCCCGCCGGGGCGAAATAGTCATTTGCTGGGTTTTTGTGCAACCTGCTCATCTTGTGCTATGGTAATTGAGGCGCTGAATTTGATTAATAGCGCGATTAAAATCCGATGCAAGTTATATCCACAAATTGAATAAAAGCCGATAATTATCCGTCGGTAAAAACCATTCATTTAACGCAGTGATTTCAATAGGAATTTTATTCTTAATTATAACGATGATCGCATCGTTATAATCCGTTATCTTTTCTATGCACAAAGTTATCCACAGCAGGGATCTTGTGGATCCTCTCGCACAATCCCATCATTTTCACCCGTAATGCACGCTAAGGTTCGTCTCCGGCGGCCACCTATGGCATGCTTACCGCTATGTCCGATCACGATAAAGAAACGCTATGGCCCAGATTGCAGAAAACCCATTAATCCTGGTTGACGGTTCCTCCTACCTCTACCGTGCTTACCACGCTTTCCCTCCGCTGACCAACTCGGCGGGCGAGCCGACCGGAGCGATGTACGGCGTGCTGAATATGCTGCGCAGCCTGTTGCTGCAGTACCAGCCCAGCCACGTTGCGGTGGTGTTTGATGCCAAAGGGAAAACCTTCCGCGATGAGCTGTTCGCAGAGTACAAGTCGCATCGGCCGCCGATGCCAGACGATCTGCGGGCGCAGATCGAGCCGCTGCACAAAATGGTCAAGGCGATGGGGCTGCCGCTGCTGGTCACGCCAGGCGTAGAGGCCGACGACGTTATCGGTACCCTGGCGCTGGAGGCGGAAAAAGCCGGCCATGCGGTGTTGATCAGCACCGGGGACAAAGACATGGCGCAGTTGGTCACGCCGAACGTCACCCTGATCAACACCATGAACAACAGCATTCTCGGTCCGCAGGAAGTGTGCGACAAGTACGGCATTCCGCCGGCGCTGATTATCGACTACCTGGCGCTGATGGGCGATGCCTCGGATAACATCCCGGGTGTGCCGGGCGTGGGCGAGAAAACCGCCCAGGCGCTGCTGCAGGGCGTGGGCGGACTGGATGCGCTGTACGGCAACCTGGACAGCATCGCCACGCTCAGCTTCCGCGGCGCCAAGACCATGGCCGCCAAGCTGGAGCAAAATAAAGAGGTGGCCTACCTCTCTTACCAGCTGGCGACGATCAAGACCGACGTCGAGCTGGAACTCTCCTGCGCCGATCTGGAGGTGTCCGCACCGGACGCCGACGTGCTGCAGCAGCTGTTCAAACAATATGAATTCAAACGCTGGCTGGCGGATGTGGAAGCCGGCGTCTGGCTGGAAAACAAAAAAGGCGCCGGGGTGAGAACCGCCGGTGCGGCGAAACCCGCCGCCGCCGCGCCGGAAGCGCCAAAGGCCGCAGCGGAAGCGAGACTGTCCCAGGACGGCTATGTCACCATTCTGGACGAAGACACCTTCGCCGTTTGGCTGCAGCGCTTGAAAAAGGCCGAGGTGTTCGCCTTTGATACCGAAACCGACGGCCTGGACACCCTGAGCGCCAACCTGATTGGCCTGTCGTTCGCCGTGGCGCCGGGCGAAGCCGCCTACCTGCCGGTGGCGCATGATTATCTGGACGCGCCTGCGCAGCTGGATCGCGCCTATGTGCTGGAAACGCTCAAACCGCTGCTGGAAGACGAAAAGGCGCTGAAGGTCGGGCAAAACCTGAAGTTCGATATGAGCCTGCTGGCGCGCTATGGCATTAATATGCGCGGCATCGCCTTCGACACCATGCTCGAATCCTACGTGCTGGACAGCGTCGGCGGCCGCCATGATATGGACAGCCTGGCCGACCGCTATTTGGGCCATAAGACCATCACCTTTGAAGAGATCGCCGGCAAGGGCAAAAACCAGCTGACGTTCAACCAAATCGCCCTGGAGCAGGCGGCGCCCTACGCCGCGGAAGACGCCGACGTCACGCTGCAGCTGCATTTGGCGATGTGGCCGCAGCTGCAGCAAAGCGCCGAACTGCTGACGGTGTTCAATCAGATTGAGATGCCGTTGTTGCCGGTGCTGTCGCATATCGAACGTACCGGGGTGCTGATCGACCCGGCTATCCTGGCTGCCCATTCGCAGGAGCTGGCCAAGCGCCTCGGCGAGCTGGAAATTCAGGCGCATGAGTTGGCGGAAGAACCCTTTAACCTGGCGTCGACCAAACAGCTGCAGGCGATCCTGTATGAGAAGCAAAAGCTGCCGGTGCTGAAGAAAACCCCGGGCGGCGCGCCATCGACCAATGAAGAGGTGCTGGCCGAGCTGGCGCTGGATTATCCTTTGCCTAAGGTGATCCTGGAGTACCGCGGCCTGGCGAAGCTGAAAACCACCTATACCGATAAGCTGCCGCTGATGATCAATCCGGTCAGCGGTCGGGTGCACACCTCTTATCATCAGGCGGTAACGGCTACCGGGCGTCTCTCGTCCAGCGATCCGAACCTGCAGAACATCCCGGTGCGCAACGACGAAGGCCGGCGCATTCGCCAGGCGTTTATCGCGCCCGAGGGCTACCGCATCGTCGCGGCCGACTATTCGCAAATCGAACTGCGCATCATGGCGCATCTGTCGCAGGACGAAGGGCTGCTGAAGGCCTTTGCCGAGGGTAAAGACATTCACCGCGCTACGGCAGCCGAGGTGTTTGGCGTGCCGCTGGACAAAGTGACCGGCGAGCAGCGCCGCAGCGCCAAAGCGATCAACTTTGGCCTGATTTACGGCATGAGCGCCTTCGGCCTGGCGCGCCAGCTGGGGATCCCGCGCGGCGAAGCCCAGCGCTATATGGACCTCTACTTCGAGCGTTACCCCGGGGTGCTGGATTACATGGAACGCACTCGTCAGCAGGCCGCTGAGCAGGGCTACGTCAGCACTCTGGACGGTCGCCGCTTGTACCTGCCGGACGTGCGCTCCAGCAACGGCATGCGCCGCAAGGCCGCAGAGCGCGCGGCGATCAACGCCCCGATGCAGGGCACCGCCGCGGATATTATCAAGCGGGCGATGATCGAAGTCGACGCCTGGCTGCAGGGGCAGGAGCAGCCGTTGGTGCGCATGATCATGCAGGTACACGATGAACTGGTGTTCGAGGTGCATGAATCGGTGATTGAAGCGTCCAGCGATCGCATCCGCGAACTGATGGAAAGCAGCATGGCGCTGGCGGTGCCGCTGAAGGTGGATGTCGGCGTGGGCATCAACTGGGATGAAGCGCATTGATCGCCCGGTTATCGCCAGATGCGCTAACTGGCGATAACCTAAGCACTTTTCGTAATTAAGCTACAAGATGCGGCGATTGTTTCCGCAACTTCGCCATTCTTGAGCGTTAAATTGTGTAAGTAAACTACAAAAAATTCTTTTGCCCTGCGAAAAAATGAGGTAGAGTTACAGGCGTAGGGTACAGAGGTAAGATGTTCTATCTTTCAGACCTTTTACTTCACGTAATCGGATTTGGCTGAATATTTAGCCGCCCCAGTCAGTATTGACTGGGGCGTTTTTTATTGTAAAAACAGCGAAAAACCATAAGTTTTCCCTATCTCGCCCGCCGCTTTTTCCATCGCCCCGCCAGCTCGCCAGCCCCGATATCCGGGCAGGGAGTTCAATTTATCCGATAAGTTTTTATGATGGCTTTTTGTCAGAATTGTAATTAGATAACAAAAAAGCGCGGTTATCGCCGAAAGACGCGCATAAAAAAACCGATGCGTTACCGCATCGGCTCTGACGACGTGCCGGACGATTTTACTCGCCGTCGGCGTCTTCTTCCGGCAGCACTTCCGGCGGGATCTCATTGAACCAGGTATTCAGCTTCTGGCTCAGCTTGTCGACGCCGATTTTTTTCGGTGAAGAGAAGGCTTCAACCTGAATATCGCCCATAAACGGCAGCACCGCTTCCCGCACCATGTTGAGCTGCGCCTTGCGCGCGCCCGAGGCCAGCTTGTCGGCCTTGGTCAGCAACACCAGCACCGGGGTGCCGACGTCGACCGCCCACTGGATCATCTGCTGGTCGAGATCTTTCAGCGGGTGACGAATATCCATCAGCACCACCAGGCCTTTCAGGCAGTTGCGCATTTGCAGGTATTCACCCAGCGCGCGCTGCCATTTGCGCTTCATCTCTTCCGGCACTTCGGCATAGCCATAGCCCGGCAGGTCGACCAGGCGAATGCCTTCTTCCACTTCGAACAGGTTGATCAGCTGGGTACGTCCCGGCGTTTTACTGGTTCGCGCCAGGCTTTTTTGGTTGGTCAGGGTATTTAACGCGCTGGACTTGCCGGCGTTGGAGCGGCCGGCGAACGCGACTTCAATACCTTCATCCCCCGGCAGATGGCGAATATCGGGCGCACTGGTGACGAAGTGGGTCACATGATAATTGTAATTCTTGCTGGTCAAAATTTTTCGTCTCCGTGAGGATGGCTAACTGGTTGGCGATTATAACTGCATCAGCGGTAAAAATGGTGTGTTTCTCTGTTTTTAAGCGGCTGGCCAGCAGGGAGTGGCAGTTATGCCGGGCGAAGCCTGTGAGACATTTGCCATTCGAATCGAGGGTAATGTCGCTTTATTCGAAAGTGGTTTTTATTCTTTTCGTTAAAAAACAAACAATTAATTTTCCGTTGCGCACCAGCGGCGCGGTAAACGGCGGTAAGTACCTTGAGCCGCCGGGGCAATAACGTAAAGTAGCGGTTAACGCAGGGTTGCGCAGGATTAGGGAACATCCGGGACGGATGAAAAATCTCAGGGAACGCACCGGACGTGCAATGAGTGCCAGGATGAGTACAGAAGGAATTGACCCCTTTCGCACCTGAATGCGCGAAATGGCACAGGGATGGTGAAGTTATTGCAGTGAGGACGCCCGCAGGATGCGCGCTCAGGAAGAGCGGATGCGAACGGATTGCGCCATGGAGGATTTTCCTTTCAGGATGAAGGACGTAGTGGCAGGGAATGCGGTTATAGCAGAGGGAAAAACCGGGATGTTGCGTGTGCGCATGGAGCGCGTAGCAGAAATAACCTTCGCAAGAAGGTGCGAAATAGGCGGCAGGTTTAACCTGCCGCCTTTTTTCTTTGTCTGCTTTCTGCTAGATTCCGCCGCAATTCTATACTGAATCTACATACCTAAGAGCGTAAGCCATGAACCAGCCATCAAAAGCACCTCGCGCGCCTCGCAGCAGCGCGGCGAAGCCGAAAACGAAAAAGAAAAGCCGTGTGGAGCTCGATCAGGAAGCCCGCGAGCGCAAGCGTCTGAAAAAGCGCCGCGGTCATGCTTCCGGCTCCCGCACCCAGGTTGAATCCGACAGCCAGAAAAACAAATCAGCCGCACAGGCCAAAGATCCGCGCATCGGCAGCAAGGTGCCGGTAGCGCTGGTGGTTGATGCCAAGGCGAAAGCCAAGCCGCAGCCGAAACCGAAGGCCGAGGCCAAACCGCGCCTGTCGCCGGAAGAAGAGCTGGCGAAGCTGGAAAATGACGAACGCCTGGATGCATTGCTGGATCGCATCGACGACGGCGAAACGCTGAATGCCGAAGAGCAGGCCTATGTCGATCAGACGCTGGACCGCATCGATGTACTGATGGAGCTGTTGGGCATCGAGCTGGGCGAAGACGAAGACGACGAAGAAGAAGAAAAACAGGAGGACATCCTGAAGCTGCTGAAAGGCGGTAACCCGAAAGACGTATTTTAACGCGTCATGTGGCCGATCCCGACAATAGCCCTACTCTTGATGTGTTATCTGCTGTGGTTATTCGGTAAACTGTGGCGGCTGTCTAAGCGCAAAGCGCGTTTTCGCAGCGCTTCCGCGGCCAGACAGCGTAGACAACTGCCCATTTCCCGGCCCGGTAGAAAAAAATGTCGGAAGGAGTGAGCAGCATGTCAGAGCAGGCAATCGTCTGGGATTTGGCCCTGATCCAAAAATATAACTATTCGGGGCCGCGTTACACCTCGTACCCCACGGCGCTGGAGTTTAACCAGCACTACGACGAAGCGGCGTTTCAACGCGCCGCGGTGCGTTACCCCGATCGTCCGCTGTCGCTGTACGTGCATATCCCGTTTTGCCATAAGCTGTGCTATTTCTGCGGCTGCAACAAGCTGGTGACTCGCCAGACGCACAAGGCTGATGAATATCTGCAGATGCTGGCGCATGAGATAGCCCAGCGCGCGCCGCTGTTTGCCGGCCGCCAGGTGGGGCAGATGCACTGGGGCGGCGGCACGCCGACCTACCTGACCAAAGCGCAAATCAGCCGGCTGGTGGCGTTGTTGCGCCAGCATTTTGACTTTCTGCCCGACGCGGAAATGTCGATTGAAGTGGATCCGCGCGAGATTGAGCTGGACGTGCTCGATCACTTGCGCAGCGAGGGCTTTAATCGTCTGAGCATGGGCGTGCAGGATTTCAACAAACAGGTACAGCAGCTGGTCAACCGCGAGCAGGATGAAGATTTCATTTTTGCCCTGATCGCCCGCGCCAAGGCGCTCGGTTTCCGTTCGACCAATATCGATCTGATCTACGGCCTGCCGAAGCAAACGCCGGAAAGCTTCGCCTTCACGCTGCAACGGGTGGCGGAGCTGGCGCCGGATCGTCTCAGCGTGTTCAATTATGCGCATTTGCCGAGCCTGTTCGCCGCCCAGCGCAAAATCAAGGATGCCGATCTGCCCAGCGCCCGGCAGAAGCTGGATATCCTGCAGCAGAGCATCGCGTTCCTGACCGGCGCCGGCTACCGGTTTATCGGCATGGACCACTTTGCGCGCCCGGACGACGAGCTGGCGATCGCCCAGCGCGAAGGCAAGCTGCACCGCAATTTCCAGGGGTACACCACCCAGGGCGACAGCGATCTGCTGGGGCTGGGCGTTTCCGCCATCAGCATGCTCGGCGACAGCTATGCGCAGAACCAGAAAGAGCTGAAGAGCTACTACGGCAGCGTAGAGGCGCAGGGCCACGCGCTGTGGCGCGGCCTGGCGATGACGGAAGACGATTGTCTGCGGCGCGATGTGATCAAAACGCTGATCTGCAACTTCGGGCTGGATTATCAGGCTGTCGAGCGGCAATACGGCGTCGACTTCGCCGCTTATTTTGCCGAGGATCTGCAACTGCTGGCGCCGTTTGAGCTCGATGGGCTGGTGGAGCGTGATGCAACAGGCATTCGCGTGACGCCGCGCGGCCGATTGCTGATCCGCAACATTTGCATGTGCTTCGATATCTACCTGCGCCAGCAGGCGCGCAATCAACAATTTTCCCGGGTGATTTGACGATGAAAAAACAGCCGCTGATGCGGCTGTTTTTTTAGCTGAAGAAGTTAAGCAGCGCGGCGCACAGCAGCGCGGCAACGGCCGCCTGCGGGGTGTGGCCGGCGGCGGAACCCAGTTCCGCGCCTTGGGAAATGAATGCGATGAATGAATCCAGCATCGTCAGCCTCCAGAGTGTGCGACCCGATCATACTGCGCCCGCACGGGCTGTAAAGCCTGGCGCCGTCGATTTTTTGTGCGCCGGATTGCGTTTTTTATCATCGGCGCCGCCACCTATTCCATTCCCAACTCTTTCAGCTTGCGGGTCAGGGTGTTGCGCCCCCAGCCCAGCAGCCGTGCGGCCTCCTGCTTATGTCCCTGCGTATGACGCAAAGCGGTGGTGAGCAGGGTGCGCTCCATTTCCGGCTGCGCCTCCGACAGCAGGTTTTGATGACCGGAACGCAGCGCGCGATCGGCCCACTGCGCCAACAGCGTGGCCCAGCTGTCCGGCAGGCTGTGCCCGGCGCTTTCCGGCGCGGCGGTTTCAAACAGCTCGCCCGGCAGATCCTGAATCAGCACCTCCTGCCCGGCGGCCATCACGGTCAGCCAGCGGCAGGTGTTCTCCAACTGGCGCACGTTGCCCGGCCAGGGCAGGCGAGTCAGGGCGGTTTCGGTTTCCGGGTGCAGGTTTTTCGCCTCCACGCCCAGCTCTTTGGCCGCAACCTGCAGGAAGTAGCGCGCCAGCCGCGGAATGTCCTCACGCCGCTCGCGCAGCGGCGGCAAGTGCACGCGGATCACGTTCAGGCGGTGGAACAGATCCTCACGGAACTTGCCCTCCTGCACCCGCAGCTCCAGATTCTGGTGGGTGGCGGCGATGATGCGCACGTCGACCTTGACCGGCGCATAGCCGCCGACCCGGTAGAACTGGCCGTCCGCCAGCACGCGCAGCAAGCGCGTCTGCACGTCCAGCGGCATGTCGCCGATCTCGTCGAGAAACAGCGTGCCGCCGTCGGCCTGTTCAAAGCGCCCCTGGCGGATCTGGTTGGCGCCGGTGAACGCGCCTTTTTCGTGGCCGAACAGCTCGGACTCGATCAAATCTTTGGGAATGGCGGCCATATTCAGGGCGATAAACGGCGATTTGGCGCGCGGGCTGTGGCGGTGCAGCGCATGGGCCACCAGCTCTTTGCCGGTGCCGGATTCGCCGTTGATCAGCACGCTGATCGACGACCGCGACAGGCGCCCGATGATGCGGAACACGTCCTGCATCGCCGGGGCTTCGCCGATGATGTCCGCCGCCGGATCGCTGGCAGGCTGGCTGCGCGCCGGCTGCTGCTGTTCCTGATAGTGGCTGATGGCGCGTTCGACCAGCGCCACCGCTTCATCGATATCAAACGGCTTCGGCAGGTAATCGAAGGCGCCTTGCTGATAGGCGCTGACGGCGGCGTCCAGATCCGAATGCGCGGTCATTATGATGACCGGAAGCATCGGGTGACGCTGTTTTATCTGTTTCAGCAGCGCCAAACCGTCCATCCCCGGCATGCGGATATCGGACAGCAATACGTCGGGAGTTTGCGTGGCCAAGGCTTCCAGCACGTCATTGCCGCTGTCGAAGGTGGCGCAGCTGACACCGGCTCCCGTGAGCGCACGTTCAAGCACCCAGCGGATGGAGCTATCGTCATCGACGATCCAGACTATCCCTCGTTGCATAGCAAACCTCACTGACGAATGGGCAGGTAGACCGAAAACTCGGTATGGCCTGGCCAACTGTTGAATTCAATTTTTCCGCAATGCTGATCGATCAGATTGCGGGCGATGGATAACCCCAGGCCGGTGCCGCCTTCACGGCCGCTGACCATCGGGTAGAACAGGGTATCCTGCAGCTGCGCCGGTACGCCGGGGCCGTCATCTTCGATATCGATGCGCGCCGCCAGCCGATAACGGGTGCCGTGCAGGGTGATTTGGAACGCGGTGCGGGTGCGCAGCGTAATGGTGCCGCCGGCTTCGCCCAGCGCCTGCAGCGCATTGCGGGTGATGTTCAGCAGCACCTGCTCGATCTGGTCCGGGTCATGGGCCATTTCCGGCAGGCTCGGATCATAGTCGCGCACCAGGGTGACGTTATCCGGTTTCTCCAGCGACACCAGCTGGCAAACGCGCTCCGCCACCTGGTGAATGCTCTGGGTGATGTGCTGGCCCGGCCGCTGAGGCCCCAGCAGGCGGTCGACCAGGTTGCGCAGGCGATCGGCCTGTTCGATGATCACCTTGGTGTATTCGGTCAGCGCCGGATCGGGCAGCGCCTTGGCCAGCAGCTGCGCCGCGCCGCGCAGGCCGCCCAGCGGGTTTTTGATCTCGTGAGCCAGACCGCGCACCAGATCGCGGGCGGCCACCTGTTGCGCATGCTGCAGCTGTTCCTGGCTCAGGCGGCGTTGGTTGTCCATCGGCGCCAGCTCGACCAGGATATAGCCCTCAGGCAGCGCCTGAGCGGTCAGGGAGAGGATATGCGCGCGTCCGTCGACCACCAGAGTCACTTCGTTGTCGGTGAAGCCCTGGCCGGCGTGGAGGCTCTCACGCATCAAATCGACGTTCAGCGAAAAATAGCCGAGCAAATCGGGCAGCGGCGTACCGAAAAGTTTACGGGAACTTTGCGCCAGCAGCTGTTGTGCCGCCGGGTTGGCGTAATGAACCGCCAGAGAGTCATCCAACAGCAGAATGCTGTTGATGAGAGAATTGAGGATCTGCCCTGCGTCGGGCAGCTTGCCAGTTGCCATACAGCAGACTCCTGCACCTTTTTAGTGCGTCTATCCTACTCCATCCCCGAAGGGCGCGGTACGGAATAGTTTTGCAGAAAATACGGTGGAGAAAAAAACCCATCCGAAGATGGGCTGAAAGTTTCCACGGCAACAAAAAAACGACAACTAAAATTTGGGCGCCGCCCGCAGACGGCGCGGTCTGGCTTAAACGCTGTAGTACAGTTCGAACTCAACCGGGTGTGGCGTCATGCGCACGCGGTCCATTTCTTCTTTGCGCAGTTCGATGTAAGCATCGATCGCATCGTCGGTGAACACGCCGCCGCGGGTCAGGAACTCGCGGTCTTCGTTCAGTGCGGCCATGGCTTCATCCAGCGAGCCCGCCACTTTTGGGATCTCGGCTTCTTCTTCCGGCGGCAGGTCATACAGGTTTTTGTCCATCGCGTCGCCAGGGTGGATCTTGTTGATGATGCCGTCCAGGCCGGCCATCAGCAGTGCGGCGAAGCACAGGTATGGGTTGGCCGCCGGATCCGGGAAGCGGGCTTCGATACGGCGCGCTTTCGGGCTGGCGACCACCGGAATACGGATGGAGGCGGAGCGGTTACGCGCTGAGTAAGCCAGCATCACCGGCGCTTCGTAGCCCGGGACCAGACGCTTGTAGGAGTTGGTGGTCGGGTTGGACAGGGCGTTGATCGCTTTGGCGTGCTTGATGATGCCGCCGATGTAGAACAGGGCGGTTTCAGACAGGCCGCCGTATTTGTCGCCGGCGAACAGGTTGGTGCCGTTCTTGGACAGCGACATGTGGCAGTGCATGCCGGAACCGTTGTCGCCGAACATTGGCTTCGGCATGAAGGTCGCGGTTTTGCCGAAGGCGTGCGCCACGTTGTGCACCACGTATTTGTAGATCTGGATTTCGTCGGCTTTTTTGGTCATGGTATTGAAGCGGGTAGCCACTTCGTTCTGACCTGCGGTGGCCACTTCGTGGTGGTGCGCTTCAACCACCAGACCCATTTCTTCCATGGTCAGACACATGGTGGAACGGATGTCCTGCGAAGAGTCGACCGGAGGAACCGGGAAGTAACCGCCTTTCACCGCCGGGCGGTGGCCTTTGTTGCCGCCGTCGTAGGTGGTGCCGGAGTTCCATGCGCCTTCGATATCGTCGATGGCCACGTGGGAACCGCGGATGCTGCTGCCGAAACGAATGTCATCGAACAGGAAGAATTCTGGCTCCGGCCCGAACAGCACGGTATCCGCGATGCCGGAAGAGCGCAGGAAGTCTTCCGCACGCTTGGAGATGGAGCGCGGGTCGCGGTCGTAGCCCTGCATGGTGCCCGGCTCGAGAATGTCGCAGCGGATGATCAGGGTGGATTCTTCGAAGAACGGATCCAGTACCGCCGTGCTGGCGTCCGGCATCAGCACCATGTCAGATTCGTTGATGCCCTTCCAACCGCCGATCGAGGAGCCGTCAAACATTTTGCCTTCTTCGAAGAAGTCGGCGTTCACCTGATGAGCAGGGATGGTGACGTGTTGTTCCTTACCCTTGGTGTCAGTGAAACGCAGGTCTACGAATTTCACTTCATGCTCATTCAGCATCGTCAAAACGTGTTCAGCGGACATACTTAACTCTCCCGGATTTATCATTGTCGTCGTCGTGGAACGAATCTGTGGAACTGGCTTTTTTTCGCCTTGAAAAGACTAAAGCGAAAACTGTGCCAACTTTTCAAAAGGGCTTTCATCGCCTTTCTGTGCGGGTTTTGCACAAACCCAGTATGCACCATCAGTGATGCAATGCACCACAACAGTGCAAATTGAGTGGGCGGTGGCACCGAAATGGTGCAAAAGTGCGTCGATGGCGACTTTTTGCACCGTGAAAGGGATCACAAACTGACCTGTACGCAGTTGTTTATAAGAGATGGTTGTGATCTTGTTTAGTACCTCGCTTAATACGTGTACAATAGCGCGCTATTTCTAATGCCTGAGGCAAAGCTGTGATCGAAAATTTGCGTAACATCGCCATTATTGCCCACGTTGACCATGGTAAAACCACCCTGGTTGATAAGCTGCTGCAACAATCCGGTACTTTCGGAGAGCGTGTAGAAGCCACCGAACGCGTAATGGACTCCAACGATTTGGAGAAAGAGCGTGGGATTACCATCCTCGCAAAAAACACCGCCATTAATTGGAAAGACTACCGCATCAACATCGTGGATACCCCAGGACACGCCGACTTCGGCGGTGAGGTAGAGCGTGTGATGTCAATGGTCGACTCGGTGCTGCTGGTTGTGGATGCAATGGATGGCCCTATGCCGCAAACCCGCTTCGTGACCAAGAAGGCCTTCGCCAACGGTCTGAAGCCGATCGTGGTAATCAACAAGGTTGACCGTCCTGGCGCGCGTCCTGACTGGGTTGTCGATCAGGTGTTCGACCTGTTCGTTAACCTCGACGCGACCGACGAGCAGCTCGATTTCCCAATCATCTATGCATCCGCACTGATGGGCATCGCCGGCAACGACCACAACGACATGGCGGAAGACATGACCCCGCTGTATCAGGCGATCGTCGACCACGTGTCCGCGCCGCAGGTTGAGCTGGAAGCGCCATTCCAGATGCAGATCTCGCAGCTGGACTACAACAACTACCTGGGCGTGATCGGCATCGGCCGCATCAAGCGCGGTAAAGTGAAGCCAAACCAGCAGGTCACCATCATCGACAGCGAAGGTAAAACTCGCAACGGTAAAGTGGGCAAAGTGCTGGGTCACATGGGTCTGGAGCGTATCGAGTCCTCTCTGGCCGAAGCTGGCGACATCATCGCCATCACCGGTCTGGGCGAGCTGAACATCTCCGACACCATCTGCGACACCAACGCCGTTGAAGCGCTGCCGGCGTTGTCCGTTGATGAACCTACCGTCAGCATGTTCTTCAACGTCAACACCTCGCCGTTCTGCGGTAAAGAAGGCAAATTCGTGACTTCTCGCCAAATCCTTGAGCGTCTGAACAAGGAACTGGTGCACAACGTGGCGCTGCGCGTTGAAGAAACCGAAGATGCCGACGCGTTCCGCGTTTCAGGCCGTGGCGAGCTGCACCTGTCCGTGCTGATCGAAAACATGCGTCGTGAAGGTTTCGAACTGGCGGTATCCCGCCCGAAAGTTATCTTCCGTGAAATCGACGGCCGCAAACAAGAGCCGTTCGAAAACGTGACGCTGGACATCGAAGAGCAGCATCAGGGCTCGGTGATGCAGGCCATGGGTGAGCGTAAAGCCGACCTGAAAAACATGGATCCGGACGGTAAGGGCCGCGTGCGTCTCGACTACGTGATCCCAAGCCGCGGCTTGATCGGCTTCCGTAACGAATTCATGACCATGACTTCCGGTACCGGTCTGCTGTATTCCACCTTCAGCCACTACGACGACGTCCGTCAGGGTGAAGTGGGCCAGCGTCAGAACGGCGTGCTGATCTCCAACGGTCAGGGTAAAGCGGTAGCGTTCGCCCTGTACGGTCTGCAAGATCGCGGCAAGCTGTTCCTCGGCCACGGCGCGGAAGTGTATGAAGGCCAGATCATCGGTATTCACTCACGCTCCAACGACCTGACCGTGAACTGCCTGACCGGCAAGAAACTGACCAACATGCGTGCTTCCGGTACCGACGAAGCGACTACCCTGGTTCCCGCCATCAAAATGACCCTGGAGCAAGCTCTGGAATTCATCGATGACGACGAACTGGTAGAAGTGACGCCAACCTCGATCCGTATCCGCAAGCGTCACCTGACGGAGAACGATCGTAAGCGTGCCAGCCGCGGTCCTAAAGACGCGTAATCGCTGATTTAGTGGTCCATGCTTAGGGCGCAGTTCATCATTGCGCCCTGAGTTTTTTCCTCTGTCATTCCCCGTTTGTGCGGCGCGCTATGCGCTTTTCCGTTCGTTCCCTGTTCAGCCCCTCTTTTTCCCGCTACAGTGAAATCTCACCGGCCCATCAGGAGAGGACTATGCTGTATATCTTTGATTTAGGTAATGTGATCGTCGATATCGATTTCAAACGTGTACTGGGTGTATGGAGCAATTTGAGCGGCACGCCGCTGGCGGTGCTGGCCGATCGTTTCACCATGGGTGAGGTGTTCCAGCAGCACGAGCGCGGTGAAATCAGCGACGAAGACTTTGCCGGCAAGCTGTGTGAGGAGATGGGCATCGCGCTCAGTTTCGAACAGTTCGCCACCGGCTGGCAGGCGGTATTCGTCGCCCTGCGCCCGGAGGTGATCGACATCATGCAACGCCTGCGCGGCGAAGGCCACCGGGTGGTGGTGCTGTCGAACACCAACCGCCTGCACTGCAACTACTGGCCGCAGCACTATCCTGAAGTGGCCGCCGCGGCGGACCATCTGTATCTGTCGCAGGATCTCGGCATGCGCAAGCCGGACGCCGCTATCTATCAGCACGTGCTGAACGCGGAAAACGCCGCTGCGGAGAACGCGGTGTTCTTCGACGATCATCCGGCGAACGTCGCCGCCGCGCAGGCCTTGGGGATCAAGGCGGTGCACGTGACCGATCGCGACGTGGTGCCGGCCTATTTTGCCCAATGAGCGCGACGCGTTAAGCTTAAGGCGTGCATACCCGCTGCAGCGCCCTTGTTTCACCTATTCGCCCGCAGGCTGCAACGGGTAAAACTGACATCAAGGAGCGAGCATGTCGTTTTTCCGCCGCAAGAAGCTGCCTTCTGCGATTAAACCCGGCGTCACCTTCGGCCGGCTGTTGATCCAGCGCGTCGACAGCGACGGCCTGACCATGCTGGCGGGCCATCTCGCCTATGTATCGCTGCTGTCGCTGGTGCCCCTGGTCACCGTGGTGTTCGCGCTGTTTGCCGCGTTCCCGATGTTTTCCGACATCAGCGTGCAGCTGAAAAGCTTCATTTTTTCCAATTTCATGCCGGCCGCCGGCAACGTGATCCAAAGTTATCTGGAACAGTTTGTCGCCAATTCCAACAAGATGACCGCCGTCGGCACCTGCGGGCTGATCGTCACCGCGCTGCTGCTGATCTCTTCGGTAGACAGCGTGCTGAACACCATCTGGCGCAGCAAGAACAAGCGGCCGATCGTCTTCTCCTTCGCGGTGTACTGGATGGTGCTGACCCTGGGGCCGCTGCTGGTGGGCGCCAGCATGGCCATCAGCTCCTACCTGCTGTCGCTTAACTGGCTGGCGCAAACCGGCGTTAACAGCCTGGTGGATCAGGTGCTGCGCATTTTTCCGCTGATCCTGTCGTGGATCTCGTTCTGGCTGTTGTACTGCATCGTGCCGACGGTGCGGGTGCCGCCGAAAGACGCGCTGATCGGCGCGCTGGTGGCCGGGCTGTTATTCGAACTGGGCAAGAAAGGGTTTGCGCTGTACGTCACCATGTTCCCGTCCTATCAGCTGATTTACGGCGTGCTGGCGGTGATCCCCATTTTATTCCTGTGGGTCTACTGGAGCTGGTGTATCGTGTTGCTTGGCGCGGAAATCACCGTCACTATCGGCGAATACCGCGACTACCGCCGCCAGAAGGCGAAACAACAGGAACAGCATCAGGAAGGGCAGGAGTTATGATTGCGTTAATTCAGCGGGTGTTGAACGCCAGCGTTACGGTCAAGGGAGAGACGGTAGGCAAGATTGGCCCCGGTTTGTTAGTGTTATTGGGCGTGGAACAGGACGATAACGAGCAAAAGGCCGAGCGCCTGTGTGAGCGCGTATTGGGTTACCGCATCTTCGGCGATGAGCACGACAAGATGAATCTCAACGTCCAGCAGGCGGGAGGCAGCGTGCTGGTGGTATCGCAGTTCACCCTGGCGGCGGACACCCGCAAGGGCATGAGGCCCGGTTTCTCGCGCGGCGCGGAGCCTTCGGCCGCCGATCGGCTGTATCAATATTTTGTTGGCCAGTGCCGCGAGCGCGGCGTAGCGACCCAAACCGGCGAGTTCGCCGCCGACATGCAGGTGGCGTTGGTGAACGATGGGCCGGTGACATTCTGGCTACAGGTTTAAGCATTCGGAGATAAGGCGTCTATGTATCACCTACGAGTACCCGTAACAGAGCAAGAACTGAAGGATTATTACCAGTTTCGCTGGGAAATGCTGCGCAAGCCGCTGCACCAGCCGGTGGGTTCGGAAAAGGATGCCTATGACGCCATGGCGCATCACCAAATGGTGGTGGACGAGGGCGGAAAAATTGTCGCCATTGGGCGGCTGTATATCAATGCCGACAACGAGGCGGCGATCCGCTTCCTGGCTGTCGACCCTACGGTGCAGGACAAAGGGCTGGGCACGCTGGTGGCGATGACCCTGGAATCCGTGGCGCGGCAGGAAGGCGTTAAACGCGTGGTGTGTAGCGCTCGCGAGGACGCGGTGGATTTCTTCGGCAAGTTGGGCTTCGTCAATCAGGGCGAGATCACGGCGCCGCAGACCACCCCCATTCGGCACTTTCTGATGATAAAGCCGGTGGCGACGCTGGACGATATTCTGCACCGCCCCGACTGGTGCGGCCAGCTGCAGCAGGCCTGGTACGATCATATCCCGCTGAGCGAAAAGATGGGCGTGCGCATCAGCCAATACACCGGGCAGCGCTTCGTCACCACCATGCCGGAAACCGGCAATCAAAACCCGCACCATACGCTGTTCGCCGGCAGCCTGTTCTCGCTGGCTACCTTGACCGCCTGGGGATTGATCTGGCTGCTGCTGCGCGAGCGCCATCTGGGCGGCACCATCATCCTGGCCGACGCGCATATTCGTTACAGCAAACCGATCACCGGCCGGCCGCGAGCGGTGGCGGATCTCGGCTCACTGAGCGGCGATCTGGCGCGTCTGGCGCGCGGCCGCCGCGCGCGCGTGCAGGCTGAGGTGCATTTGTTCGGCGATGACGATAAAGGCGCGGTATTTGAAGGCACCTACATGGTGCTGCCGGCCGAGCCGGAGGTTCCTCTGGATCAGGGCGGCTGTGAGCCGCTAGAGCATTGATTGCCCGGCCCCCGCTGCGGGGGCCGTTTGGCGTCAAGGCAGCTGCTGGCTGACCGACTGCTCGCCGGCGGTGGCCTGCAGCGTGCCCTTCAGCGAGTCTTTGAACGGCCCGTCGCTGTTCAGCAACCCTTTCAACTGCAGCTGCAGATTGCCGTCGCCGGTCAGCGGCACCGGCTGCCACCCCCACTGCTGCAACGTATTCACCGGCACCGAGCGGCCATTCAGCGACAGCTGGAAGGGTTTGCCCGGCAGCTGTTCGACTCTGGCCCTGGCCTCCAGCAAACCCTGCGGCATAAAGGCGCTGAGCTCGGTGACGTCGATTTGCCCCGCGTCGGCGGTCAGCGCCAGCGAAGGGCGGCGCACGTCGATCTTGTTGAAGGTGGCTTCGCTGCCGTTCAGGTTCAACGCGCCGGACCAGATGCCCCATTGATGTTCGCGCGCCAGCAGCAGATTGCTGCCGTAGCCGTCCAGCGCGGTGATCTGGAACGGGAAATCCGGGTTGATATCGATGATCAGATTGCGGTTGGTGGTCAGCCTGGTGACGTAAACCTCCGCCAGCCAGTCCGGCAACGGTTTCAGCCAGAGTTGGCGCCAGTTGAGCGGCAAGGTGTATTCCAGCGCCGCCATGGCCACTTCGTCCAACTGCAGGCGTTTGGTCGCGCGCAGCCAGCTGCCGGAGGTGCGCAGCAGGCCGCCTTCCCAGCGAGTGGTGAACTGTTGGATGGCGATGCCGGCGGGCGACAGCCGCATCGTCATGATCGGGTCGATCAGGTGGAAGCCGCCGTTGATCATGTCGCTGGCGTTGAAGTTCAGCGAACCGTCCCGGCTGCTCCAGTCGCCCTGCTTGACGCTGACGTTTTGCAGCGACAGGTCGAGATCGTTGAACGCCCATTCCTTGCCTTCCAGCCGCGCGTCGATCAGATCAACGCGTTTGAGGGTCACCGGCGGCAGCTGGCTGAAGCGCCGCATGAACTGTTCCAGCGTCAATGGCGTTTGCATGCGCACGCCGCTCAGCCGCAGGCGTTCCACCTGCCAGCTGCCGTCGGCGGCGCGGCTGGCCACCCCGGTCAGATCGCCCTGCGACAGATCGGCGCCGAAGTTGCTCAGCAACAGCCGGTTCTGTTTCAGCTCACCCTGTACCAGCACCTGCGAGGCGGGAATGCCGTTCAACGTCATCGAGCCGGCGCTGAACTGGAATTGATTGTTTTCCCCCAGCGGGTGACCGGACTTGGGCTGCCAGGGCGTGATGCCGGCGTTAACCTTCTGCGCGTTGAGCCGCCAGTCTGCATCGCCGGACTGCAGCGCCATGTTGCTCAGCTGCAGCACCTCGGCATGCAGCGGCAGCGCCGCCGCCTGCGGCTGGATATTGAGCGTGCCGTCGCGCAGCGTGACGCTGTGGAAATAGCGCGGCTCGGTGAGCTGGCGCAGGCTGAGGCCCAGATCGACCTTTTTGGCCACCAACGCCTGCGGCTGATGGTTTCTCGCCAGCTGGACGTCCTCCAGGCTGATTTGGCCCGGCTGGCTCCACGAGTGCGAGATTTTCCCTACCGACAGGCGGTATTCGCCGTTGTCGCTGACCCAATCGCTCAACCGGCTCGCCGCCCAGCGGGTTTGCCCCACCACGTACAGCAGCACGATGGCCAGCACGGCGATCAGCAGCAACGTCAGCAACAGTTTTCCGATAAATTTCATCGTCTACATCCGCATCGGTCAAAAAAGATACCCTGTTTATGCCGTAATTGGCCGGGCATCTCAAGTGCAATGGTCTGATAGACAATAAAAAACGGCCGCGGGCGGCCGTTTGGCGAGGAAGGGGGGCGAATTATTGCTGTTCGTGCTCGTGCGGGAACACCAGGTTCAGCACGATGGCGGTAATGCCGCCGGCGGCGATGCCGGAAGACAGCAGGGTTTTCAGCCAGTCCGGCGCGAACTGCAGGATCAGCGGCTGCTGGGACACGCCCATGCCGACGGCCAGCGACAGCGCCATGATCATGATGGCGCGGCGGTTCAGGCGTTCGCGCGACACGATGCGCACCCCGGAGGCGGCGATGGTGCCGAACATCACGATGGTGGCGCCGCCGAGCACCGGCTCGGGAATGTGCTGGACGAAACCGGCCACCGCCGGGAACAGCCCCAGCGCGATCAGCATCAGCGCCACCACGAAGCCGACGTAGCGGCTGGCGACGCCGGTCAGCTGGATCACCCCGTTGTTCTGGCCGAAGCAGGAGTTGGGGAAGGTGTTGAACACCGCCGACAGCATCGAGTTCAGGCCGTTGGCCAGCACGCCGCCTTTCAGGCGCTTCATGTACAGCGGGCCGCTGACCGGCTGCTCGGAGACGTCGGAGGTGGCGGTGATGTCGCCGATGGTTTCCAGCGAGGTGACCATAAAGATCAGCATCAGCGGCAGCAGCAGGTTCCAGTCAAAGCCCAGGCCGTAGTACAGCGGCGTCGGGATGGTGATCGCCGCCGTTTGCGGCGCCGGCTGGCCGGCCGGCAGCATGTCCATCGCCCAGGCCAGCAGGTAGCCGACCGCCATGGCGATCACCAGCGAGGCGACGCGCAGGTAAGGGTTGCGCTGGCGGTTCAGCAGGATAATCACCGCCAGCACCGCGCCGGCCAGCAGCAGGTTTTTCGGTGCGCCGAAGCTGTGATCGCTCATCGCGGCATAGCCGCCGCCGATCGACGTCAGCCCAACCTGAATCAGCGACAGGCCGATAATCATCACCACGATGCCGGAGACCAGCGGGGTGATGATGCGGCGCGCCAGGTGCAGCACCCGCGACAGCAGGATTTCGGTGCAGGAGGCGACCATCAGGGTGCCAAACAGCGCGGCCATCATGGTCGGTACGTCGGCGCCGCCGTTCTTCAGCGCCAGGCCGCCCATGATCAGCGGTGAAACGAAGTTGAAGCTGGTGCCCTGAATCGACAGCAGCCCGGAGCCGACCGGCCCCCAGGTTTTGATTTGCAGAATGGAAGCCAGACCGGAAGCGAACAACGACATGCTGATGATGTGCTGGGTATCCTGCGCCGGCAGGCCAAGCGCCTGACAGATCAGCAGGGCCGGGGTGATCACCGCCACGAACATCGCCAACAGATGCTGGCCGGCGGCAAACAGCGTTTGCGGCAGCGGCGGGCGATCTTCCAGGCGATAAATCAGTTCACTGGCGCGGGGCGTGGCGGCGGCTTTTTGCACGGCATCAAGCTCGGAGGATGACATGGTCATGGTGTGGCGTTTCCAGAAACGGCAAAGAGGGCATTTTAATCATCCGCCCCGCAAAAGCAAACGGTTGCGCCAAAATATTCTGTTACTTCCTTTCGCATTTATGTCGCATTTTCATTCATTTTTTCTTGTCTTCTCAGCGTTTTTTCCTTCTAATCCCGCATTCATCAAGTTTAAAAACTAAGTGGTTTTCTATAACTTATTATTTCTATTGGATCTTTCCCCTTACATGGAGTACCTGGATGTTTCATCTTGATACTTATGGCACGTTAGTCGCGGCAACGCTGGTTCTGCTCCTCGGGGGCAAGTGCGTCAAAAGCATTCCGTTGCTGAGAAAATACACTATTCCCGCCCCCGTCGCCGGCGGTCTGCTGGTGGCCCTCCTGCTGTTAGCCATGAAAAAGTTCGCCAACTGGGAAATCAGCTTCGATATGTCGCTGAAAGACCCGTTGATGCTGGCCTTCTTCGCCACTATCGGTTTGAACGCCAACCTGGCGCGTTTGCGCGCCGGCGGCAAGGCGCTGATGGTGTTCCTGTTCGTGGTGCTGGGATTGCTGCTGGTGCAGAACGCCATCGGTATCGGCATGGCGAAAATGCTGGGTCTGGACCCGTTGATGGGCCTGATCGCCGGTTCGATCACCCTGTCCGGCGGCCACGGCACCGGCGCGGCCTGGAGCAAGCTGTTCATTGAACGCTACGGTTTTGAAAACGCGACGGAAGTCGCCATGGCCTGCGCCACCTTCGGCCTGGTGCTGGGCGGCCTGATCGGCGGGCCGGTGGCGCGTTATCTGGTGAAGCACTCCTCCACGCCGGAAGGTACGCCGGAGGACAGCGTTCAGCCGAGCGGCTTTGAAAAACCGGAAAGCGGCCGCCTGATCACCTCGTTGGTGATGATTGAAACCATCGCCATGATCGCCATCTGCCTGAGCCTGGGGCAGCTGATTTCTGGCCTGCTGAACGGCACGGTGTTCGAACTGCCGAACTTCGTCTGCGTACTGTTTGTCGGGGTGATCCTCAGCAATACGCTGGCCTTCACCGGCTTTTATACCGTATTTGAGCGAGCGGTATCGGTACTGGGCAACGTCAGTCTGTCGCTGTTTCTGGCGATGGCGCTGATGAGCCTGCGCCTGTGGGAGCTGGCCTCGCTGGCGCTGCCGATGCTGGCTATCCTGGCGGTGCAGACGCTGGTGATGGCGCTGTATGCGATTTTCGTCACCTACCGGGTGATGGGCAAGAACTACGACGCGGCGGTACTGGCCGCCGGCCACTGCGGCTTCGGCATGGGCGCGACGCCGACGGCGATCGCCAACATGCAGGCGATCACCGATCGTTTCGGCCCGTCGCATCTGGCGTTCCTGGTGGTGCCGATGGTCGGGGCGTTCTTTATCGATATCGCCAACGCCATCGTCATCAAGCTGTATCTGCTGCTGCCGGTCTTCCCGACGGTGGGATGATGCGCAGGCTGGATTAATGGA
Organism: Serratia ficaria; assembly: GCF_900187015.1. Taxonomy (NCBI): domain Bacteria; kingdom Pseudomonadati; phylum Pseudomonadota; class Gammaproteobacteria; order Enterobacterales; family Yersiniaceae; genus Serratia; species Serratia ficaria. The sequence goes on along the minus strand of NZ_LT906479.1, from coordinate 5,126,179 downwards.
AAAAGGGCGCCGCGGGCGCCCTTTTTTATGCGTTGGAGTAGCGTGCCTTTTCCGGCAGCCAGCGCTCAATCAGCGCGCGGGCGTGCTCCGGGTACTGCTGGTGGATATGCCGGGCCACGCGCTGCACTTCCGGGATCATCGCCTGGTCGCGCAGCAGGTCCGCCACCTTGAATTCGGCGCTGCCGGTCTGGCGGGTGCCCAACAGCTCGCCCGGGCCGCGGATCTCCAGATCGCGCTGGGCAATCACAAAGCCGTCGTTGCTGTCGCGCAACACCTGCAGGCGTTTTTGCGCGGTTTTGCTCAGCGGCGTTTTATACAGCAGCACGCAGTGTGAAGCCACGGCGCCGCGGCCCACGCGGCCGCGCAGCTGGTGCAGCTGCGCCAGCCCCAGCCGCTCGGGGTTCTCGATAATCATCAGGCTGGCGTTAGGCACGTCGACGCCCACCTCGATCACCGTGGTGGCGACCAGCAGCTGCAGCTCGCCCTGTTTGAAGGCCTGCATCACCGCCTGCTTTTCCTGTGCCTTCATGCGGCCATGCACCAGCGCCACCTTCAGTTCAGGCAGCGCGGCTTTCAATTCTTCCCAGGTGGCTTCCGCCGCCTGCGCTTCCAGCAGCTCGGACTCTTCGATCAGCGTGCAAACCCAGTAGGCCTGGCGGCCTTCTTCCATGCAGGCGCTTTTCACCCGCTGGATAATGTCGGCGCGGCGGGTGTCGGGGATGGCGACGGTGGTGACCGGCGTTCTGCCTGGCGGCAGTTCGTCGATGACCGAAGTATCGAGATCGGCGTAAGCGGTCATCGCCAGCGTGCGCGGGATCGGCGTGGCGGTCATGATCAGCTGATGGGCGTGGAAGCCTTGCTCTTCGCCTTTTTCCCACAGCGCCAGCCGCTGATGCACGCCAAAGCGGTGCTGTTCGTCGATGATCACCAGCGCTAGGCCGTTGAACTGCACCTGTTCCTGGAAGATGGCGTGGGTGCCGACCACCATCGACACCTGGCCGCTGGCGATGGCTTCCTGCTGCGCAATGCGCGCTTTGCCCTTCTGTTTGCCGGCCAGCCAGCCGACCTCCAGGCCCAGCGGCTCGAACCACTGGCGGAAGTTGTTGGCGTGCTGCTCGGCCAGCAGTTCGGTCGGCGCCATCAGCGCCACCTGTTTGCCGTGGGCGATGGCGCGCAGCGCCGCCAACGCCGCCACCAGCGTTTTGCCGGAGCCGACGTCGCCCTGCACCAGCCGCATCATCGGGAAGCCTTTTTGCATATCGGCTTCGATATCGGCCACCACCCGCGCCTGTGCGCCGGTCGGCGAGAATGGCAGCTGGGCGAGGAATTGATTTTTTAACCGGTCGTCCGGCAGCAGCGGCAGCGCCCGGTAGCTTTGCGCGCCGGCGCGCACCGCCAGCATGCTGAGGTTATGCGCCAGCAGCTCTTCGAGGATCAGGCGTTTTTGCGCCGGATGCGCGCCCTGTTCCAGATCCGCCAGCTGAATATCCGGCGGCGGGCGGTGCAGGGTGTGCAGCGCCTGCGGAAGGCTCATCAGGCCGCCGCTCAGTTCCGGCGGCAGCAGCTCGGCGATGGCGCAGGTGTCCAACAGCTCCAGCGCCTGATCGGTCAGCTTGCGCAGCGTGGCCTGCCTGATGCCTTCGGTGGTGGGGTAGACCGGCGTCAGCGATTCCTGCAGCTCGACCTCGCTGCTTTCGCCCTGAATGCGGTATTCCGGGTGAATGATCTCCGCGCCGTGGTTGCCGCGCTTGATCTCGCCGTAGGCGGTCACGCGGCGGCCGGCGGCCAGGCTGTTCTTCATCGCCGCGTTGAAGTTGAAGAAGCGCATGGTGAGGATGCCGGTGCCATCGCTGATCTGGCAGGTCAGCATGCGCCGGCGGCCGAAGCTGATGTCGCTGCGCAGCACTTCACCTTCCACCGTGGCGAAAATGCCGGGCAGCAGGTCGTTTATCGGATAGAGTCGGGTGCGGTCTTCGTAGCGCAGCGGCAGGTGCAGCAGCAGATCCTGGAGGGTTTCCAGGCCGATTTTGGCCAATTTGCCCGCCTGGCTGGCGCCCACCCCGGAAAGCGCGGTGAGTGGGACAGCATCCAGCAGGCGGCCTTTCATTTGCGTACCGTCGCCTGCATGGTCGCCCACCATTCGGCGTCGGCGACCACCTGGCCCTGTTCGTCGATGTGCGGACGCGGCAGCCCTTTGCGCTTGGCCACGTTGGCCAATACCGGATAGCCGCCTTCAAACAGCAGGCGCTGCTGCTCTTCTTCGTCCAGCATGCTGCGCTCGCGGCGATACAGGCCGGCGTTTTGCCGCTGGCGCTGCGCTTCGTACAGGATCAGGGCGGACGCCACCGAGACGTTAAGCGACTGCACCATGCCGATCATCGGAATAACGATGTCCTGATCGGCCAGCGCCAGCGCTTCTTCGGTGATGCCGGTTTTCTCTTGGCCCAGCAGCACGCAGGTGGGGCGGGTGTAATCCACCTCGCGGAAATCGACCGCGCGGGCGGACAGGTTGGTCGCCAGAATTTGCATGCCCTGGGCTTTCAGGTGGCCTACTGCGTCGGAGATGGTGCGGTGGGTTTTGACATTGACCCAGCTGTTGCTGCCGGCGGCGGAGGAAACCAGGGTGCGCATGCGGGTGGTGGGCCACACGGCATGCACCTGATGCACGCCGACGGCGTCGGCGGTGCGGATAATGGCGGAGACGTTATGCGGCTTGTGCACCTGCTCCAGGCAGACCGTCAGATCCGGCTGCCGGGTAGCGAGCATTTCACAAATCCGCGCATAGCGTTCAGGACTCATAAGCGCTAATTTCGGTTGCGGTTAACTTTAATCACATCCGGCATGATACGGATTTTACGCATAATGTTTGCCAAATGGATGCGATCGCGGGTGGTCAAGCGGATAAAGGCGCTATAAACCCGACCGTCTTTCTCTTCGGTATTCAGGCTTTGAATATTGGACTCGGCCGCGTTGATGGCCGCCGTCAGGTTGGCCAGCGCGCCCTGGTGGTTGAACATATCCACCTTGATCTCGGCGATGAACTCCTGCTCGGTCTCTTTATCCCACTCTACCGCCATGAATTTCTCGGGCTCTTTCTGGTAGCCGCGGATGTTGCGGCAGGACTCGTGGTGGATCACCAGCCCTTTGCCCGGGCTGACGTGGGCGATAATCGGGTCGCCCGGAATAGGCCGGCAGCACTTGGCGAAGGTGATCAGCACGCCGTCCGCGCCCTTGATCGCCAGATTGCGCACGCCGGAAGACGCGCCCAGGCTGGACTGATCGCCCTGCAGGTTCTTGGCCACCACCACGCTCATGGCGTTGCCGAGGCCGATTTCCGCCAGCAGGTCGTCCAGCGTCGCCAGCTTCATGCGCTCCAGCTCGTGCTGGATATTTTCCTGCGGGATCTCAGCCAGTTTGCGGCTGCCGCCCAGCGCATGGTTCAGCAAACGGCGGCCGAGGCCGACCGAGTCGTCGCGCTTGAGGTTTTTCAGCATCTGGCGGATTTTGGCGCGCGCCTTGGAGCTGACGACAAAATTCAGCCAGGCGGCGTTTGGCCGCGCGCCCGGCGCGGTGATGATCTCTACCGTCTGGCCGCTGGTCAGCGACTGCGACAGCGGATACGGCTGGCGATCGACGCGCGCGCCGACGCAGGCATGGCCGATATCGGTATGCACCGCATAGGCGAAGTCGACCGGCGTCGCGCCGGCGGGCAGTTCGACGATGCGGCCTTCCGGGGTGAAAACGTAAATCTCATCCGGGAACAGATCGGATTTGACGCTCTCGATAAATTCGAACGAGCTGCCGGCGCTTTGCTGCAGCTCCAGCAGGCTCTGCATCCAGCGCTGGGCGCGGATTTGTGCGGTGGTGCCGGTCTCGCCCTGTTCTTTTTCTTTATAAGCCCAGTGCGCGGCGACCCCCATTTCGGCCATCTGATCCATGTCTTCGGTACGGATCTGCACTTCTACCGGCACGCCGTGCGGGCCGATCAGCGAAGTATGCAGCGATTGATAGCCGTTGGCCTTGGGAATGGCGATATAGTCTTTTACCCGGCCCGGACGCGGTTTATACAGGCTGTGAACCTGACCGAGCACCCGATAGCAGGTATCCACCTCTTTCACGATCACCCGGAACGCGTAAATATCCATAATCGAATGGAAGCGCTGCTCTTTCAGGTGCATCTTGAGGTAGATGGAGTAGAGGTGTTTTTCCCGCCCGCTGACGCGGCAGGGAATGCCGGCCTCGGTCAACCGCCCTTCGATCTCGGAGAGGATTTTTTGAATCATCTCCTTACGGTTGCCGCGTGCGGCTTTCACCACTTCTTTGATCACGCGGTAGCGGTTCGGGTACAGCGCCTCAAAGCCCAGCTCTTCCAGCTCGGTTTTCAGGTGGTGAATACCCAGGCGGTGGGCCAACGGGCTGTAGATTTCCAGGGTTTCACGCGCGATGCGCCGCCGTTTGTCGGGGCGCAGCGAGCCGAGGGTGCGCATGTTGTGCGTACGGTCAGCCAGCTTGATCAGCACGACGCGGATATCCTGCACCATCGCCATGATCATCTTGCGGAAGTTTTCCGCCTGCGCTTCTTTTTTATCCTGGAACTTCAGCTTGTCGAGCTTGGATACGCCTTCAACCAGTTCGGCGACGCTCTTGCCGAACAGCTGTTCCATATCCTGATAGGTGGCCGGGGTGTCTTCGATGACGTCGTGCAGCAGGGCTGCCATCAGCGTCTCGTGATCGAGACGCATTTCCGCCAGAATGCAGGCCACGGCGACCGGGTGAGTAATGTAGGGCTCACCGCTGGAGCGTGTCTGTCCCTCGTGGGCATCACGTGCAACGAGGTATGCCTGTTTGAGGCGCTTAATCTGCTCCTCAGGCAGGTAACGTTGAATCAGCAGATTCAGGCTTTCAAACAGGTACAAGGCAGACTCGCAGTCTAATTAACGACGACCTTCAGCAATCGCGGTAACCGCTTGGATCTCTGCGGCTTCCTGCTCTTGCTGCTCCTGGCGCTCACGCACATCGAGGATCTGGCTGGTGATCAGGCCTTCTTCGATTTCGCGCAGGGCGATAACGGTATACTTGTCGTTCTCTTCCGGAACCAGTGCATCTTTGCCGCCGGTCTGGATCTGACGCGCCCGACGAGCAGCGACCAACACCAGGTCAAAACGGTTACCAATTTTCTCTACAGCGTCTTGAACAGTTACGCGTGCCATATTTGTGCTACTCCACAGGTGACGAAAAGACTGGGCATAATACTGAAACTGCCTTCAGTCTGCCAATAGTTTGCTGATTAAAGCGTCATGCCGCAGTAATTGGCGGCCTAAACGCAGGCGTTCGGCGCGAATAATGGTTTTCAGATCGGACAGCGCCAGATCGAAATCATCGTTCACGATTAAATAATCGTACTCCGCGTAGTGCGTCATTTCCGCCACGGCCTGGGCCATGCGCTTGGCGATCACCTCTTCGGAATCTTGCCCGCGGCCGCGCAGGCGGCGGCCCAGCTCTTCCTTGGACGGCGGCAGGATAAAGATGCTGCGCGCCTGCGGCATTTTGGCGCGGATTTGCTGCGCGCCCTGCCAGTCGATATCCAGGAAGACATCCACGCCGGTCGACAGCACTTGCTCGATGGCGGCGCGCGAGGTGCCGTAATAGTTGCCGAACACTTCGGCATGCTCAAGAAACGCATCCTGCTCAATCATCCGGCGGAATTCATCTTTTGAGACGAAGAAATAATGCTCGCCGTGAAGTTCACCCGGGCGGCTGTCGCGCGTGGTGTGCGAAACCGAAACCTGCGTGTCGTACAGCGGTTGCGTCTTTAACAAAGCCTGAATCAGACTTGATTTACCTGCGCCACTGGGAGCAGAGACAATATAAAGCGTGCCTTGAGCCATGATGATGTTCGTTGATAGCGGTTGATATGCCAATAACAGCGGATGTGTATTTTCTCCGCACAGTATACACGGCTAACGCGCCGGATGCAGCGTTAGCTCGCATTTTGCCCGCGGCTTTGTGCTGAAAAAACGTCAAAATGGCGGATTTGCGCAGCGTATCGGGAAATTTCCGTGGTTTTGCATCGTACGGCGGCGCTATCGCCGCCGCGCGATCAGTGATCCGGATGCTGATAGTTGAATACCGGCAGGCCAAGGCGGAAACGCAGGGCGATCAGGCGTGCGCTCAGCCCGGCCACCAGGGTGATGATCACCACCAGGTTATGCGGCAGGCTCAGGTGTTGCAGGCCGATATACAGCCAGGCGGCGCTGAAGGAGATGCCGGCGTAGATTTCCTTCTGGAAGACCAACGGGATGCGGTTGCAGAACATGTCGCGCAGCACGCCGCCGAACACGCCGGTGATCACCGCGGCGATCGCGGCGATGATCGCGCTGTGCCCCATATCCCGCGCCACCTGCGCGCCTATGATGGAAAATACGATCAGGCCGACGGCGTCCAGCACCAAAAACAGACGGCGCAGGTGGCGCATCAGCGGCGCCACCCAGGTGGTGACGATCGCCGCAATGGCGACGATGACGATATACTCGGGATGTTTGACCCAGCCCAGCGGGAAATGCCCGAGCAGCATATCGCGTACCGAGCCGCCGCCGATCGCCGTGACCGAGGCGATGATAATCACGCCAAACATGTCCATTTGGCGGCGCCCGGCGGCCAGAGCGCCGGTCATGGCTTCGGCAGTGATGCCGATGATATAAAGAATGCTCAGTAACATAAGATTTTCACAGGGTGGCTGGGATAAACATCAAGGCCGGCAGGGTAATCTTCGCCGGGGAGCAACGCCACTGAGTTTTTTTCACCAATGGCTTTTCGGATTATTTTATCTAATTATACTTGGCGTTTTCGTTCTTGCCGGCTGCATTTTTTAACATTGTACCCTTACCGTACGCATTAGAAATTTCGCGTTAGTTTCCGCTGCTGACTATGCTTTTTGCATGCGATGCCCATGCCCCAACGTTTTTCGACGAGGAACCACGACATCATGACCCTTTCCCCCAGGCTGACTGCGGCGCTGACGGCCGCCATCTTGCTGAGCGGCTGCGCCGCGCCGGCAACGCCCACCTGCAGCATTGGCGATCCCATGGTGCAAACCACGCTCTACTTCGGCCTTAACCGCCCGGCGGGGCCGGTGATTAGCGCCGCCGAATGGCAAACCTTTGTCGATCGGCAGGTGACGCCGCGGTTTAGAGACGGGCTTTCGGTGTTTGACGCCAGGGGGCAGTGGCTGGGCAATGACGGCAAGCTGGCGCGAGAGAACAGCAAGGCGCTGATGCTGATCCACACGCCGGGCAAGGCGAGCGAGGGGAATATCGAAGCCCTGCGCAGCGGCTATAAGCAGCAGTTTGCGCAGGATTCGGTGATGCGGGTGGATGCGCCGGTGTGCGTGACGTTTTGATGGTTATCCCGGCCTTCAGGCCGGGATAGGCGATTACAGCACCAGCCCGGCGACGGCGGCCGACAGCAGGCTGACCAACGTGGCGCCGTAAACCAGCTTCAGGCCAAAGCGGGAAACCACGTTGCCCTGGCGTTCGTTCAACCCTTTGATCGCCCCGGCGACGATGCCGATAGAGGCAAAGTTGGCGAACGATACCAGGAACACCGACAGGATGCCCAACCCGCGCGGCGTCATCTCTGCGGCGATTTTTTTCAGTTCGATCATCGCCACAAATTCATTGGCCACCAGCTTGGTCGCCATGATGCTGCCGGCCCGCAGCGCGTCCTGTGCCGGAATACCGATCAGCCAGGCCAGCGGATAGAACACATAGCCCAGGATCTGCTGGAAGCTGATGCCGAATACGGCGGAGAACAGCGCGTTGACGGCGGAGATCAGCGCAATAAAACCGATCAGCATCGCGGCGATAATCATCGCAATCTTGAAGCCGGCCAGGATATATTCGCCCAGCATTTCGAAGAAGCTCTGGTCTTCATGCAGCTTGCTCAGCTTCAGCTCCGGTTCGTCTTCGACCTGATAGGGGTTGATGATCGAGAGGATAATGAAGGTGCTGAACATGTTGAGGATCAGCGCCGCCACCACGTATTGGGCGTCGATCATCGACATATAGGCGCCGACGATCGACATCGATACCGTCGACATGGCGGTGGCGGCCATGGTGTACATGCGGCGCGGCGAGATATCGCCGATGATCCCCTTGTAGGCGATGAAGTTTTCCGATTGCCCCAGCACCAGGGTGCTGACGGCGTTGAACGATTCCAGCTTGCCCATGCCGTTGACCTTGGACAACAGGGTGCCGACCAGGCGGATAACCAGCGGCAGAATGCGGAAATGCTGCAAAATGCCGATCAGCGCGGAAATAAAGATTATCGGGCACAACACGCCGAGGAAGATGAACGCCATGCCGTCTTTGCTCATGCCGCCAAACACAAATTCCGAACCTTGCGCGGCGTAGGTGAGCAGAATTTCGAAGAAGCCGGCGACGTGCTTGACCACGCTGAGGCCGCTGGCTGAATGCAGGAAGAAGTAGGCCAGTGCGCCCTCGATCACCAGCAGCTGAATGATGTAACGCAGGCGGATTTTTTTGCGGTCATTGCTGACCAACAGCGCCAGGGCGATGATCACCACCAGGGCCATAATAAATTGCAGAATTTGCGGCATAAAGAGTCCGTACGGCTAACGGGCAGGAAAAAACACATTTAGCCACAGCTTTGTCGACCTTTCATTACCTTACGTGATAATTGGAACAAAATACTTATCGTATGCGGGATAAGGTGCCGATTGTCATTCCGGCCCGCGGCTCGGCAGTTTTTCATAAACAAAATCAACGCCGGTGTCGGGCATCGCGCTGGCGGCGCTAACCTGCAACCTGCGGCGATAAAAAAGCCCGCATAGCGCGGGCTTGATAAGGCGAAGCGGGATCATTCGATGTTCTGGATCTGCTCGCGCATCTGCTCGATCAGCACCTTCAGCTCGATAGCGGAGGTAGTGACCTCGGCATTGATCGATTTGGAAGCCAGCGTATTCGATTCGCGGTTGAACTCTTGCATCATAAAGTCGAGGCGACGGCCCACGGCTTCTTTTTTCTTCAGGATGTTGCGCGTTTCCTTCACGTGCGCTTCCAGGCGGTCCAGCTCTTCGGCCACGTCGATGCGCTGCGCCATCAGCACCAGCTCTTGCTCCAGGCGGGTGTTTTCCAACTGCACCTGGGCTTCTTCCAGCTTGCTGACCAGACGCTCGCGCTGCCACTGCAGAATGTTCGGCATCTGGGCGCGCACCTTGACCACCTCGGCGCTGACGCCGTCGAGACGCTGCTCGATCAGGGCTTTCAGCGCGGTGCCTTCGCTTTCGCGCGCGGCGATGAAGTCATCCAGCGCGCCGTCCAGCGCCTGCATCAGCTCGGCGCTGATGGCGTCCAGATCCTGTTCCTGAGCGGACATCACGCCCGGCCAGCGCAGTACGTCGATCGGATCGATTTCCCCTTCGTCGCTCTGCATTTTCACCCAGTTGGCGGCTTCGACCAGCTGTTTGGCCAGTTTTTCGTTCAGGATCATCGAGCTTTGCGCGCTCGGGTCCAGTTCGAAGCGCAGGTTGCACTCGACTTTGCCACGGGTCAGACGGCCACGGATACGTTCGCGGATCACCGGCTCAAGGCTGCGGAATTGTTCCGGCAGGCGGATGTAGGTTTCTAAGTAACGCTGGTTAACGGAACGCAGCTCCCAGGCTGCGCTGCCCCATTCACCCTTGATTTCACGCCGGGCGTAGGCGGTCATGCTGCGGATCATTGTGCGTACCCGTAATAGGAAAAGATGGGGCGATTATAGCGTCGCCGCTGCGGGCAGGATAGGCATTACGTCACGAAGCCCGTATAATGCGCAGCCAATAGTTGATTTGAAGCCGGAGAAAGCCCATGCGTCCTGCAGGCAGAGCACCACAACACGTTCGCCCACTGACACTGACCCGTCACTATACCAAACACGCAGAAGGCTCAGTGCTGGTTGAGTTTGGCGATACCAAAGTTTTGTGCACCGCCACGGTAGAAGAGGGCGTTCCGCGCTTCCTGAAAGGCCAGGGCCAGGGGTGGATCACCGCGGAGTACGGCATGCTGCCGCGCTCTACCCACAGCCGCAATGCGCGCGAAGCCGCCAAAGGCAAGCAGGGCGGCCGTACCCTGGAAATCCAGCGCCTGATCGCCCGCTCGCTGCGCGCCGCGGTCGATCTGAAAAAGCTCGGTGAGTTCACCATCACCCTGGACTGCGACGTCCTGCAGGCCGACGGCGGTACCCGCACCGCCTCCATTTCCGGCGCCTGCGTGGCGCTGGCCGATGCGCTGAATGCGCTGGTGGCCAACGGCAAGCTGAAAGCCAACCCGATGAAAGGGCTGGTGGCGGCGGTGTCCGTCGGCATCGTCAACGGCGAAGCGCTGTGCGACCTGGAGTATGTTGAAGACTCCGCAGCGGAAACCGACATGAACGTGGTGATGATGGAAGACGGCCGCATGATCGAAGTGCAGGGCACCGCCGAAGGCGAGCCGTTCAGCCACGATGAGCTGCTGGCGCTATTGGCGCTGGCCCGAGGGGGCATCGAAACCATCTTCCAGGCGCAGAAAGCGGCGCTGGCGGACTGATTTTTCAAGGCGACTGAGAAGTCGCCTTTTTTACGCCCGCAGATCGGGCGGCGGCACCAACAAGACATCAAGACCAGACGAGGAGAAGCAGTAATGAAAGCCTATCAGCGCCAGTTTATCGAGTTCGCGCTTAACAAGCAGGTATTGAAATTCGGCGAGTTCACCCTGAAATCCGGCCGCACCAGCCCATATTTCTTCAACGCCGGCCTGTTTAATACCGGGCGTGATCTCGCGCTGTTAGGGCGTTTTTACGCCGAAGCGCTGATGGACTCCGGCATTGATTTCGATCTGCTGTTTGGGCCGGCGTATAAAGGCATTCCGATCGCCACCACCACGGCGGTGGCGCTGGCGGAACATCACGAGCGCGATGTGCCTTACTGCTTTAACCGCAAGGAAGCCAAGACCCATGGCGAAGGCGGCACGCTGGTGGGCAGCCCGCTGCAGGGCCGCGTGATGCTGGTGGACGATGTGATCACCGCAGGCACCGCGATCCGCGAGTCGATGGAAATTATCGGCGCCAGCGGCGCAACCCTGGCGGGCGTGCTGATCTCGCTCGACCGTCAGGAACGCGGCCGCGCGGATATTTCCGCCATTCAGGAAGTGGAGCGTGACTATCACTGCAAGGTGATCTCTATCGTGACGCTGAAGGATTTGATTACGTATCTGGAAGAGAAGCCGGAAATGGCGGCGAGCCTGGCGGCGGTGCGCGCCTATCGCGAGCAGTACGGCGTCTAAAGTAACAACGCCGGGCGGGCGCCCGGCGTTGTTGTTACTGCAGCTGAGCCGCCAACAGCGGCCAGCGGCCGTCGAATTCCTGCGTGGGGCGGTAGCGGAATTCGGAGCGCACGTAGCGCGACAGCATGCCTTCGCAGAACGCCAGCAGTTGGCTGGCCAGCAGCGTCTCATCGACGATAAAGCCTTTCCCTTCCCTCAGCTTGCGCTCCTTCAGCACCTGGCGCAGCTGCGCCTCGATGCGTTCGAACAGCTGGTTGATGCGGCCCTGCAGGCGGTCCTGCTCAAACATCAGCGCGTGGCCGGTCATGATGCGCGTCAGCCCCGGGTTGCGTTCCGCAAAGCCCAGCACCAGCAGCAAAATCAGGCGCAGGCGGTTAAACGTCTCTTTTTCGTCCTGTAAAATCAGGTTGATGCGGGTGATCAGGCTGTCTTCAATAAACTCGATCAGGCTGTCGAACATCTTCGTTTTACTGGGAAAATGCCGATACAGCGCAGCTTCGGAGACACCGACGTTAGCGGCAAGCTTGGCGGTGGTGATACGCTGGCTGCCGTCGCTGGATTCCAGCATCTGGGCTAACGCCTGCAATATTTCCTCGCGCCGGTTCCTTTTGGTATTTTCTTTTTCTGCCATGTCTGATTAGACCCTTGCTAAAACTGCTTAACTGACGGAAACCCGCGCACCGGCCGCTGCAGAGAAAACTCTGTGCGGCTTATGTGATAGCTTTTTTACGATGCTGGGGTCAGCGGTCTTAACGACCCTTGTTCTCCGCGCTGCCTGCTTGCGCTGTAACCGTTGCCTGACAAACCTTGCCGTGGAGCTGTCCTTCTCTCCGGGGCGGCAAGATTTCAGACGACATTTCCCTGTCGGCCTGCGTTTATCGGGCGGCGCTTAGTGGCGGCCCGAGTGGCCAAAGCCGCCGGCGCCACGTTCGCTGCTGTCGAACTCTTCCACCAGATTGAATTCGGCCTGCACTACCGGCACGAACACCATCTGCGCAATGCGTTCGCCCGGCTCGATGGTGAAGGACTTCTGGCCGCGGTTCCAAACGGACACCATCAGCTGGCCCTGATAATCGGAGTCGATCAGGCCGACCAGGTTGCCCAGCACCACGCCGTGTTTATGACCGAGGCCGGAGCGCGGCAGGATCACCGCAGCCAGGCTGGCGTCGGCGATATGAATCGCCAGGCCGGTAGGCAGCAGCGTGGTTTCACCCGGCGCCAGTTCCACCGCGCTGTCCAGGCAGGCGCGCAGGTCCAGGCCGGCGGAGCCAGGGGTGGCGTAGGTCGGTAGCGGGAAATCCTGACCGATGCGCGGGTCGAGGATCTTAACGTCGATTTTTTTCATCATAACGGCTGACTATCTCGTCTATTAAACGTTGGCCAAGGAGTGCCTTGTCGCTCAGCGCCAGGCGCTTTTCTCCATCCTGCCAAAAAAGGTGCAGCGCATTGGTGTCACTGTTGAACCCATGCTCTGCAAGCGATACATCATTAGCGCAAATTAGATCCAGCTTCTTACGCGCCAGTTTTTGCCGCGCGTATTCTTCCACATTCTGGGTTTCGGCGGCAAACCCCACGACAAACGGTCGATTTTTAGCCATGGCCGCCACGCCGGCGACGATGTCGGGGTTTTTTACCATCTTGAGGACGATCTCATCACCCTGTTTTTTAATTTTTTCATCGGCGATCTGTTCGGGGCGATAATCGGCGACGGCGGCGCAGGAAATGAAAATATTCTGCTGAGCGGCGCGCTGTTGCACCGCCTGCTCCATCTCCAGCGCGCTGGTGACGTTCACGCGGGTGACCCAAGGCGGCGTCGGCAGGTTGACCGGCCCGGCGATCAACGTGACCTGTGCGCCGCGGGCGGCGGCGGCGCGTGCGATGGCGAAGCCCATCTTGCCGGAGCTGTGGTTGCTGATGTAACGCACCGGATCCAGCGCTTCACGCGTGGGGCCGGCGGTGATCATAACCTGCAAATGTTGCAGATCCTGCGGTGTGGAAAAATGGCCGTTCGCCAGCTCGACGATGTCCAGCGGGTCCAGCATGCGCCCCGGGCCGACGTCGCCGCAGGCCTGGCTGCCGCTGTCCGGCCCCCAGAGCAGCATGCCGCGTGCCTGCAGCGTTTGCAGGTTGGCCTGGGTTGCGGCGGCGCGATACATCTGCTGGTTCATGGCCGGCGCGGCCGCGATGGGCGCGTCGGTGGCCAGGCAGACGGTGGTCAGCAGATCGTTGGCCATGCCGGCGGCGACGCGCGCCAGCAGATCGGCGGTCGCCGGGGCCAGAATCACCAGATCCGCCCATTTGCCGAGCTCGATATGGCCCATGGCGGCTTCGGCGGCGGGATCCAGCAGATCGTCGGCGACCGGGTGGCCGGAAACGGCCTGCAGCGTCAGCGGCGTGATGAACGCCTTGGCCGCGCCGGTCATTACCACACGCACCTCCGCGCCCCTGTCTCGCAGGCGGCGCACCAGCTCTGGGCATTTGTAGGCGGCGATGCCGCCGCTGATGCCAAGCACAATATGTTTGCCGGAAAGTCCCGTCATCATGATTGTCCGATTGAAAGCCGAAAGATGCGCCATTTTAGCATAACCGCCGGACAGGTGAGCGATTCCGCAGTATCTGCAGCCCGTTACATCGCACTTTGCGCAGCACTTCGCAATGTTATCAATCACCTGTCGAGGCCCCAACCGGCGCATGGCATGCTGTGACGCTTTCAGGGAGGAGCATGATGAGCAATCAGGCGATCGCATTGTGGCCAGGCGCGTTGGCGCCGCGGGAAAAACTGTTGAGTCATGGCGCGGCGGCGCTGTCCGATGCGGAGCTGCTGGCCCTGTTTCTGCGCACCGGGCTGCCGGGTCTGCACGTGATGCAGTTGGCGGAGCAGCTGCTGCGCCAATTCGGTTCGCTGTATCACCTGATGTCGGCCGACCATCAGCTATTTTGCAGCCAGAAAGGTTTGGGGAACGCCAGCTACGCGCAGCTGCAGGCGATTTCAGAGCTGGCGTTCCGCTTTTTTTCCAGCCATCTGGCACAGGAAAACGCCATGCTCAACCCGCGCATCACCCAGCATTACCTGCAGAGTTTGCTGGCGAACCATGAGCGCGAGGTGTTTTTGGTACTGTTTTTAGACAATCAGCACCGGGTTATTCGCCATCAGGAGATGTTTGCTGGTACCATCAGCAGCGTCGTCGTCTACCCGAGAGAAATTGTGCGCGCAGCGTTGAAGGCTAATGCAGCCGCCATCATTCTGGCGCATAATCACCCCTCGGGTAAGGCTGAACCCAGTCACGCCGACCGTTTGATAACCGAGCAAGTGGTTAATGCCTGCCAGTTATTGGAGATCCGAGTGCTTGATCATTTGGTGATCGGTCGGGGTGAATGCGTCTCTTTTGCCGAGCGCGGATGGCTTTAAGCGATTTTTTCGCGATCCTTGTGGGATCTTTAGCTGTTCGGGACTTGAGCACTTACGCTTCAGAGCGTATACTACGCCACCTTTGAGAATCTTGGGTTTGGCGCAAGAGCCTATCTCAGCAGGTTTCTGACCTGATGTGTGGTTTCTGACCTGATGACGAGAGTCTCCTCAGTATGAAGTTTGCTGAGATGGGCTCTAAAAGCCTGACGAGGCGGCCATACCCTATACGAAGCTCGAGCTGATTTGATTTTTGGAGAATAGACATGTCCCGAGTCTGCCAAGTTACTGGCAAGCGCCCGGTGAGCGGTAACAACCGTTCCCACGCAATGAACGCGACCAAACGCCGTTTTCTGCCTAACCTGCACTCACACCGTTTTTGGGTTGAGGCTGAGAAGCGCTTTGTAACTCTGCGTGTATCTGCTAAAGGTATGCGTGTTATCGATAAGAAGGGTATTGAGACGGTCTTGGCCGATCTGCGTGCCCGTGGTGAGAAGTATTAAGGAACTGCATCATGGCTAAAGGTGTTCGCGAGAAGATCAAGCTGGTTTCTTCTGCTGGTACTGGTCACTTCTATACCACCACGAAGAACAAGCGTACTAAGCCGGAAAAATTGGAACTGAAGAAATTCGATCCAGTTGTCCGCCAGCACGTGATCTACAAAGAAGCTAAAATTAAATAATTTTAGTGGATTAATGAAAAACCCGGCCTCGGCCGGGTTTTTTGTTTTATAAAGGGTAGGAAAAGACCGGGAGGAGCGCCAGATGCCTGAATTACCAGAGGTTGAAACCAGCCGACGCGGTATTGAACCTTATCTTGTCGGCCACAGCATCCAGTACGCGGTGGTGCGCAACGCACGCCTGCGCTGGCCGGTTTCCGAGCAGATCCTGACGCTGAGCGACCAGCCGGTGCTCAGCGTGCAGCGCCGGGCGAAATACCTGCTGATCGAGCTGCAGCGCGGCTGGATCATCGTCCACCTCGGCATGTCCGGCAGCCTGCGCATGCTGCGAGAGGAAAACGAAGATGAGGCCGGCAAGCACGACCACGTCGATCTGGTGATCAGTAACGGCATGATCCTGCGCTATACCGATCCGCGCCGTTTCGGCGCCTGGCTGTGGTGTGAGGACCTGGCGGCCAGCAACGTGCTGGCGCACCTTGGGCCGGAGCCGCTGAGCGAGGCGTTCGACGGCGACTACCTGTATGAAAAATCCCGCAACAAGCGCACCCTGATCAAACCCTGGCTGATGGATAACAAGCTGGTGGTGGGGGTCGGCAATATTTACGCCAGCGAATCGCTGTTTACCGCCGGGATCCTGCCCGATCGTCAGGCGGGATCGTTAAGCAAGGCGGAAGCGGCGCTGTTGGCGGAAACCATCAAGGCGGTGCTGCTGCGCTCCATTGAGCAAGGCGGGACCACGCTGCGCGACTTCCTGCAGTCGGACGGCAAGCCGGGATACTTCGCGCAGGAACTGCAGGTGTATGGGCGGGCCGGCGAACCCTGCCGCACCTGCGGCACGCCGATAGAGTCCGCCAAGCACGGGCAGCGCAGCACCTTCTTCTGCCGGCGCTGCCAGCGTTGAACTGATTATTGGGCGGCGAGCTTTTCCATCAGCGCCCGGGTGACGACATCCGGCAGGAAGGGCGCAATGTCGCCGCCGTGGCGGGCCACTTCCTTCACCAGCGAGGAGGAGATAAACGACCACTCTTCGGACGGCATCAGGAACACGCTTTCCAGCGTCGGCATCAGATGCCGGTTCATGTTCGCCAGCTGCAGTTCGTATTCAAAGTCCGACACCGCACGCAGGCCGCGCACCAGGATATTGGCGTTCTGATGAGCGGCGAAGTGCGCCATCAACTCGCTGAAACCCAGCACTTCCACATTATCCAGATGCGAGGTGACCTGGGTCGCCAGCGCCACCCGTTCTTCCAGGCTGAACAGCGGCTTTTTGCTCGGGCTGGCGGCGATGGCCAGAATCACGTGATCGAACATCAATGACGCGCGCGTCACTAAATCCAGGTGGCCGTTGGTCATGGGATCGAAAGTCCCGGGATAGATGGCTTTGCTGGTCATGATTCACTTCTCTGAGTAGTTGCGGCCCAATGCCCATAATGCGGCATATTTATTGAAGGTATATTGCGCGTTGACCACCGCTAACAGCAACCCCTGTTTACCGTCGAGGAAGCCGGCGCGCAGCAGCCAGGTTTTGCAGAAGGCGCCAAGGGCGTGGGTCAGGATCGACAGATAGCCGCAGCGTTTTCCAGCCTGATGGCGCTGATTGGCCCACTCTTCGGCATAGCGCAGCTGCTTGCGCTGGAAGGCGAAAAAATCGCGGCAGGTCAGATGCAACAGATCGCCGCTGAGCGGGATCACTTTGGCGCTGCCGATATTGAGCGATTCATGCACCAGATCGTCGTTGTAGCGGTAACGACGGTTGGCGTACAGCCGGTTGACCCGATCCGGATACCAGCCGCTGTGGCGCATAAAGCGGCCGAGGAACAGGTTGCGGCGCGCGCAGCTGTAAACGGCTTCGTCGTCCGGCGCGGCCAGCACCCGTTCAATGGATTGGCGCAGCTCGGGGGTCACGCGCTCGTCGGCGTCGATCATCAGAATATAGTCGTGGCTGGCATGGTTTTGCGCCAGCTGACGCTGCTTGCCGAAGCCTTGCCAGTCGGTATGGCTAAAGACTTTCGCGCCCATGCTTTCGGCGATGGCGACGCTGTCGTCCTGGCTGCCGGAATCCAGCACCACTATCTCATCCGCCCAGTCGACCGAGCGCAGGCAATCCGGCAGCAGCCCGGCTTCGTTCTTGGCGATCATCACCACCGACAGGCGTTTGCGGTCGCTCATTCAGTGGCTCCGGGGCGGCAGATGCGGTTCCAGCAGCTGCAGCAGGCGCTGCAGCGCTCCCTGATTTTGATACAGCACTTCCACCGCATGGCGGCCATAGTAACGGCGGTAGTCTTCGTCGGTCAGCAGGGTTTCCACTTCTTTCACCAACGAATCTACGTCGGTCACGGTGATCAGCCCTTCGGCCTGCGACAGCTTGGCGCAGATATCCTTGAAGTTGAAGGTATGCGGGCCCATCAGCACCGGGATGGCGTGAGCGGCGGCCTCCAGCGGGTTATGCCCGCCGCGTTCGACCAGGCTGCCGCCGACAAAGGCCAGATCGGCTATGCCGTACAGCAGCATCAGCTCGCCCATGGTGTCGCCGATCACCACCTGGGTGCTGCCGGAAGGAATTTCGCCGCTGCTGCGCAGGGTGTAGCTGAAGCCGGCTTTCTGCACCAGATCTTTGGCGGTAGGGAAGCGCTCCGGATGGCGCGGCACCAGAATCAGCAACAGGTCAGGGTGTTTTTCCAGCAGTTTGCGGTGCGCCGCCAACAGAATGCTTTCTTCGCCTTCATGGGTGCTGGTGGCGATCCATACCGGGCGGCGCGGCGCCCATTGGCGACGCAGGGTGACGGCGCGGGCAGCCAGTTCCGGCGTGACGGAGATATCGAACTTCAGGCTGCCGGTCACGGTCAGCTGTGAGCGCTTCAGGCCGAGTTCAACGAAGCGATCGCCGTCTTCCTGATTTTGGGCGGCGATCAGCGTAATGCGGCGCAGCATGTCGCGGACAAAACCGCCTATTTTTTTATAGCCGGCGGCCGAACGGGCGGAAAGGCGCGCGTTGGCGATCACCAGCGGAATTTGGCGCTGGTGCAGCGCGTTGATCAGGTTTGGCCACAGCTCGGTTTCCATGATGATCACCAGCTTGGGATTCACCTGGTTCAGAAAGCGATTCATGGCGCCGGGCAGGTCGTAAGGCAGATAGACATGATGTACGTCTTTACCGAAGGCGGACTGCACGCGCTCTGAACCAGTCGGGGTCATCGTGGTCACAGTTATCGGTAAATAGGGGTAGCGGTGGCGCAGCGCCCGCACCAGCGGGATGGCGGCCAGCGTTTCGCCGACGGAGACGGAATGCAGCATGATGCCGCCTGGCACCACTTTGCCGGCGCAGAAGCCATAGCGCTCTGCCCAGCGTTTACGGTAGGCTGGAGCTTTGCGGCTGCGCAGCAGCAGGCGGAGCCAGATCAGGGGTTGGATGAGGTAGAGTAGTACCTGATATAAACGCAGCAACATTCTATCAATTTCATTTATATGGGTTATTCAGAATAGTACCATAACTGGAAGGGAAAGGCGCTAATTTGGTAACCTTGGGTGTCAGTTTCAGACAACGGGCGAGTGATTTCGCTGACAGGCTTGGAATGAAGAATATTTTAATTATCCGCCGCGATAACATCGGCGATCTTGTTTGTACAACGCCCCTGATCGAGGGGGTGAAAATTGCCTATCCGGATGCCAAGCTTTATCTTTTGATCAATAAAGTCAGTCAGGATGTCGTTAAAAACAACCCGCACCTTGAGAAGGTTTTCGTTTATAAGAAGGCCAAGCACAAGGCGAAAAATGAAACCACGTTAGGCGTTTATTTTGAACGGCTGATGATTTTTCTTCGGCTGAGAAAAATAAAGTTTGATGCGGTGATCCTGGCTAACCCGGTGCCTTGCAAATACAGCCTGCGGCTGGCCAAAATGGCCGGCGCCCGCCATATCATCGGCGCCGATCTGGGCACTGCTGAAATTCATCAGCCTTTCCGCAGAGAGGATTTCAGCGGCAAGCATCAGGTTGAGCGCACCTACAGCTATCTCTCGGCCATTACCGACCGGCCGATCCCGATTCCGCCGGTGCGGGTATTTCTGACGCCGGAAGAGCGGCAGCAGGCGGAGCAGCGTCTGCAAAAGCTGTTGCCGCCGGTCAGCCGGGTATGCGCAGTGCATATCAGCAGCCGCAGTCCGAAAAGACGCTGGCCGATTGAGCGTTATGCGGAAATTATCAATCGCTTGGTTGCCGATCCCGATACCGGCGTGCTGATTTTCTGGTCGCCGCAGGGCACGCTGGCGCCGGATGATATCGGCGACCAACGGCGTGCGGAACAGCTGTTGGCGCAATGCCGAAACGCGCGCGTAGCGCTGTACCCGACGGCATCGGTGCGCGAACTGCTGGCCGGTTTCGATTTATGCGACAAGGTGCTGTGCAGCGACGGCGGGCAGATGCATCTGGCCGCGGCGCTGAATAAGGATATGGTGGTGTTCTTCGGCGACACGAATAAAGATGCCTGGCATCCGTGGTCGGGGCGATATCATATTTTGCAAAGCGAGTCGGGCGACTGTGTCGACGTATCCATCGATGAAGTTTGGCAGAAAATGCAAGATTTCGATTGATTGAAAAATAAGGCAGGGCGGTCCCTGCCTTATTTCATTTCTTTAGCGCCAGATATTGCCGGCAAATAGGCTCAAGGCCGTAGCTCAGCAACTGCCGATGATTGATTTCCGGTGGGTCGGCATAAATTTGCGCCATTTTATCCGCCAGCGAATCCGCATTTAATTCCGCCAGCGCGTGGGCCATGCCGGCCTTCTCCAGGATCTCCGCCGGCCCCCCCGGACAACGGGTGCTGACCACCGGCGTGCCGCACAGCAAAGCCTCGACCAGCACGTTGCCGAAGCCTTCGCTGTCGGAGCTGAGCACCAACAAAGACGCATGGCGAATAAACGGATAGGGATTGGCCTGGAAACCGAGGAACCGCACGCGCTCCGCAATGCCCAACTCTGCCGCCAGCCGTTTGGCTGCGGCGATGCCGGCTTCGCTGCCGGCGCCAATCAGCGCCAGCGGCGCCTGAATGCCGGATTGCGCGTAGGCTCTCAGCAGGCGATCGTGCCGTTTGTGCGGGTGGAAGCGGCCGACGTGCACCAGATAATCCTGACCCGCCAGTTCGCAAGGCTCCGCCGCCTGCCGCTGGATGGCGGCGATGTCGAACGGGTTATTGATCACCGCCAGGCGATGTGGGCGAATGGGCAGATTTTGCTGCAGATCGTCGCCGACCGCCTGCGAAACGGCGACGATGTTGCGCCCCTGGTAGACGGCGGCGAGTTTGCGCTGCTTCAGCCAGCGATCCAGCCCCTTGCGGTGGCCAAGGTAGGAGGTGGACAAAATGCCGTGAATGCAGAACCACAGGCGATCCGCGGCCAGCAGCTTGCTGCGGCTGACGATGCGATCGGTCTTGTGCAGGTTGGAGAACGCCAGATCGAAGGCGCCGTGTTGGCGCTCCATCTCGGCGATCGCCCGATCCAGCGCGGCGGCGCGGCGCGGCAGCTCGGTCAGCTTGCGCCACGGCGTTCGGCTGTTATCCGCCACCACGCGGTAGTGGATCCCCTGGGGGATGGGGTATTTGCAGACGTCGCGCAATGAGACCAGGCTCACGTCATGCCCCATTTGCTGCATGCCCTGACACAGGGTCAGCACCACTTTTTCCGCGCCGCCGCCAGGCAGGCCGTCGATAACCATCAGAATACGCATAGCTAGTCCAGTAATCGGTTATACAGGGAAATAAGCTGCTCGGAGAGATGCGCCGGCGTGGCCGACATGATGCGCAGCCTGGCCGCTTCGCCCATGGCAGAGCCGATGGCCTGGCGAGGCAGCACCCGAATCGCTTCGGTGATGGCCGCAACGTCGAGGGCGTCGGTGACGAAGCCGTTCTGCCCAGGGACGATAAATTCGGACCCGCCGCAGGTGGTGCTGGTGATCACCGGCAGGCCGCACGACATCGCTTCCAGGATCACGTTGGGAAAGGGGTCGTACAGCGTCGGCAGCAGCAGCGCGTCCGCCGCCTGATAAAACGGCAACGTTTGTTTCTGCACGCCCATAAAGTGCAGGCGATCGCTGCAGCCCAGCGTCTGCGCCAGCGCCCGGTAGCGTTTTTCGGCCTTATCCTTGCCGACCACCAGCAGGTGGCTGTCGGTCGCCGCCACGGCGCGAATGGCGGCGGCCAGGCCCTTGCGTTCAAAACCGGAACCGACAAAGATCAGGCAGTGAGCCCGTTGAGGGATTTGATACTGCTCGCGCAGCCGCTGGCGTCGTTCGGCATCGGCGGGCAAGAATTTTTGGTTGTCGATGGCGTTATAGATCACCGTGATTTTATCGGCGGGCACGCCAAAGTCATCGATGATTTCCTGTTTGATCATCTCGGCGTTGCAGATCACCGCCTTTAGCTCGGGCGCAGCGTACATCGCGCGCTCCGCGCACATCACATAGCGGTGATAACGGTTGGAGAACAGCCATTTGCGTCGCCATTCCGGCAGCAGGCGCGCGCGCTGCAGCAGCCAGCGGCGATGCACGCCGTCACCGGCGCGGTAAATGTCGCAGCCGGGGATGCGTTCATGGCTTTGCACCAGGTCAAAGCGTTCTTTCTGCCACAGCGCTCTGGCCGCTTCGGCGAAGCCCCGCTCGCGGCTGATGCGGCCGAGTTTCAACGGGTTGCACAGGTGAATGTGCCAGTTGGGATTGGCGTCGCCCTGCCATTCGCGGGTGATGACGTTCAGATCGAGGTCCTGCTGCTCCAGCGCCTCCAGGGCGCGTGAGACGAAACGCTCAGCCCCGCCGTCCGGGCGGTATTTTTGGCGAACGATCGCCAAACGAAATGCTTTCATGCCAGCGTGCTCCGCGCGGCTGCAATCACCGCGTCTGTAGGAATAAGGTCAAGATAACGTTCATCGGTGCCGGTATTGATGGCGTCCGGATCGGGCAGCTCGCCGAAGTCGCCGGCCCAAATCACCTGGCCGATAACCTGCCACGGCCGCCAGAAGGTCAGTTTGGAAGGGCCGAACAGCGCAATGCACGGCGTTTGTAACGCTGCGGCCATGTGCATCGGCACCGAATCCACGCCGATAAACAGTTTCGCATGGTCGATGAGGGCGGCCAGCTGCCGCAGCGTCAGCTGGCCGGCCAGCGACGTCACGCCCTGCGGCGGGCAGAGCGCCAGAATGCGCTCCACCATGGCTTTTTCCCGGGCGTCCGGCCCGGAGGTGATCACCAGCTGGTGGCCGTCGGCCTGCAGCGCGCCGATCGTCGCGGCCATCTTTTCTTCGCTCCAGCATTTGAAGAACCAGCGCGAGGTGGGCTGCACCACGATATAGTCGCCGGTCACGCCCTGCCGGCGCAGCAGCTGCTCGCCGGCCTGCCAATCCTGCGGTTGGTAGCTCATGGTCACCCGTTGGCTGAGCGCCGGCAGATTCAGCGGGGCCAGCAGCGACAGGTTTTGTTCCACGGTGTGCAGCCGAGCGTGATCGCTCACCGGCACCAATTGGGTATGGCAGTGACGCCAAACGAAACCGCGGCGTTTGGGGAAATCGAAGCCCAGCCGAATGCGCGCGCCGGTCAGGCGGGTGAGGATGGCGCTGCGCCACTGATCGGCCAGGTTGACCACCAAGTCGTAACGCTGCGCTTTGAGGCGGCGCAGCAGATCCAGTTCGTGGCGCAGATGCGCCCGGGTGCCCTGCTTTTTCCACTGGCGGTCGATGGCGAAAATCGTCGTCAGCTGCGGATTGCTGGCCAGCATTTCCCGGGTTTCCTGGTACAGCAGCACATCGATCTGCGCCTGCGGGTAGTTTTGCCGCAGGCTGCTGATGACCGGGGTGATCAGCAGCATGTCGCCATGATGGCGCAGTTTTACGATCAGAATACGCTGTACGGATGGGGCAGAATTTGGGGCTGGCGCGTCGTTCATCATGAGTCGCTTTCAGGGAAACCAATCTTTGATTCTAAAGGACCCGATCGCATGTGGCTACTGTTGCACGGCTTTCTTGCCGGCAAGTAAAAAAATAGCCGCGACAGGGGACGAATGTCCCTCAACGTTGTCCAAACCGGCAGTAAAGTCGTTTGCCCTGGCGAAACGGCCTGCGTAACATACTGCATTCTGTTGATATCAGGTTCGATATTCATGACTAAACCGGCATTTCTCATTACCATTGATACCGAAGGCGACAACCTGTGGCAAAACCACGATCGCATTTCTACCGAAAATACGCGTTTTTTGCCGCGTTTTCAGGCGTTGTGCGAGAAATACGCCTTCAAGCCGGTTTATCTCACCAATTATGAAATGGCGATGGATCCGGCCTACGTCGAGTTCGCCCGCGATGTCATCGCGCGCGGCGCCGGCGAAGTCGGCATGCATCTGCATGCCTGGAACAGCCCGCCGCTGACGCCGTTGACCGACGATGACTGGCGGCATAAGCCGTATCTGATCGAATATCCCGCCGACCAAATCCGCGCCAAGGTCGATCATATGACCAAGCTGCTGGAGGACGCGTTCCAGACCAAAATGCTCAGCCACCGCGCCGGCCGCTGGGCTTTCAACGCGTATTATGCGTCGCTGCTGCTGGAGTACGGCTACCAGGTTGATTGCTCGGTCACGCCGCGCGTCAACTGGCAATATTCGCCGGGCAATCCGCAGGGCAGCGGCGGCACGGACTACCGCCATTTCCCGTCGCAGGCTTATTTTATCGATCCGCAAAACATCGCCCAGCCCGGCGACTCGGCGCTGCTGGAAGTGCCGATGAGCATTCAGTACAAGCATTCGGCGCTGATGAACGCCGTCAAGCAGGGTTACGATCGGCTGCGCGGCAAGCGGCGTTCGCCGTCGGTGCACTGGCTGCGGCCCAGCGGCAGCAACCTGGACAAAATGAAACGGGTGGCCGAGAGCGCGTTGGCGCAGGGGCAGGACTACGTCGAATTCATGCTGCACTCTTCCGAGTTTATGCCCGGCGGCAGCCCGACGTTTAAAACCGAACAGGATATTGAAGGGCTGTACCGCGATCTGGAACAGCTGTTTGACTGGTTGCAACAGCGGACGGTTGGCATGACGCTGGCTGAGTATTATCAACTTAAAGTGAATTGAAATGTCGAAGCAATGGAAAGTAAAGCTGGCGAACGCCTGTATCCGGCTTTATACGAAACTTGGCAGTAATTTTAAAGATAAGCGTTCGTTTGATAAAAACCGCGAGTTTGACCGCATTGCTATTTTTTCGACCACCGCGCTGGGCGACTTGATGTTTAATACGCCGGCTATCCGCGCGATCCGGGAACGCTACCCCGCCGCCAGGATCACCCTGGTCTCCAGTTATAAGAACGGCGGTTTGGTCGGCACCTGCAGCTATTTTAATAACGTCATTTACTGGGACCACAAGGCCAAGGATATGCTTGGCGTGATTCGCCAGCTTAGAAAGAATCGGCCGCAGCTGGCGGTGATACTGCATTCAAAGGCGCCGTATGATGTCATCACGGCGATATTTTCCGGCTGCGAGTATGTGTTTAAAGACGCGTATAAAAACGATCTGAGCGGCATGGAGCAGTGGCTTACCGGCATCAGCACCCGAGATACCGGCCATCTGATCCAGCGCAAGCTGAATCTGGTCGGTCAGTTGGGGTGCGATACGCAAAATCGGGAAATGTTTATTCCGGTGGATTTCCCGCTGCAACAGAAACAGCCGGGCCAGGTGGTGGTGGGTTTCCAGATGGGGGCTTCCGAGCCGCTGCGTTGTTGGCCGGTGAGCCGCTTTGTCGGTCTGGCGAAAATGCTGCTGTCGCGCTCGCCGGATTATCGCATCGCCCTGATAGGCACGCCGAAAGAGCAAGTGATCGAGCGTGAGTTTATGGCGGGCCTGACGCCGGAAGAGCAGAGCCGGGTGATTAGCCATATTGGTAAAACGACGTTACCGCAGCTGTTGGGCGTGATGAAAAACATGGATGTGCTGGTGACCGGCGATACCGGGCCATTGCATTTGGCCATCGCGTTGAAAACCAAAACCGTCAGCCTGTTCGTGACGGCCAACCCGCAACAAACCGGCCCTTATCAGAACCCAGAGCTGCACCAGGTGATGTACGTGCCGGCTGAAACGCAGCAGCTGAGTGAAGAACAACGGCATCAGCCCCTGAGCATCATCACCAGCGATGAGGTGATGGCAAGGGTGATCAAGGTGCTTGGCGAATAGCCGAAGCGGCGCCAGCGTGAGGATGGCGCCGCTGCTCGGTGGGTTAATAAAGGTGAGATTTGAGCCTGGTGGTCATAATGACGCCCAGCGGGAACCAGAACAGATACCAGGATTCGGACGGGTTGCCCACCACGAACATGCCCTGTGAGGTATAAAACAGCAGCATGAAGATAAACAGCGCGGCTTCCAGCCGCATGCCGTCGCGCAGACGCCGCACGGCCAACATGCCGCAGTAGCTCAAAACCGCCAATAACATGCCCAATCCCACCAGGCCGCCCTTCAGCAGCGCCCCCCAATAAAGACTGTGGGTAGTGCGAATATGCTCGCCCGAATAGTTGGTGAAGGTCAGCTCGTAGTTGAAGCCGTAGCCGAAATAAGGCGCCTGGCTGACCAGTTCGAAAGTATGGCGCCAGATGCTTAAACGCAGGAAGCTCTGAACGTACATCTCTTCGAAGCGGGCCAGCAGCAACTGCCCCATTTCCGACGACAGCACCGCCGCGCCAATAACGATCAACGCCACGAGGCAATAAGCGATATGCTTCAATCTCAAATGCCTGTAAGGCAGCGTGACGAACAGGGCAATCAGCAAGGACAGCACCGGCCCGCGGCTTTGGGTGAGCAGCATCGTGCCGAATAATATCGGGATGGCGATCAGGATCACCCGGCTCTGCTTCTCGCGAAATACCATCAGGCAGAGTATGACGCCTATTCCCGCCATGCCGGCCAAATCAATCACGTTCTCCGGGCCTGGATTGCTTTTTGACACATGCCGGTTGACCAGCATGTCGTGGTAGTCAAAAGCGATAGAGTAGAGGCACAGGATCGTTAATCCCAAAATAACGCTGGCGAACAACAGATTGCGTTGCGTGCCGTTAAGCACGGTGATCAGCATCGCCAAATAGATCAGCAGATAAACGCTGTGCGTCAGGGTGGATTCGATATTGGCCGGGTCGTTCGTCCACAGGTTGCTGAAGGCGAAGTAAAGCAGCATCGCCGCAATAATGCCCAGCCCGCGTCGGATTTCATCATGGCGAAAAAAAGACAGCCGAAGGTCCTTATCGAAATACAGCGTGATAATGAACAGCATGGCTGACAAATGGAACAGGTTGTTAACTTTGGTATAGCTACAGAAAATAGCGCTGAAAAAGGAAAAAAGGAAAAAAAACGCCACATACAGCTGTTGTATGCGGGCAGCGTTATTTGAAAAGTTCATCAGGATCGACCTTGTCGAAAATGTCATTGCTGATAGCGCTGGTGATGGAAAGATTTTTTATCGTGATATTCCTGGCCTTCATCAGCTGGCTGGCATGGCTGAAAGAAGGCATAACCAACCCGGCAACCTTATCTGCCAGATCGGTCGGCAATTTATTCTCGGCGGCCTCATAAAAGCGCGGCTGGTGGAAATTATTCATATCCAGACCAATGATATACAACCGTTCAAAACCGAGGAAAGTCAGGATCTGAAAAGCCCAATACGCGACGGTTCCGGCGTCAAAGATACCGCTGCGAATATCGTGGCTGAAGGCGATGTCCTTCCGGTCCGCGGCAAAAACGACCGCGGGGTTATCTTGATAGACGGGCCACAGGTCATCGTTGGCGATCTTGGGCTGATAGATTTTAAACGCGGCGTCTTCTATCACCGCGAAACCGCACTTCACCCGCTCCAGGCTGAATGTGTCGATGATTTTGGCTACGCCGTGCACCGTGGTGAACAGCGTCAGCCGCGGATCATCGATAATCTCGCCGATAATTTCCGGTTTCTGGTCGATAAACCCCATATCAACAATGACATAGAACCTGAAATCAACGCGGTCGTGCAGGAAATAGGCGCCATTGACGCCCATTGCCGGCATGGCGGGGAAATTTTCCAGGCAGAGGTTTTTTACCGATGGCCCGGTGGCCGTCAGCAGCACATCACCGGTGAACCCCCCCTGTAAATCGGCCAGCCGCACCAGCGGCACGGGGCGTTTCCGGTAACGCAGCTCGACGATTTCTCCACTGGCGGCGCGCTTAATCTTTACGTAGGGCCAGAGGTTCTCGTTATGTCGGAAGGGGCGGGCATGCGTATAGCGATATATCTGCTTGAAAAATGTTCCCATTACATAGGCATCCTGTCATGAATGAGCGCCGCAACGGTTTGGGCCGAGATGTCCGCCATGCTATTGCCCTGTTCCGGGCGACAGGCGTACTGATTCTGCCCATAGCCGCCGATCAGTCCGGGATCGGTCGGGCCAAACAGCGTGATATTCGGTTTGTCGAGCGCGGCGGTAAGGTGGCTGAGCCCGGTGTCCACCGAAACCACCCCCTTGGCGCCGGCCAACACCTCCGCCACCTGCTGCAGGCTGAGCTTCGGCAGCACTTCGACGTGGGGGAAACCTTTCGCCAACCGCTGTGCGCGTTGGTGTTCATGCTCGGCGCCCCACGGCAATTTGATCTTCAGCCCGCTGGCGGCCGTCAGCTCAATCAGTTCGCGCCAGTTTTGTTCCGGCCAGTGTTTGTCGTCACGGGTGGTGGCGTGCAGGAACACCAGATACCGCCCGGCATCGGCCGGCGGCTGGCTGAGAAACCGCGCGGCGATGGCGTAATCGCCGTCGCTCTCCGGCCGGGCGTAGCCCAGGCTTTTGGCGAACAGTTCGCGCGTGCGCTCCACCGCGTGCTGCCGCTTGTCTATTTCATGACGGTGGTTGTAGAACCAGCTGGCGAAGGGCTCGCGCGCGCTCTTGCAGTCCTGGCCGTGTTTGCTGCCTTTAGCGATGCGGGTAACCAGCGCGGCGCTCTTGATCAGGCCCTGCGCATCGATCACCGCGTCGTAGCTGCGCTGCTGGACCTGGCGTTTGAAATCGCAGCGCTGTTGGCGGGTTTCGCTGCCGAACCAGTTCTTGCGCCAGCGGCGAATGGCCACCGGGATCACGCGGTCCACCGCCGGATGCCAGGTGGGGATTTGGCTGAAGCCTTCCTCCACCACCCAGTCGAAACGAATGCCGGGTATGGCCTGCATGGCGTCGGTCAGGGCGGGAAGCGTGTGGAGTACGTCCCCCATGGAGGAGGTTTTTACAATCAACACCTGCATGGTTATTCCTCGCTGGCGGCAAGCAACGGCGTCAGCGCTTCCAACACCTGCTGCGGCTGAATGTCGATCAGGCTCTGATGGTAACCCTGAGCGGCGTCGCCTTTACGCACCTTGTGATAACCGCTGATTAAGCGGATCACCCTGGCCTTATCGGACAATGGCGGCGTGAAGTCCGGGCTGCTCGGCCCGTACAAGGCGATCAGCGGTTTGTTCAACGCCGCTGCAACGTGCATCAAACCGGAGTCGTTGCTGACCACCGCCTGGCAGGAAGCGATCAGGATCACCGCCTGTTCCAGCTGGGTTTCCCCGGCCAGGTTCATGCAAAAGTCGCGGGCGTCTTCCTGCAGCGCGGCGCGGATCTGCTCACCGGCCTCGTGGTCTTTCGCCGAACCGAACAGCGCGATTTGGTAGCCCTGGTCGATCAGCATCTGCGCCAGCGCGGCGTAGTGATAGTGCGGCCAGCGCTTGGCCGGGCCAAACTCGGCCCCCGGGCAGAAGCCGATAATCGGCCGATGATCGGTCAGGTTGAACGCGGCGGTGGTTTCGGCAATCTCTTCGTCGCTGACCTGCAGCTGCGGCCACAGCAGCGGCTGCGGCAGATCTTCGGCACGCTGAATGCGCCCTTTGTCATAGGCCAGCGCCACATAGCGCTGCACCATCAGCGGGAAGGCGGCTTTGTCGAGCGTGCGCAGGTCGTTCAGCAGGCCGTAGCGCATCTCGCCGCGCCAACCGGTGCGCTGCGGCACCTTGGCGAAGAACGGCACCAGCGCCGATTTGAACGAGTTGGGCAGGACATAAGCGCGATCGTAACGGTTGGCGCGCAGGGCGTGGCCGAGCCGCCGACGTTCGCCGATCGCCAGGGCGCCGTGGCCCAGCGGCATCGACAGCGCCTGGTTCACTTCCGGCATGCGCGCCAGCAAGGGACGGCACCAGGCCGGCGCCATCACGTCGATCTCCGCTGACGGGTGCTCGGCCTTCAGGGTGCGGTAGAGACTTTGCGACATCATCATGTCGCCAACCCATGAAGGGCCGATAACCAGTATTTTCATACTCAGCGTCAATTCCTTCAGCTTATGCGGTGCGGTTCAACCAGGCCATGTACTCTTTGACGCCTTCGGCCACCGTTTTGAACGGGGCATCATAGCCCGCGGCGCGCAGCTTGGTCAGATCGGCCTGGGTATACGCCTGGTAGCGGCCCTTCAGCTTTTCCGGGAACGCGATGGATTCCACCGCGCCTTTCTGATGGAAGTCCACCACCGCATCGGCGACCGCCTGGAAGCTTTCCGCCCGGCCGGTACCGCAGTTGAAAATGCCTGACTTGCCGGTTTCCCAGAACCACAGGTTGACCGCCGCCACGTCGCCGACGTAGATGAAGTCACGCTTGAAGTTTTCGCTGCCGGCGAACAGTTTCGGGTTCTCACCGCGGTTGATCTGGCCATTCAGGTGGAAAGCGACGCTGGCCATGCTGCCTTTGTGGCCTTCACGCGGGCCGTAGACGTTGAAATAGCGGAAGCCGCAGACCTGCGAGTCGGCCTCTGGCAGGATTTCGCGCACGTACTGATCGAACAGGAACTTGGAATAGCCGTAGACGTTGAGCGGCTCTTCGTATTGGCGCTCTTCGATAAACTCTTCCCGGGCGCCATAGGTGGCGGCGGAGGAGGCGTACAGGAATGGGATCTCGCGATCCAGGCAGTAGTGCAGCAGGTCCTTGGAGTACTGATAGTTGTTGTCCATCATGTACTTGCCGTCCCACTCGGTGGTGGCGGAGCAGGCGCCTTCGTGGAATATCGCCTCGATATCGCCCAGATCGTCGCCGGCCATGATGCTGGCGATAAAATCTTCCTTGTCGATATAGTCGGCGATATCAAGATCGACCAGGTTGACGAACTTGGTGCCATCTTTCAGGTTATCCACCACCAGGATATCGCGGTATCCCTTGTCATTCAGTGCCTTAACGATATTGCTGCCGATCATGCCGGCGCCGCCTGTGACGATAATCATTGGGTTACCCCTGTTAATCTGCCCGGTGAGGCACAATGCCTCACGCTCAATGCCGCTTATAATAGCATTTCATGCCGCGGCAAACAGCGGATGGGCTCCTAATATCCCGCATTGCCATTGCAGGCGGCAGTTTGCCGTGATATCTGCTGCAAATTTCATATTCTCTCCCGCGTATTGTCGTCAGTTTGGTTACAAATCAGTAAAATATGCCGGAAATAGTCCAATCCTGGAGATAACCGAATGTCCGCGTCTTTTTATCAGCAGTTGGAACAACAACTTGCCGTCACCCGCAGCGAAGGGCTGTTTAAGGAAGAGCGCATCATCACTTCCGCGCAGCAGGCGGATATCGCCGTCGCCGACGGCAGCCATGTGATCAACTTCTGCGCCAACAACTACCTGGGCCTGGCCAACCATCCGGCGATGATCGCCGCGGCCAAGGCCGGCATGGACAGCCACGGCTTCGGCATGGCGTCGGTGCGCTTTATCTGCGGCACCCAGGACAGCCACAAACAGCTGGAGCAAAAGCTGGCGGAATTCCTGGGAATGGAAGACGCGATCCTGTATTCCTCCTGCTTCGACGCCAACGGCGGGTTGTTTGAAACCCTGCTCGGCCCGGAAGACGCCATTATCTCCGACGCGCTGAACCATGCGTCGATCATCGACGGCGTGCGCCTGTGCAAGGCCAAGCGTTACCGCTACGCCAACAACGACATGGCCGAACTGGCCGCGCAGCTGAAGCAGGCCAAGGCCGACGGCGCGCGGCACATCATGATCGCCACCGACGGCGTATTTTCGATGGACGGCGTGATAGCCAACCTGAAAGGCGTGTGCGACCTGGCGGACGAGTACCAGGCGCTGGTGATGGTGGACGATTCCCATGCGGTCGGCTTTGTCGGCGCTCACGGGCGCGGCACCCATGAATACTGTGAAGTGATGGGCCGCGTCGACATCATTACCGGCACCCTGGGCAAGGCGCTGGGCGGCGCTTCCGGCGGCTACACCGCCGCCAGGAAAGAGGTGGTGGAGTGGCTGCGCCAGCGTTCGCGCCCGTATCTGTTCTCCAACTCGCTGGCGCCGGCGATCGTCGCCGCGTCGATCCAGGTATTGGAACTGCTGGAGCGGGGCGATGCGCTGCGCGATCGCCTGTGGGCCAACGCGCGCCTGTTCCGCGAAAAAATGACCGCGGCCGGTTTTGAACTGGCCGGGGCCGATCACGCCATCATCCCGGTGATGTTGGGTGAAGCCAAGCTGGCGCAGGACTTCGCCAATGCTCTGCTCAAGGAAGGCATTTATGTTACAGGTTTCTTCTATCCGGTGGTGCCGAAAGGCCAGGCGCGCATCCGCACCCAGATGTCCGCCGACCACACGCCGGAGCAAATTGAGCGCGCCGTTGCGGCGTTTATTCGTATCGGTAAGGATCTTGGCGTTATTGCATAAGGTAAAACCATGAAAGCATTGTCAAAACTGAAAGCGGAAGAAGGGATTTGGATGACCGATGTGCCCCAGCCGGAGCTGGGCCACAACGACATCATGATCAAGATCCGTAAAACCGCGATCTGCGGCACCGATGTGCATATCTACAACTGGGACGAATGGTCGCAGAAAACCATTCCGGTTCCGATGGTGGTCGGCCATGAATACGTGGGCGAAGTGGTGGCTATCGGGCAGGAGGTCAAAGGCTTCAGCATCGGCGATCGCGTCTCCGGCGAAGGCCACATTACCTGCGGCCACTGCCGCAACTGCCGCGGCGGCCGCACCCACCTGTGCCGCAACACCATCGGCGTGGGCGTGAATCGTCCGGGCTGCTTCGCCGAATATCTGGTGATCCCGGCGTTCAACGCCTTCAAGATCCCGGATAACATTTCCGACGATCTGGCTTCTATCTTCGACCCGTTCGGCAATGCGGTGCACACCGCGCTGTCGTTTGATCTGGTCGGCGAAGACGTGTTGGTGTCCGGCGCCGGTCCGATCGGCATCATGGCTGCGGCCGTGTGCAAACACGTCGGCGCCCGCCACGTGGTGATCACCGACGTCAACGAATACCGCCTGGAGCTGGCGCGCAAGATGGGCGTGACCCGCGCGGTGAACGTCAGCAAGGAAAACCTCGACGACGTGATGGCCGAGCTGGGCATGACCGAAGGGTTTGACGTCGGCCTGGAGATGTCCGGCGCGCCGCCGGCGTTCCGCACCCTGCTGAATGCGATGAACCACGGCGGCCGCATCGCCATGCTGGGCATTCCGCCGTCGGACATGTCGATCGACTGGAATCAGGTGATCTTCAAGGGGCTGTTTATCAAGGGGATTTACGGTCGAGAAATGTTCGAAACCTGGTACAAGATGGCGGCGCTGATCCAGTCCGGTCTGGATCTGAGCCCGATCATCACCCACCGCTTCTCGATTGACGAGTTCCAGCAGGGCTTCGACGCCATGCGCTCCGGCAAGTCCGGCAAGGTGATATTAAGCTGGGATTAACCCGATAGCCGTGAAAAGGGCCGGAGTTTCCGGCCCTTTTTTTATGCTTTCGGCTTGTCCTGCCCGCTTTGCGTCCAGCGCTGCCACTGGCGTTTGATAAACTCCGCCGGCGGCGAGGTCGCGACGCTGTCGCCAATCACGCCCAGCACGGCGCCCGCGCTGACTTTTTCCTTCGGCGGCTTGACCTTGCACTGCTTGACGCCGCCGCTGAACGGGTTCTTCGGCTGCGGTTTCTGCGGCTTGACCGGAGGCGGCACGTAGCCGCCGCCGTTGCCCTGCGGCTCGTTCAGCAGCGAGCTCGGTTTGACCAGCACGATGTCGGCGGGCAGCGTCGGCAGCATCTGCTGCAGCACTTTCACCGTCGCCGGGCGCGGGTGGCCGATGGCGATGGCGGAACCGTTGCGCCGCGCCAATTCGACCGCGCGGTTGAACTGGCGGCGAATGTCGGCTTCGTTGGCGGTATCGTCGAGGAACACCTTGCGCTTGATCACCTTCACGCCGGTGCCCGCTGCGGCGCGGGTCGCCTGGCTGTTGCCGATGGTCATGCTGTCGAGGAAATAGAGCCGGTAGCTTTCGAGCGCCTGCATCACTTTTTGCATGCCCGGCAGGCTGGAGGTCATGGCGCTGCCCATGTGGTTGTTCATTCCCACGGCGTAGGGCACGTTATTCACCGCATTGCGGATGATGCGCTGGACTTCGTCGCTGCTCATGGAAGGTTGCAGGGTGTCGCGTTCCAGCGGCTGCTTGCTGAGCGGCGCCATCGGCATGTGGATCAGCACTTCCCGGCCCTGGCTGTGGGCGCGGGTGGCCATCAGGCGGGCATGCGGCGCGTTGGGCAGCACGGCGACCGAGATCGCCGTCGGCATCTGCAGCACCGCATTTTCCTCATGCGGGCGGTAGCCTACGTCGTCGATCACGATGGACAGTTTTCCTGCCTGCGCGGCGCAAACCTGCAGCAGACAGCCGATCAATACGGCAGTACGGGTGTTGAAATAGCGCAAATCTATCTTCCCAACCACGGCAGTGGGTTAACCGCCCGACCCTGACGGCGAATTTCGAAGTAAAGCGATGGCGTACCCTGGCCGCCGCTGGTGCCCACTAATGCAATCGGCTGGCCGGCGCGCACCTGCGCCCCGACGTTGACCAGCGCGCTCTGGTTGTAGCCGTACAGGCTCATGTCGCCTTTACCGTGCTCGACCACCACCACCAGGCCGTAGCCCTGCAGCCAGTCGGCCAGCAGGACGCGGCCGTCGGCGATGGCTTTCACCTCGGTGCCTTCCGGCGCGGCGATCACCAGGCCTTTCCAGCGCAACTCACCCTGCAGCTGCTCGCCAAAGCCGTGCAGCGTCCGGCCGCGAACCGGCCAAAACGCCTGACCCGCCGGCCGGCCAAGGCCGCCGGTACGGGCCATCAGCGAACGATCGGCCTCGCTTGGCTTGTAGGTCGTGCCGGTTTTCTTCGCCTGCTGTTCTTTGGCGCGCACCTGCTCGCGCACCCTGGCGGCCTCACGGGCTTCGCGTTCGGCGCGGGCGCGGGCTTCGCGTTCCGCCCGGGCTATCTTGTCGCGCATGCGGGTTTCGTTCTGACGCAGTTCCACCAGCCGCTGCTGATCTTTCTCCAGCGAAGCTTCCAGCGCCGTCAGCGTTTTCTTGCGGGCGCCGCGCGCCTGTTCCAGCTTCTGCTGCTGCGTCTGCTGTTCGCCCAGTAACGTTTTCTGCTGACCCTGTTTGGCCACCAGCGCGGTTTTTTGCTTCGCCAGCTCGGCGCGGGTTTGTTTCAACTCTTCAATGGTTTGCTGACGCGCGTCGTTCAGGTAGCCGAAGTAGGCCAGGATGCGTTCGCTGCGCTGGCTTTCCTCACCGCTGAGGATCAGCTGCACCGCGCTGTGCTGCCCCTGGCGGAAGGCGGCGTCGAGCTGTTTGGCGAGGATATCCTGCTGAGCGGTTTGCTGCTTTTGCAGCTTGGCGATGGAGGCGTTCAGGCCGGCGATGTCTTTGCCCAACCGGCTGAGCGTGCCCTGGGTGTCGCGCAGTTGGCGACTGGCCTGGGCAATGGTTTTTTCCTGCTGCCTGAGCTGATCCTGCAGCGAGCTGCGCTGCTGCTGCTGCTGTTTCACCGCCTTTTCTTTCTCGGCGATGCTCTGCTGGATGTCTTTGAGCCGGGATTTGTTGTCCTCGGCGGCGTGGCTGACGAGCGGCAACAGCAAGACGCCAGCGCAAAATACGCTGGCGCACATGGCGGTCAACTTCCTTGGCGCGGTGCGTTCAGGCAGCGGCTGGCTGCCTGCGTTTGCGCTTCGGGTTACCCTTGATAGTGCAAAAAACGCCTTCTCCCTCATGGAGAAGGATTATTCCACGATGAACAGCGGCTTACCAGTCATCTCTTGCGGGATTTCCATTCCCATCAGCGTCAGCATGGTCGGCGCGATGTCCGAAAGCTTGCCGCCGCCGACCGCCGTCGCCGGTTTGCCGACGTAAATCAGCGGTACCGGCAGGCTGGTGTGGGCGGTGTGCGCCTGGCCGGTGGCCGGATCGCGCATCTGCTCGGCGTTGCCGTGATCGGCGGTGATCAGCAACTGGCCATCGACCGCTTTTACCGCCTC
The DNA here is from genome assembly GCF_900187015.1 of Serratia ficaria. NCBI lineage: Bacteria > Pseudomonadati > Pseudomonadota > Gammaproteobacteria > Enterobacterales > Yersiniaceae > Serratia > Serratia ficaria. The sequence goes on along the minus strand of NZ_LT906479.1, from coordinate 5,090,444 downwards.
GACCACCTGGGCGATGCAGCCGTCCAGCGTTTCCACCGCCTTTACCGCCGCCTCATAGACGCCGGTATGGCCCACCATGTCGCCATTCGGATAGTTGCAGATGATGGCGTCGTACTTGCCGCTGCGGATGGCGCTCAGCAGTTTGTCGGTCAGTTCCGCGGCGCTCATTTCCGGCTGCAGATCGTAGGTGGCGACTTTCGGCGAGTTGATCAGCACGCGGTCTTCGCCCTTGAACGGCGCTTCGACGCCGCCGTTATAGAAGAAGGTGACGTGAGCGTATTTTTCGGTCTCCGAAATGCGCAGCTGGGTTTTGTCGTGCTTCATCAGCCATTCGCCGAAGGTATTGCTCAGCCCGGCCGGCGGGTAGGCGCAGGCGGTAGCGATATCGGCGGCGTATTCGGTCAGCATCACGAAATCGCCGAACTTCACGACCTTGGCGCGCGGGAAGCCGTCGAAATCGGCGTTGACGAAGGCGCGGGTAATCTGGCGCGCGCGGTCGGCGCGGAAATTCATGAAGATCAGCGCGTCGCCATCCTGCAGTGCGGCGTCGGCTTCGCCGGCGGCCTGAATGACGCTCGGTTTGACGAACTCGTCGTTCTCACCGCGCTGATAGGCGGCCTGCAGCGCGGCTACGGCGCTGTCGGCAGCGTATTCGCCTTTGGCTTCGGTCAGCAGATCGTAAGCCAGCTGCACGCGCTCCCAGCGGTTGTCGCGGTCCATGGCGTAGTAACGGCCGATCAGGGTGGCGATGCGCCCGACGCCCAGTTCGGCGAAGGCTTCGCTGCAGCGCTGCAAAGACGCTTCGGCGCTTCGCGGCGGCGTGTCGCGGCCGTCGAGGAAGGCGTGCAGATAAATCGCCTTGGCGCCGCGCTGGGCGGCCAGCCGGATCATCGCCAGGATATGCGCTTCGTGGCTGTGAACGCCGCCCGGCGACAGCAGGCCCATGATGTGCACCGCCTTGCCCGCCTGCGCCGCCTTCTCCACCGCGGCAATCAGGGTAGGGTTGCTGAAGAAGTCGCCGTCGGCGATGGCTTTGTCCAGCCGGGTGAGATCCTGATACACGATGCGCCCGGCGCCGAGGTTGACGTGGCCCACCTCCGAATTGCCCATCTGCCCGTCCGGCAGGCCGACGTCCAGACCGGACGCCGCGATAAGCTGGTGCGGCTGCCGTTGCCACAGGCGGTCCATCACCGGAGTGCCGGCGTTCAGGATAGCATTGTCCTGCGGCTCCTCACGGTGGCCGTAGCCGTCCAGGATCACCAGTACCATCGGCTTTTTGTTGCTCGACATCGCATTAACCTCTCAGGGAATTTCAAGTTGTGAATAGCGCTCCTCCCCGGCGAGAAGGACGGCTATTCACCCTCAGAAACCGGCTGATTTTACACCGTGGCCGGCGGCGAATAGCCCGGAGAGATCAAAGTTGCGGCGAACTGCGCGGGCTTTTATGCTCTGACACTGAAAATTTCTCAGCGTAGCCCGCAGTTTCTGCATTAGCGCTTGCTTATTGGCTGTATTTGCCGCACTCGGCAGGTATACTCTGGAGCCTTGACTTATTTTTCCCTTAACTGACGGGAGTTGTTACACCCCATGCTGCAAGAAATTATGCCATTCGTTAGCAGACATCCCATCCTGAGCCTGGCCTGGATCGCCCTGCTGGTTGCCGTGATCGTCATGACCTTCAAAAGCCGTTTCTCCAAGGTTAAAGATATTTCTCGCGGCGAAGCTACCCGCCTGATCAACAAAGAAGACGCCGTGGTGGTCGATACCCGCAGCCGTGACGATTTCCGCCGGGGCCACCTGGCCAACGCCATCAACCTGACGGCCAGCGAAATCAAAAGCGGCAGCCTGGGCGAGTTGGAAAAGCACAAGGCACAGCCGATCATCGTGGTGTGCGCCAACGGCACCGCCTCGCGCGAGCCGGCGGAAAACCTGAGCAAGGCCGGTTTCGAAAACGTGGCCACGCTGAAAGACGGCATCGCCGGCTGGAGCGGGGAAAACCTGCCGTTGGTACGCGGCAAGTAATTATTTAACCTATTTGAGGTGGTAATCCATGGCTAACATTGATATCTACACCAAGGCGACCTGTCCGTTCTGCCATCGCGCCAAGGCGCTGCTGAACAGCAAGGGCGCGGCGTTTAACGAAATCGCCATCGACGGCGATAGCGCAAAACGCGAAGTGATGATTGAGCGCAGTGGGCGCACCACCGTGCCGCAGATTTTCATCGACGGCCAGCATATTGGCGGCTGCGATGATTTATATGAACTCGATGCTCGTGGTGGTTTGGACCCGTTGCTTTAAGCGGGCGCCACCGGTTTGCCGAGTATCAATAAGGACGTTTAACCAAGGGTATTACACACATGTCAGAACAAAACAGCACAGAGATGGCTTTCCAGATCCAGCGCATTTACACCAAGGACATTTCCTTCGAAGCGCCGAACGCGCCGCAGGTTTTCCAGCAGGAATGGCAGCCGGAAGTTAAACTTGATCTGGATACCGCTTCCAGCCAACTGGCTGATGAAGTGTATGAAGTCGTACTGCGCGTAACCGTGACTGCGTCCCTGGGCGAAGAAACCGCGTTCCTGTGTGAAGTGCAGCAGGCGGGCATCTTCTCCGTAGCGGGCATCGACGGCACGCAGCTGGCGCATTGCCTGGGCGCATACTGCCCGAACATTCTGTTCCCGTATGCGCGCGAGTGCATCACCAGCCTGGTTTCCCGCGGTACATTCCCGCAGCTGAACCTGGCACCGGTCAACTTTGACGCGCTGTTCATGAACTATCTGCAGCAGCAGGCGGAAGGCGAAGGTGCCGCACCACATCAGGATGCCTGATGAACACCGTCAATGCTTCAATGACCGTAATCGGTGCCGGCTCGTACGGCACCGCATTAGCCATTACGCTGGCGCGTAACGGCCACCCCGTGGTGCTGTGGGGGCATAACCCCGCGCAAATTCAAAAACTGCAGCAAGACCGCTGCAATCAGGCGTTCCTTCCCGACGTGCCCTTCCCGGATTCATTGTTGCTTGAGGCCGATCTGCCGCGTGCGCTGGCCGCCAGCCGCAATGTGCTGGTGGTGGTGCCGAGCCACGTGTTCGGCGACGTGTTGCGTCAGCTGAAACCGCATCTGCGCCCGGACGCGCGCATCCTGTGGGCGACCAAGGGCCTGGAAGCGGAAACCGGTCGGCTGTTGCAGGACGTGGCGCGCGAAGCGCTGGGCGAAGACATCCCGCTGGCGGTGGTGTCCGGGCCGACGTTCGCCAAAGAGCTGGCCGCCGGATTGCCGACGGCGATCGCGCTGGCGGCCACCGATACGCAGTTTGCCGAAGATCTGCAGCAGCTGCTGCACTGCGGCAAAAGCTTCCGCGTCTACAGCAATCCTGACTTTGTCGGCGTGCAGCTGGGCGGCGCGGTGAAAAACGTCATCGCCATCGGCGCCGGCATGTCCGACGGCATCGGTTTTGGCGCCAACGCCCGCACCGCGCTAATCACCCGCGGGCTGGCGGAAATGAGCCGGCTGGGTTCTGCGCTGGGCGCCGATCCTTCGACCTTCATGGGCATGGCGGGGCTGGGCGATCTGGTGTTAACCTGCACCGATAACCAATCGCGCAATCGTCGTTTCGGGATTATGCTGGGGCAAGGCAAGGGCGTGCAGGAAGCGCAGGACAGCATCGGCCAGGTGGTCGAAGGCTATCGCAATACCAAAGAGGTATTGGCGCTGGCGCAGCGCCACGGCGTGGAAATGCCGATTACCGAACAGATTTATCAGGTGCTGTACTGCAACAAGGATGCCCGCGAAGCGGCGTTGAGCCTGTTGGGCCGTACCCGGAAAGACGAAAAGCACGGCGCGTGACCTAAAAAAACGATATGCCGGGGCAGCATGCTGACCCTGGCAATTGAACGGGGCCGCCTGACCGCATAGCCGGTCAGGCGGCCTGTTTGGCAAGGCAGAGAGGAATGTGATGTCGTCTGAAGAGTTGGAGCAGGTCTGGAATAGCATTAAATCAGAAGCGAGAGCGCTGGCTGACTGTGAACCGATGCTGGCTAGCTTTTTCCATGCGACGTTGCTCAAGCATGAAAATCTGGGCAGTGCGCTCAGCTATATTCTGGCCAACAAGCTGGCCAATCCGATCATGCCCGCCATCGCGGTGCGTGAGGTGGTAGAAGACGCCTACCTGGCCGATAAGCAGATGATCGTCTCGGCGGCGCGCGATATTCTGGCGGTACGCCTGCGCGACCCGGCGGTAGACAAATACTCCACGCCGTTGCTGTACCTGAAAGGCTTCCATGCGCTGCAGGCCTACCGCATCGGCCATTGGCTGTGGCTGCAGGGGCGGCAGGCGCTGGCTATCTATCTGCAGAACCAAATTTCGGTCGCCTTCGGCGTCGATATCCACCCGGCGGCCACCATCGGCTGCGGCATCATGCTCGACCATGCCACCGGCATCGTGATCGGTGAAACCGCGGTGGTGGAAAATAACGTTTCCATCCTGCAGTCGGTCACTTTGGGCGGCACCGGTAAAACCAGCGGCGATCGCCACCCGAAAATCCGCGAAGGCGTGATGATCGGCGCCGGCGCTAAAATTCTCGGCAACATCGAAGTGGGCAAGGGCGCGAAAATCGGCGCGGGTTCGGTGGTGCTGCAGGCGGTGCCGCCGCATACCACGGCGGCAGGGGTGCCGGCGCGCATCGTCGGCCGGCCGGAAAGCGACACGCCTTCGATGGACATGGATCAGTACTTCAACGGCGCCAACCACGGCTTCGAGTACGGCGACGGCATTTAATTCGTTCGCCTCACGCAGAGCAAAAAAACAGGGGGAGCTTCGGCTCCCCCTGTTTACTTATCGCGCTGATTAACCCTGTCTCGGGAAATTGGTGATATCGGTGACCATGTCGTCGATCGCCGCCTTGACGTCCGCTTCGGTGACCGGCGTGCTGTCGTTGCTGACGGTTTTGCCGTAGGCCTTGCGCGCCACTTCCAGCACCGTTTTGCCGGTGTCCTGGTCGATCAGTTCGCCTTCAAGATACAGCGTGGTGTTTTGCGTCCGGTGACCGGTGGCCGCCATGGTGCTGGCTACGACCGCCGCAACCGGCACCACCTCATAGAATTTCATGTCTTCGTCTTCGGCGGATACCGCGGTGATGGCGATCTTGGCGATCAGCACGCGCGAACCGGCCGGGCTTGGCAGAATGGTGAAACGATCCTGAAGGGCGGTTTTAATCCGCTGGGTCGCATAGGCCTTAATCTTGTTCAAGGTTTCCTGGCTGACGCGCGCCGTCGGTTTCTCCGTCGGGAAATAGACCACCGGCTGGAAATACAGGCCGCGATAGTTGGATTCTTTGTAGCTTGGATCGATCCAACGCAGCGTTTTGTGGCCGCTTGGCGAGGTGGTTTCTCGCAGCTTGCTGTAGTCAGACAGGAAGCCGGAGTACTGATCCGTTTTCGTTACTTTGGACGAACAACCCGCCAGCAACAGGCCCGCCGCCAGAACCGCCATGGCAACGCACAAGCGTTGTTTTTGCATACGATTTCCTATGATGAATGGTGATTACCCTTACAAAACATAGCTTATTATCGGCGCTGCCAACGAAAGTTTTCGGTGCAGGATGTGGCATGCTTCAGACGCGTCGCTCAGGATTGTGATGCGCCGCCGGTTTTGCTGGCGCCAAGCGTCGCCGCCAGCGCCCGTTCCGCGTCTTTCAGGGGCCGGTGGCCGGTCGCTTACGCCTTGATCAGCGCGCCGGCGTAATCCAGCTGTCGCCAGGCTTCGTATACCACCACCGCCACGGCGTTCGACAGGTTCATGCTGCGGCTTTGCGCCTGCATCGGGATGCGGATTTTTTGCCGTGTCGGCAGTGCGTCGAGGATATCGGCGGGCAGCCCGCGGGTTTCCGGCCCGAACAGCAGGTAATCGCCGGCCTGATAGCTGACCGCGCTGTGCGCCGGCGTGCCCTTGGTGGTCAGGGCAAACAGCCGCTGCGGGTTTTCGCTGGCGATAAAGGCGGCGTAATCGGCATGGCGACGGATGCTGGCGAACTCATGATAGTCCAGCCCGGCGCGGCGCAGGCGTTTGTCGTCCCACGGGAAACCCAGGGGTTCGATCAGATGCAGCTGGAAGCCGGTGTTGGCGCACAGGCGGATGATGTTGCCGGTATTGGGTGGAATCTCGGGTTCAAATAAAACGATGTTCAGCATGTAAAAAGCCCCTCGTGAACGAGGGGCGCAGGATAGCAAAATCTTATTGCTCTGTCTTAGCCGATCGGCGCTGGTGATGCAGCGGCAGCCACAGCACCAGACGCAGGCCGCCGAGCGGGCTGTCTTCCGCCTTCACCCAGCCGCGGTGCTGGTTGACCGCCGCCTCGACGATCGCCAGGCCCAGGCCGGTGCCGCCGGATTCGCGGTCGCGCGCTTCGTCGGTGCGGTAGAACGGCCGGAAAATCTGCTCGCGGTCTTCCGCGCTGACGCCGGGGCCATCGTCGTCAACCACAATGGTGACGCCCTGATTGTCGGCGCTGAACGCCACCGCGATGCGGGTATGCGAATAACGCAGGGCATTGCGCACGATATTCTCCAGCGCGCTGTCCAGGGCGCCGGCGTTGCCGAACAGCGTCCAGGACCCCGGCGGGGAAGTGACCTCCAGCTGTTTGCCCATCTGTTCGGCTTCGAAGCTGGCGTTGTCCAGCACGTCGGCCCACAGTTCGTTGGCTTTCAGCTGCTCGCGCGCCAGCTCGCTTTTCTGCTGCCCGCGCGACAGCACCAGCAGATCGTTGATCATCGAGTCCAGCCGCTGCGCTTCGGTTTCGATGCGCGCCAACTCATGGCCTTCGCCGTGGCGGCGGCGCATCAGCGCGGTGGCCAGCTGCAGGCGGGTCAACGGCGTGCGCAGCTCGTGCGAGATGTCGGATATCAGGCGTTGCTGGGCGGTCATCATGCGCTCCAGCGCGCTGACCATCTGGTTGAAGCTGGCGCCGGTGGCCAGGAACTCTTGCGGGCCGGCCTCCAGTTCCGGATGCTGCTTCAGGTTGCCGCGCGCCACGTCATCGGCGGCGTTTTTCAGCTTGCGCGCCGGTTTGGCCAGGCTCCAGGCCAGCCACAGCAGCAGCGGGGCGCTGATCAACATGGTGACGATCAGCAGCAGCAGCGGCCGGTCGAACATCAGGTTGATGAAATCGGATTGCGGGCTGTTGGCGGGGCGGATCAGATACAGCTGGTAGTTGTCTTCACCGTCGCGCACCGAGAACGGGCCGACCAGCTCGACGCGGCCGTATTTCTTCTTCTTCGGATGATCCGAGTTGTCGGATTGGCCAATAAAGTTGCGCACGATCTGCATTTCGTTGCGCTGCGCGCCGATCACCCGGCCTTCGCTGGTGACCAGAATCAGGCGCTGCCCCGGCGGGGCCCATTTATCTATCGCCCGAAACAGGCGCCGCCACCACATCAGGTCGTTGGCCGGATCGTTTTGCAACTCGGCCTCGACGTGTTGTTCCAGCATCAGTCCCTGCCGCTGCTCGCTGTCCAGCAGCGAGGTCATTTGGCGGGAGTCGAGCTTGGGCACCATCAACACCAGCATCAGCACCAGGGCTAACGTAAACCAGAAAATGGCGAAGATTCGTGCCGTCAAACTGTTGATCATGTTGCAGATACCATCAAATAACCGCGTCCGCGCAGGGTTTTGAACCAGGGGTGGCCGTCTTTGCGATCCGGCAGTTTGCGCCGCAGGTTGGAGATGTGCATATCGATGGCGCGGTCAAACGGCGTCAGGCGTTTGCCCAGCACTTCCTGGCTCAGCAGTTCGCGGGAAACCACCTGGCCCAGATGCTGCGCCAGCAGGTAAAGCAGGGTGAACTCGGTGCCGGTCAGATCCAGCACCTGGCCGTCGAAGCTGGCTTCCTGGCGGCCGGGATTCAGCTGCAGGCCGTCGACGTCCAGCGTCGGCGCGCCGCTGTCCACTTGCTGTTGCTGTTCGCTCCAGTTGGAACGACGCAGAATAGCGCGAATGCGCGCCACCAGTTCACGATCGTTGAAAGGCTTGGGCAGGTAGTCGTCGGCGCCCAGTTCCAGGCCCAGCACGCGATCCAGCTCGCTGCCGCGCGCGGTCAGCATGATGACCGGCGTCTGGTGATGCTGGCGCAGCTCTTTCAGCGTATCGATGCCGTTTTTCTTCGGCATCATGATATCGAGCAGCAACAGATCGATGGAGCTGTCCAGCAGCGACAACGCCTGCTCGCCATCGTGAGCGACGACGATAGTAAAACCTTCCATTTCAAGCAGTTCTTTTAATAGCGAGGTCAACTCGCGGTCGTCGTCAACTAACAGAATCTTGTTCATTATGATTTACCTCCTGACGCAAAATACGTCATCAACTGTTGGCATTCCATGACTTTACGTAGTTTTACATGCACTGACGCATGTTTGCAGCTGCAGCAGTACACTGCTCCTCGTTGATTCGCAAAATGAGAAAGCACGAGGGGTTGAAATGCGTAAGGTGACCGCATTAGTTATGGCATCAATGCTGGCGATAGGTTCTAGCGCCGTGTTCGCTGCCGATACTACATCGGAAACTGCTCAGACTCCCGGCGACGATGCGATGACCCGAACACCCGGCCAGCACCACATGTTCGACGGTGTCAGCCTGAACGAACAGCAGCGCCAGCAAATGCGCGATTTAATGCGCCAGGCCCGCCACGATCTGCCTGGTGTCACTGTAGCTGAAATGGAAGCCATGCATAAACTGGTGACCGCAGACAAATTTGATCAAGCCGCCGTTTACGCCCAGGCGGAGAAGATGGCCCAGCAACAGGTCAAGCGCCAGGTCGAAATGGCCCGGGTACGCAATCAGATGTATAACCTGCTGACGCCAGAGCAAAAAAGTGTTTTAGACCAGAAACATCAGCAGCGCATGCGGCAGATGGAGCAACAAATTTCTGGTTTGCAGCAAACTTCTGCCCAGAAGTGAGTACGACTGAGTAGTCCCCTGTTTTTCCTTGCCATAGACACCATCCCTGTCTTCCCCGCCATGATGGCGGGGCTTTTTTTGCCCGTCATTCCGCTATACTGAGCGCCTCACGTTTAACCGGGGTTCGTTATGGAACAGCAATATGCGCGCCTGGTAAAGTCCGCCGCGCTCGCTGCCACCGCGCTGGCGTCCACGCTTCTGCTGATAAAAATCATCGCCTGGTATCACACCGGCTCGGTCAGCCTGTTGGCGGCGCTGGTGGATTCACTGGTCGATATCGCCGCCTCCCTGACCAATCTGCTGGTGGTGCGCTATTCGCTGCAGCCGGCGGACGAAGAACACACCTTTGGCCACGGCAAGGCGGAGTCGCTGGCGGCGCTGGCGCAAAGCATGTTTATTTCCGGCTCGGCGCTGTTTCTGTTCCTCACCGGTTTTCAGCATCTTTATGCGCCGCAAACGCTGCGCGATCCCGGGGTCGGCATCGTCGTGACGGTGGTGGCGCTGATCAGCACGCTGATCCTGGTCACCTATCAGCGCTGGGTGGTAAGAAAAACCCGCAGTCAGGCGGTGCGTGCAGATATGCTGCATTATCAGTCAGATGTCATGATGAATGGTGCTATTCTTATTGCTCTTGGGCTAAGCTGGTACGGTTTCCAACGGGCGGATGCGCTGTTCGCGTTGGGCATCGGCGTCTACATCCTCTATAGCGCGCTGCGCATGGGTTATGAGGCGGTGCAGTCGTTGCTGGATCGGGCGCTGCCGGATGAAGAACGCCAGGCGATTATCGAGGTGGTGTCTTCCTGGCCTGGCGTGAAAGGCGCGCACGATTTGCGCACCCGCCAATCCGGCCCGACGCGTTTCATTCAGCTGCATCTGGAGATGGAGGATTCGCTGCCGCTGCGGCAGGCGCACAGTCTGGCGGAGCAGGTGGAGCAGGCGCTGCTGCATCGTTTCCCGGGGGCGGACGTCATCATCCACCAGGATCCCTGCTCCGTGGTGCCGCCGGGCCGGCAGGGGCATTGGGAGCTATAATCAGATCGAGGCACAGATCGAAGCGCGACAACAAATGCCTGAGTTAGCTCAGCGTGCCATGCGGTTTTTTTACCGTTATATTGCGTGACTTGAATCAATTCAGCTGGGTGTTTTTGATATAATATCCAGCAATAAAGCCGTAAAGCTGGTTTTCTGCAGCCGGAGAGGTTCCAAAGCAATCGGCGAAGACAGAATTCTTAAGAAATTGCATCTACAGTTCAGAGGTAGTCATGATCAAGAAAATCGGTGTACTGACGAGTGGCGGTGATTCGCCGGGTATGAACGCTGCGATCCGTGGCGTTGTGCGTGCTGCACTTTCGGAAGGTCTGGAAGTTTTTGGTATTTACGATGGCTACCTTGGCTTGTACGAAGATCGCATGGAGCAGCTGGACCGCTACAGCGTGTCCGATATGATCAACCGCGGCGGCACCTTCCTGGGCTCGGCGCGTTTCCCTGAGTTCAGGGATGAAAACGTGCGCGCCAAGGCGATTGAAAACCTGCAAAACCGCGGCATCGATGCGCTGGTGGTGATCGGCGGCGACGGTTCCTACATGGGCGCCAAGCGCCTGACGGAAGAAGGCTTTCCTTGTATCGGCCTGCCAGGCACCATCGATAACGACGTGGCCGGCACCGACTACACCATCGGCTACTTCACCGCGCTGGAGACCGTAGTGGAAGCGATTGACCGCCTGCGCGACACCTCATCTTCACATCAGCGCATTTCCATCGTCGAAGTCATGGGCCGTTACTGCGGCGACCTGACGCTGGCGGCGGCGATCGCCGGCGGCTGCGAGTTCATCGTGTTGCCTGAAATCGAGTTCAACCGTGAAGATCTGGTGTGCGAGATCAAGGCCGGCATCGCCAAGGGCAAAAAACACGCCATCGTGGCGATCACCGAACACATCTGCGATATCGATGAGCTGGCGCGCCATATCGAGCAGGAAACCAAGCGCGAAACCCGCGCGACCGTGCTGGGCCACATTCAACGCGGCGGCTCGCCGGTCGCTTACGACCGCATCCTGGCCTCGCGCATGGGCGCTTACGCCATCGAGCTGCTGCTGCAGGGTTACGGCGGCCGCTGCGTCGGCATCCAGAACGAAAAGATGGTGCATCACGACATCATCGACGCTATCGAGAACATGAAGCGTCCGTTCAAGGGCGACTGGTTGGATACGGCGAAAAAGCTGTACTGATCCGCCGTTTGCCTCGCCGACAAGAGCCTCCGTTGCGGGGGCTTTTTTTATGCCCGTCGGCGTTATATTCCAGAATCGTCTAGCCCAAAATTTTTTATTCTTTAATTGCCGGGAGAGTTTCTGGCAGGCTCTGATGCTATATCAACCGATTGAGGTTGCGCTTAATTTTCCTGGGAGAGCCTGTCGATGCGTAAATGGGGTGTAGGTCTGACATTGGTGCTGTTGGCGTCCGGCGCCATGGCGAAAGATATTCAATTGCTGAACGTCTCATACGATCCGACGCGCGAGTTCTATCAGGAATATAACACCGCGTTCAGCAAGCACTGGCAGCAGCAGACCGGCGATAAGGTCACGGTGCGCCAGTCGCACGGCGGCTCCGGCAAGCAGGCGACGTCGGTGATTAACGGCATCGAGGCCGACGTGGTGACGCTGGCGCTGGCCTACGACGTGGACGCCATCGCCGAGCGCGGCCGCATCGACAAGAACTGGATCAAACGCCTGCCGGACAACTCGGCGCCATACACTTCAACTATCGTGTTCCTGGTGCGCAAGGGCAACCCGAAACAAATCCATGACTGGCCGGACTTGGTCAAATCGGGCGTCTCGGTGATCACCCCGAACCCGAAAACCTCCGGCGGGGCGCGCTGGAACTATCTGGCGGCCTGGGGTTACGCGCTGCATCACCACGACAACGATAAAGCCAAGGCGCAGGAATTCGTCAAGAGCCTGTACCGGAACGTCGAGGTGCTGGACTCCGGCGCTCGCGGCGCGACCAATACCTTCGTGGAGCGCGGCATCGGCGACGTGTTGATCGCCTGGGAAAACGAAGCGTTGCTGGCGGAAAAAGAGCTGGGCAAAGACAAGTTTGAAATCATCACCCCGAGCGAATCCATTCTTGCCGAGCCGACCGTGTCGGTGGTGGACAAGGTGGTGGACAAGCGCGGTACCCGCGACGTGGCCAATGCCTACCTGAAGTATCTGTATACGCCGGAAGGCCAGACCATTGCGGCCAAGAACTACTACCGTCCGCGCGATGCGGCGGTGGCGGCCAAGTTTGCCGAGCAGTTCCCGAAACTGAAGCTGTTTACCGTGGATGACACCTTCGGCGGCTGGACCGAAGCGCAGAAGGTGCACTTCGCCACCGGCGGCGTGTTCGACGAGATCAGCAAACGCTGATCACGGCCAAGCGGCAATAAAAAACCCCGGCAAGCCGGGGTTTTTTTATGGGCAAGCCGAATGAAATCAGGCTTTTTTCGCAGCGGCGGCGGCTTTGACGATCACGGCGAAAGCGTCGGCTTTCAGTGATGCGCCGCCAACCAGCGCGCCGTCGATGTCCGGCTGAGCAAACAGCTCTGCGGCGTTCTTGTCGTTGACCGAACCGCCGTACTGGATGATCACTTCAGCGGCAACGGCCGCATCATGCTTGGCGATGTGATCGCGGATAAATTTGTGTACTGCCTGAGCCTGCGCCGGGGTGGCTGACTTGCCGGTACCGATGGCCCACACGGGCTCATAGGCGATCACTGTGCCTTTCATGGCCGGCGCGCCCAGGGTTTTCAGCACGGCGTCGATCTGGCGAGCGCAAACTTCTTCGGTTTTACCCGCTTCGTTTTCCGCTTCGGTTTCGCCGATGCACAGCACCGGGATCAGGCCGGCTTCTTTCAGCACGGCGAATTTCTCGGCGATCGCTTCGTCGGTTTCTTTGTGGTAGGTGCGGCGTTCGGAGTGGCCGATGATGATGTACCTGGCGCCGACGTCTTTCAGCATATTGGCGGAAACTTCGCCGGTGAAGGCGCCGGACAGGTTGATGTCCACGTTCTGCGCGCCCAGGGCGATGCGGCTGCCGGCCAGCGCGTGATTGGCCTGATCCAGATACATTACCGGCGGTGCGATAGCGACGCCGCAACCGTCAACGCTGCTCAGCTCCTGGCGCAGGCCGGCGATCAGTTCGTTGACCATGTGGGTGCTGCCGTTGAGCTTCCAGTTACCCATAACTAATGGATGACGCATGTTTTTTCCTCCAACAAGGGAACGCGAGAGTCGAAATGACAACTGCCGGACCGGCAGTTTACCTGCCCAACAGTATAGAGATGATTAAGCGCGAAGGCTTTGCTTTTCGTCATTAAATACCCTGCCGCTAAGGCTCGGAAAGCGCCAGCTTAACCGGTTCAACCGCGAAGGTTACCCCTTTATCGCCGCTGTCCGACACCACGTAGCGAATGGCGCCGACCTGTTGTTGATAAAAGCGCGATCCTTTGCCTTTTTCCAGCAGGTTGTTCACTTTGCTTTGGCTCCGCTCTACCGTCAGCGCCGGCTCGAACTGGCGCATCAGCGCCGCCATATAGCTGACGGCGATGGCGCGAGCGGCCTTTTCTTCGTTGCTCTGCTGCAGCGGCAGGTGAGTGATCTGCAGCGTTTTGATTTTACCGGTGCCTTTTTCCAGCGCGGTGGAGGCATAGAGGTTTTCATTGAGCTTGCTGGCGGCGCGGGTCAGCAGCGGCGAGTCGTCTTCGGCGGCCGCGATGGCGCGAAACTCGCCGATCGGCAGCGTCGGGTTATCGCGGTTGTATTTTTCGCGAAATTTCACCACCGTCAGATCGAAGGTCGGCGCCCCGGCCAACAGGTAGGGCGCAGCGGGGGATGCGTCTGCGGCGGCATCCGGCGGATCGGCCCAGGCGCTGGCGGCGGCCAGCAGCAGGCAGGCAATGGCGGTGATTTTTCTCAGCATGGCGTATGACATCAACAACAAAGATGGCTCCGATTAAAGCGATAACCGGGGGGCGTTGTCAAAGATCCCACACCCCGATCGGCTTGCTGAAGGAAAAGCTGTGCGGCGTACCGCGTTATGCGAGGCGGAAATCTCGGCCCGACGGCGCCTATGTTACACTGCGGCGCAGAATATGGGCAGGCTTAGAGCGCAGGAATCGATGACGTTACAGCAGTGGTGTTTTTCTTTTAAGGGCCGCATCGGGCGGCGCGAATTCTGGATCTGGATGGGCGCCTGGCTGGCGCTGATGGCGGCGGCCTTTACGCTGGCGAATTATCAGCTGGTGGCCATTCAGTCGATCGCGTTCTTTATCGTCGCGCTGTTGTGGCCGACGGCGGCGGTGTTGGTTAAGCGTCTGCACGATCGCAACAAGGCCGGCTGGTGGGCGCTGCTGTTGATCCTGGCGTGGATGCTGGCGGCGGGCAACTGGCAGATGCTGGCGCCGATCTGGCAGTGGGGCGTCGGGCGTTTCGTTCCGACGCTGATTATCGTGATGATGCTTATCGATCTCGGCGCCTTTGTCGGCACGCCGGGGAATAACCGTTTCGGCCCGGAGGCCGAGCCGGTAAGGTTCCGCGCCAAATAGGCCCGAAGGTATTACCAGTAGTGTTCGCTGGTGATATGGCCCGGCTTGCGGCGCAGGTGCTTGCGCATCTGGCGCTGGTCTTTCAGGGTTTGCTGGGTATCCCGCACCATCTGCGGGTTGCCGCACAGCATCACGTGGTCGGTTTCGGCGTTGAGGATCAGGCCCGTCGCCGCCTCCAGCCGGCCATCTTCGATCAGCGCGGGTACGCGCCCGGTCAGGGAGCCGGCAAGATCTTCGCGGCTGACGACGGTCTGAATGCGCAGCTTGCCGTTGTAGCGCTGCTGCAATTGCTGCATCAGCGGCAGGTAGCTCAGATCGCGCGCAAAACGGGCGGCGTGCACCAGCACCAGATTTTTGAAGCGGTCCAGCCCGGCGCCTTGCTGCAAGATTGACAGGTAAGGGCCGATGGCGGTGCCGGTCGCCAGCATCCACAAGGTTTCACACTCGGGCACTTCATCCAGCACGAAGAACCCGGCGGCCTCTTTGGTGATCATCACCTCCGAGCCGGGGCGCAGCTGGTTGAGCCTTGGGCTCAGCTTGCCTTCCGGCACGGTAACCAGATAAAACTCCAGGTTCGGGTCGCTGGGGGCGTTGACGTAAGAATAGGCGCGCTGCACGCGTTCGCCGTCGATTTCCAGCGCCAGCTTGGCAAACTGCCCGGCGGTAAAGGGATCAATGGGGGCGTCGACGATGATGCTGAACAGCCCGTCGGTCCATTGTTTTACCTGTGTAACTTTGCCGTTAACCCATTCAGCCATACTCTAAAGCTCCCGTGGTCGAATCAAATAAGCGCAATGTCGTGAGCCGGAAATGGCATGCGCGGTGCGTTCTATTCGGTAGCCGTTGCCGAACAGGCGATGAAACAGCCGCAGCTCCGAATTGCACAGGCTGCTGCAGGCGGTGGCGGCCACGCCAATCGGGCACGGGTTCTCTACCAGCAGCATGCCGTGCGGATGTTCCAGCAGTTCGGCCATATAGCCGTCATGCTGCCGCAGGCGCACCAGGCGGGCAAGCCTGTCCCGATGCGTGGTTTCCGCAGACAGCTGTTCGACATAGCGCAGATACAGCTTGTCTTCGCGCGCGTTGATCAACGGCTCGGCGCCGGCGGCGCCAAACAGCTGAATGGCGGATCCCCGCAGCCTGTCCTGGTCATCGGCCAGACGGGCGTGCCCCCGGTCGGTCAAAGACCAATAACGGGTCGGGCGGCCAACCTTGGTGCGCGCCTCTTCGTAACAAACCAGCTCACGTCTTTCCAGGGATTGCAGATGTTGTCGGATACCCATCGGCGTCATGCCCAAACGCTCGGCCAGCATTTTGGCCGAATGCGGGCCGAGGGTATTCAACTGCAATAAAATCAGCTCTGGCGTTTTCATTAACCCAATCCCTATGGTGTTATTTTATTTTAAGTTGCTGAAAATAATTATCGATTAAATGCTAAAGCCACACTACTGCTGTTTAGGCTTTTTTCGTCCCCCGGGCGTGAGTCGTACAGTTTAATTTACGAGGCTGGTTGCGTTTGCTGCCAGTGTGACCTGGATCAATATCTCGCTGAAACTCGCTTAAAAAATCAGATTTGGTAGCTTATGCCGCCATAGAGGGCTGCTCGCCGTTCTGGCTGCTTCAACGGCCATACCGGGACGCTGTGACGAGTTGATACGTTAACGAAGATAATGAGAAAAATTGAAAACTTTCACCTGTTGGTGATGCTGATCCTGCTGGTTGCCGTCGGTCAGATGGCGCAAACCATCTATGTTCCCGTCATTGCCGATATCGCGCACGACCTGTCGGTCCGTACCGGCGCCGTGCAGCGTGTGATGGCGGCCTATCTGATGACCTACGGCTTTTCCCAGCTGATTTACGGCCCGCTGTCGGACCGCATCGGCCGCCGGCCGGTGATCCTGGCCGGGATGATGATCTTCCTGATCGGCGCGCTGGGGGCATTGCTGTCCAACAGCCTGACGATGCTGGTGGCCGCCAGCGCCATCCAGGGCATGGGTACCGGCGTGGCGGGGGTGATGGCGCGCACCATGCCGCGCGACCTGTATGCCGGCACCGCGCTGCGCTACGCCAACAGCCTGCTGAATATGGGCATTCTGGTCAGCCCGCTGCTGGCGCCGGTGATCGGCGGCGCGCTGGCGATGCTGTTTGGCTGGCGCGCCAGCTATGCCTTCCTGCTGGCGTTGTGCGCCGGCGTCGCCTTCGCCATGTTCCGCTGGTTGCCGGAAACCCGGCCGGCGTTGACGGAGAAGCGTCGCATGCTGGCCAGCTTCCGCCAACTGCTGACGGACGGCACCTTCAGCTGTTATCTGGTGATGCTGATCGGCGCGTTGGCGGGGATTGCGGTGTTTGAGGCCAGCTGCGGCGTGCTGATGGGCGGCGTGCTGGGGCTGAGCGGCCTGACCGTCAGCATTCTGTTTATCCTGCCGATCCCGGCGGCGTTCTTTGGCGCCTGGTACGCCGGGCGCGACGGCAAAACCTTCCACAGCCTGATGTGGCATTCGGTGATCAGCTGCCTGTTGGCGGGGCTGATGATGTGGATCCCGGGCTGGTTCGGGGTGATGAACATCTGGACGCTGATCGTGCCGGCGGCGCTGTTCTTCTTCGGCGCCGGCATGCTGTTCCCGTTGGCCACCACCGGCGCGATGGAGCCGTTCCCTTATCTGGCGGGCGCGGCGGGCGCGCTGGTGGGCGGCATGCAGAACATGGGCTCCGGCCTGGCGACCTGGCTGTCCGCCATGCTGCCGCAAACCGGGCAGTTCAGCCTGGGGTTGCTGATGTTCGCGATGGCGGTGCTGATTTTGCTGTGCTGGTGGCCGTTGTCCAATCGGATGCAGCATCAGGGGCATACCGCATAAAACGCAGGGCGCCAAACGGCGCCCTGATTCATTACAGCAGGAACGGGTGCAGCGCCGGGTCCTTGCGGTCCAGATAGTGGGTGGAGCGAATGCGGCGGATGGTGCGCGACTTGCCGCGGATCAGCAGGGTTTCGGTGGTGGCCACATTGCCCTGGCGGCTGATGCCGTCCAGCAGGTCGCCCTTGGTGATGCCGGTGGCGGAGAAGATCACGTTGTCGTTGCGCGCCATTTCGCCCAACTGCAGCACCCTGCCGGCCTCAATGCCCATCTCCCGGCAGCGCGCCAGCTCTTCTTCGCCGATGCGGCGGTTTTCGGCGCTGTCGCCCTTCACCTGATGGCGCGGCAGCAGGCGCGCCTGCATGTCGCCGTCCAGCGCGCGGATCACCGCGGCGGAAATCACCCCTTCGGGCGCGCCGCCGACGCCGTACATCAGATCGACTTCGCTTTCCGGCATGCAGGTCAGGATCGAGGCCGCCACGTCGCCGTCAGGAATGGCGAACACCCGCACGCCGAGCTGCTGCATCTGCGCGATCACGCCGTCGTGGCGCGGCTTGGCCAGCACGATCACCGTCAGCTGCGTCAGCGGCTTGCCGAGGCGCGCGGCGACGTTTTTCAGGTTTTCCGCCAGCGGCAGGTTGAGATCGATGGCGCCGCGCGCCGCCGGGCCGACCACCAGCTTTTCCATATACATGTCGGGCGCGTGCAGGAAGGTGCCGCGATCGCCCACCGCCAGCACCGCCAGCGCGTTGGACTGGCCCATGGCGGTCATGCGGGTGCCTTCGATCGGATCGACCGCGATGTCTACCGCGTCGCCCCGGCCGCTGCCGACCTGCTCGCCGATATACAGCATCGGCGCTTCATCAATTTCACCTTCGCCGATCACGATGCGGCCATCGATATCCACTTTATTGAGCATGATGCGCATGGCGTGGACCGCCGCGCCGTCGGCGGCATTTTTGTCGCCGCGCCCCAGCCATTGGTAGCCCGCCAGCGCGGCGGCTTCGGTTACGCGGGAAAATTCGATGGCTAATTCACGTTTCATGGCAAAAACCTGTCTGTGAGAAGGGAAGGAAATATCGACAAAGTTTATCACAGCGCGCCGGCGGCGGGGCGGGGCAAAAAAAAGCGCCGCCCGTGGGCAGCGCAATTCAGGGGGTAAACGGCAACGCGGGCTTAGTCGTGTTCTTCCCACGCCTGAGCGCGGGCCACCGCTTTTTTCCAGCCGCTGTAACGGTAGTTGCGCTCGGTGGTTTCGATGCTTGGGCGGAATTCGCGTTCGATCACCGCCTTGCTTTTCACCTCATCCAGGTCGTTCCAGTAGCCGATGGCCAGGCCCGCCAGGAAAGCGGCGCCCAGCGCCGTCGATTCGCGCACTTCAGGGCGCTCTACGCGGGTGCCGAGGATGTCGGACTGGAACTGCATCAGGAAGTTGTTGGCGACCGCACCGCCGTCCACGCGCAGCGACTGCAGGCGGGTATTGGAATCGGCCTGCATGGCGTCCAGCACGTCGCGGGTCTGATAGGCGATAGACTCCAGGGTGGCGCGGATGATGTGGTTGCTGTTGGCGCCGCGGGTCAGGCCGAAGATGGCGCCGCGGGCATACGGGTCCCAGTAAGGCGCGCCGAGGCCGGTGAAGGCCGGCACCACGTAGACGCCGTTGCTGTCTTTCACCTTGGTGGCGAAGTATTCGGAGTCGGCGGCGTCGCTGATCAGCTTCAGTTCGTCGCGCAGCCACTGGATTGACGCGCCGCCGATGAATACCGCGCCTTCCAGCGCGTAGTTCACTTCACCGCGCGGCCCGCAGGCGATGGTGGTCAGCAAGCCGTGGCTGGAGCGCACCGCTTCCTTGCCGGTGTTCATCAGCAGGAAGCAGCCGGTGCCGTAGGTGTTCTTCGCCATGCCCGGTTGGACGCACAGCTGGCCGTACAGCGCCGCCTGCTGGTCCCCGGCGATGCCGGCGATAGGAATACGGGTGCCGCCCTTACCGCCGATGTTGGTCTGGCCGTACACTTCTGAAGACGGGCGCACTTTCGGCAGCATGGCGCGCGGGATATCCAGCACTTCCAGCATGCGTTCGTCCCAGTCCAGCTCATGGATGTTGAACATCATGGTGCGCGAGGCGTTGGTGTAATCGGTGACATGCACCCGCCCCTGGGTCATCTTCCACACCAGCCAGGTGTCGACGGTGCCGAACAGCAGCTCGCCGCGCTTGGCGCGCTCGCGGGCGCCTTCCACGTTGTCCAGGATCCACTTGACCTTGGTGCCGGAGAAGTAAGGGTCAACCACCAGACCGGTGTTGTGACGAATATACTCTTCCAGACCGTCGCGCTTGAGCTTCTCGCAGATCTCGGCGGTGCGGCGGCACTGCCAGACGATGGCGTTGTAAATGGGTTTGCCGGTCTCTTTTTCCCAGACGATGGTGGTTTCGCGCTGGTTGGTGATGCCGATGCCGGCGATCTGGTCGGAATTGATGTCGGCTTTCGCCAGCACTTCCACCAGGGTGGAGCTTTGCGATGACCAGATCTCCATCGGGTCGTGTTCAACCCAGCCGGCTTTCGGGTAAATCTGGGTGAATTCACGCTGCGACACCGCAACGATGTTGGCATCGTGATCGAGCACGACGGCGCGAGAGCTGGTGGTCCCCTGGTCGAGAGCGACAATGTATTTTTTTTCTACTGTCATGATCTTAGTCCTGCTGTTGTTAACCGGTTAAAACTGCGCCAATCACGCTTTGCGCTGCTGGGTCTTGGCGGCGGACTCTTCATCCGTTACGCAGACGTCGCAAGGCAGATGGCGGCCAATCAGTGCGCGGTAGCCGAAGGCACCCAGGCCTGCGCCGATGATTGGGCCAAAGATCGGCACCAGGAAGTACGGGATGTCGCGGGCGCCGGTAAAGGCCACTTTGCCCCAGCCGGCCAGGTAAGCGAACAGTTTCGGGCCGAAGTCGCGCGCCGGGTTCAACGCAAAGCCGGTCAATGGTCCCATAGAGGCGCCGATGACCGCAATCAGAAGACCGATCAGCAGCGGCGCCAGCGGGCCGCGCGGAATGCCGTTGCCGTCGTCGGTCAGGGCCAGGATCAGACACATCAGGATGGCGGTGATCACCGTTTCCACCAGGAACGCCTGGCCGACGGAGATATGCGGATTAGGGTAGGTCGAGAAGATGCCGGCCAGATCGAGGCTTTCGTTGCTGCCGCGCACCATATGATGCGCCGCTTCGAAGTCGAAGAACAGGTTGTAGTACAACCCGTAGACCAGAGCCGCCGCGCAGAAGGCGCCGGCGATTTGCGCCAGGATGTAAGGCAGCACCTTGCGGCCGTCGAAGCAGGCGAACAGCCACAGGGCCAGGGTGACCGCCGGGTTGAGGTGTGCGCCGGAGATTGCCGCGGTCATATAAATGGCCATGGCGACGCCCAGGCCCCAAATGATGCTGATTTCCCACTGACCAAAGCTGGCGCCCGCCAGTTTCAGCGCGGCAACGCAGCCTACGCCAAAGAAGATCAGCAGCGCGGTGCCGAGAAACTCCGCGATGCACTGGCCTTTTAATGTCGGACTGGTGGTTTGGCTCATAATGTTGTTGTCCTGCAAAACGGCGGTTATAGGTTTATAGGCTCAGGTTTTTGGTATCCGTCTGGCCTATGGGTACAGTTTTTTTCATCTCGTCCAATTATCGAATGAGGACGTGATGTAAATTTATCGTTAACGAACATAAACGAGAAATAGCGAAATCAAAATGTGTGTGCTTCGTCATAAAATTGAGCGAATTCGCGTCGTTCTGTGTTCTTTCTGAGCCATGAAAGTGTGATCTGACCAGTGCTTCACCCGGCGATTGTTAACAACCCGGTGAAGGGAGGCGACGGCATTTTCAGTTTTTACTGATGGTGGCGACAGGAAAATTGCAACAGACTGCGCGATGAGCCGGTATGTTGCTAGACAGTCGGGGACAGGCTACTTACAATCGTTTTTATCGAAAGAAACGTTTTATCGAGACAGGCGCGTTATTTTCACAACAACGCGTGTCACTTGGCGCGATGCATATTCGCAGCAGTTGCAACCTGAGTTGCGGCCGTTACCTATAGATGTACGCCTTGCTATCATGAGGGGACTGAAGAATGTCATTTGAAGTATTTGAGAAACTGGAAGCAAAAGTTCAGCAGGCGATTGATACCATCACCTTGTTGCAGATGGAAATTGAAGAGCTGAAAGACAAAAACAACGCTCTGTCGCAGGAAGTTCAGGCTGCCTCCGGCAACCACGAGTCGCTGGTGCGCGAGAACCAGCAGCTGAAAGAAGAACAGCACGTATGGCAAGATCGCCTGCGCGCGCTGCTGGGCAAAATGGAAGAAGTCTGATTCCACGCCGCCACGCAGCAACGAAAAGGGCGCCTCAGGCGCCCTTTTTCATGTCTGACGATCACTCGATATCGAGCGGATCCTCGGCAAGTATCATGCCGGTATTGTCGGCATACAGATGGTCGCCGGAGAAGAAGGTGACGCCGCCGAAGTTAACGCGGATATCGCTTTCGCCCACGCCTTCGCTGATGGCCCCCACCGGGATCGCCGCCATCGCCTGAATGCCGATGTCCAGCTCTTCCAGATCGTCCACCTGGCGCACCGCACCGTACACCACGATACCTTCCCATTCGTTCTGGGTGGCCAGGCGCGCCAGTTCGGCGTTGATCAGCGCGCGACGCACCGAGCCGCCGCCGTCGATCAGCAACACGCGGCCGCGGCCGTTTTCTTCAAGCAGGTCGAACAACAGGCCGTTATCCTCAAAGCATTTCACCGTGGTGATCTGCCCGCCAAATGAAGTACGCCCGCCAAAATTGGAGAATAGAGGTTCAACAACGTTCACCTCTTCATGATAGATGTCGCAAAGTTCGGAAGTATCGTATTTCATAGGATTTTACGTCTGTTTGCCGCTGGAATAACCAGTATATCCCTTTATTCGCCCCGTTGGCAAAATCATCGGTTTTTAACTGAGCGCCACGCCGATGGCGAACAGCAGATTGGCCAGCAGCGCCGCCTTCACCATGTGCTCCAGCATCGGGCGCATGCCGACCGGCGTCGGGTCGCGCAGCACGCGCAGCGCATGGCGAACCAGCAATGGGATCGCCAACACGAACAGCCAGCCCCACAGGCTGCGCAGGTTGAACAGCGTAAACAGCGCGAAGCACAGCACGGCGCCGCCCAACAGCAGGGCATGGTAGACCCGCGCCTTCTGCGGCCCGAGCCGCACCGCCAGAGTATTCTTACCGTTTTCGCGGTCGCTCTCGATATCGCGCAGGTTGTTGATATTGAGCACCGCCGTCGCCAGCAGCCCGCAGGCGGTGGCCGGCAGCATCACCACGCTGTCGAAGGTGTGCGTCTGCAAATAATAGGTGCCGGCCACGCTCAGCCAGCCGAAGAACACCAGCACCGAAATGTCGCCCAGCCCCAGATAGCCGTAGGGTTTGGTGCCGACGGTATAGGTAATGGCGGCGACGATCGACAGCCCGCCCAGCACCAGGAAGCCCACCACGTCGCTGGGCTGCTCGCAGGCGACGGCGATCAGTGAACCGCCGGCGATGGCGATCAGCACCACCGTGAGCACCAGCGCCCGTTTCATCTGCGCCTGGGTGATCATGCCTTTCTGCATGCCGCGCAAGGGCCCGATGCGGTCTTCTTTGTCGCTGCCCTTTACCGCATCGCCATAGTCATTAGCCAGATTGGAGAGGATTTGCAGCAGGCCGGCGGTCAACAGCGCCAGCAGCGCTACGCCGGGTTTCAGGCTGCCATGCCAGGCGGCGATGGCCGAGCCGACCACGATGGAGGCAAAGGCCAGCGGCAGGGTGCGCGGGCGTAAACTTTCCAGCCAGGCGCTGATAGGGGTGGTGGGGGTTGATGAGCTCATGTTTCGCTTCTGTCAGTAAGTTGCTGTGTCCATTGGAAATAATTGTGGGAGGCAAGGCCTCCCACACAGATGACTGACAGGACAGTGATAGAGCGATTATAGGATAAAACGACTCAAATCTTCATCCGCAACCAGTTCATCCAGATGACTACGCACGTAATCCGCATCAATTGTAATGGATTGGCCGTTAATTTCACTCGCATCGTAGGAAATATCTTCCATCAGACGCTCCAGCACGGTGTGCAGGCGACGCGCGCCGATGTTTTCGGTGCTTTCGTTTACCTGCCATGCTGCTTCGGCGATGCGGCGGATGCCGTCGGCGGTGAAGTCGATATTGACGCCTTCGGTGCCCATCAGCGCTTTGTACTGTTCGGTCAGCGACGCGCTCGGCTCGGTCAGAATGCGCTCGAAATCTTCGGTGGTCAGCGCCTGCAGCTCAACGCGGATCGGCAGACGGCCCTGCAGTTCAGGGATCAGATCCGACGGGTTGGCGGTCTGGAAGGCACCGGAAGCGATGAACAGGATGTGATCGGTTTTCACCATACCGTGCTTGGTGGAGACGGTACAGCCTTCCACCAGCGGCAGCAGGTCGCGCTGCACGCCTTCGCGCGAGACGTCCGGGCCGGAGCTCTGGCCGCCGCGCTTACAGATTTTGTCGATCTCGTCGATAAACACGATGCCGTGCTGCTCAACCGCTTCGATCGCCTGCTCTTTCAGCTCTTCCGGGTTCACCAGCTTGGCGGCTTCTTCTTCCACCAACAGCTTGAAGGCTTCCTTGATCTTCAGCTTGCGCGGCTTCTGCTTCTGGCCGCCGAGGTTCTGGAACATCGACTGCAGCTGGTTGGTCATCTCTTCCATGCCCGGAGGGGCCATGATTTCCACGCCCATCGGCGCGGCGGCCAGGTCGATTTCGATCTCTTTATCGTCCAGCTGGCCTTCACGCAGTTTTTTGCGGAACGCCTGGCGGGCGGCCGATGGCTCCTGATGCTCTTCCGGCTGGCCCCAGTTGTTCTTGGCCGGCGGGATCAGCACGTCGAGAATGCGCTCTTCGGCCAGTTCTTCGGCGCGCGTGCGGTTTTTCTCGATCGACTGCATGCGCACCATTTTGATGGCGGCGTCGGTCAGGTCGCGGATGATGGAGTCCACTTCTTTACCCACATAGCCCACTTCGGTGAACTTGGTGGCTTCAACCTTGATGAACGGCGCGTTGGCCAGCTTCGCCAGACGGCGGGCGATTTCGGTTTTACCGACGCCGGTCGGGCCGATCATCAGAATGTTCTTTGGTGTCACTTCGTGACGCAGCATCTCGTTGAGCTGCATCCGGCGCCAGCGGTTGCGCAGGGCAATGGCGACAGCGCGTTTGGCCTTGTTTTGGCCAATGATGTAGCTGTCCAGTTCGCTGACGATCTCGCGCGGGGTCATTTCAGACATGGTATTCGATCCTTACGCTTTGGAAGGCAATTCTTCAATGGTGTGGAAATGGTTGGTGTAAATACAGATGTCACCGGCGATGTTGAGAGATTTATCAACGATTTCGCGGGCGCTCAGCTCGGTATTTTCCAACATCGCGCGGGCGGCTGCCTGGGCGTAGGGGCCGCCGGAGCCGATGGCAATCAGATCGTTCTCAGGCTGAATCACGTCGCCGTTGCCGGTGATGATCAGCGAGGAGTTTTCATCGGCGACGGCTAGCAGCGCTTCGAGTTTGCGCAGCATGCGGTCGGTGCGCCAATCTTTCGCCAGCTCGACGGCGGCTTTCACCAGATGCCCCTGGTGCATTTCCAGCTTGCGCTCAAACAGCTCAAACAGCGTGAAGGCGTCAGCGGTGCCGCCGGCGAAACCGGCAATCACTTTGTCGTTATACAGGCGACGCACTTTCTTGACGTTGCCCTTCATCACCGTATTGCCCAGGGTAGCCTGGCCATCGCCACCGATCACTACCTGGCCGTTGCGGCGTACGCTTACAATTGTTGTCACGAGCAGACCCTCGTTGAAGACGGAAAGAAGCCCTCGCAGCTTCTGCTTGCGCAGAGGCTACGAGGCATATTGAGAGTATAGATGGGGGGGGATTGACGCTTTTCAACCCCCAACGGAGAGGGGAATGCAACTCGACATGCCGACGCCCTTCAGGCGAGAGAGGGTTTTGTCCGCCGCTGCGCGGCTGCTGTACGGGCCGAGTACCACGCGGTTCCAACCGCCGCCGGCGGTAATCCGGCTTTCGATGCCTTCAAACGCCAGGCGCGCGCGCACGGATTCAGCCTGATCGGTAGCGCGGAACGAACCGCACTGCACCATCCATTTCTGCTTGGACTCCGGCTTGGCCGTTTCCTGCTTCACTTCCGGCTTAGGCTGCGGCTTGGGTTCAGGCTGCTTGACCTGCGTCGGCGGCGGCGCGGCCGGTTTTGGCTGAGCCGCCGGCTGATGCTGTTGCACCGGCGCGGTTGTCGCTCCGCTGTTGAACGGATTGCGCGGTTGGGCCACCTGCTGCGGTTGCTGAATTTGTTGCTGTTGCATCTGCTGCTGTTGCATCTGCTGCTGGCGGCTATTGCTGCGCGCGGCGGCTTGCGAAGGGTCGTTGTACGGCACTTCATTCAGCTG
Source organism: Serratia ficaria (assembly GCF_900187015.1). NCBI lineage: Bacteria > Pseudomonadati > Pseudomonadota > Gammaproteobacteria > Enterobacterales > Yersiniaceae > Serratia > Serratia ficaria. The sequence goes on along the minus strand of NZ_LT906479.1, from coordinate 5,064,572 downwards.
CGTCGGGCGCTGTTGCATATCGGCCTGCATTTGCTCCAGCAGCTGGCGCTGCTCGGCGGTCAGCTGGGTTTTGGAGTTCACTTCGCCGCCGGCCGTCGGTTCGGTCGGCGTCTGCACGCCAATCTGGCGGTTCTCCAGTTCTTTGATGTAGCGCCAGCGCTCTTCCGGCTTCGGCGGCAGCCCGTTGCCCGGGCGGTTGGTATGCGCAGGCAGCAGCGGCGCGTCGTCCGGCTTATTGTGCGTGATGAAATAGAGGCCACCGATAAAGATCACCAACAGCGCGGCGGCCAACGCCAGCACGGTTTTGGAGACCTTCGGAGAACTGCGTTTTTTACGGCTGGGGGTTTTACGCTTAGCTCCTGCTGCGCGCCCACGGCTTACATAGTCTTTTTGTGCCACTATTATTCCGCTGTGTCCTGATGAGGGGATAAGTCCGTCATGTTACTGAACCCTAAAATATTTGACTAGCGTTTAGGGGCAGCCGTGCTGCCTCTGATAATCAACTCGCTGTCCAACAACCGCGAGCCGCTTGCCACCGTGTGCCCATGCAACTGCTCTAACAGCAGCAGCATCGCCTGCTGGCCAATCTCGTAGCGCGGCTGAGCCACCGTGGTTAACGGCGGATCGCAATACTGCGCCAGCTTGATGTCGTCGAAACCCACTATCGACAGATCCTGCGGTACCCGCAGGCCCATTTTTTTCGCCTGCGACAGCACGCCGATCGCCATTACGTCGCTGTGGCAGAAGACGGCCGTAGGCGGTTTAGGCTGAGCCATCAACGCCGCCAGCGCCTGAGCGCCGGCTTCGTAAGTAAAATCACCCCGGGTAATATAGCTGCTTTCGACGCTAATGCCATTACGACGTAGCGCCTGAATGTAACCTTGCAGCCGATAATGGCTCAGCGGCATCTGTTCCGGCCCGGCGACACAGGCGATCTGCTTGTGGCCCAGCTGGTGTAAATAATGCACGGCCTCGAAGGCGGCGGTCAGGTTATCGATATGCACCGTCGGCAGTTCCAGCTCGGGGGCGAACTCGTTGGCCATCACCATCGGCGGCAGATTGCGCTGCTCTTCCTTGCTGGCGTCGAACGGCAGGTTGGAGCCCAGCAGCAGCATGCCGTCGATCTGTTTGGTGATGATCAGATTGACGAAGGTGCGCTCCTGCTGATTTTGCTGCGCGCAGTCGCCGATCAGCACCAGATAGCCCTGCTGCGCGGCGGTCTGCTCGATCCCCTGGATCACATCGGCGAAAAACGGATCGCAGATGTCGGGAACGATCACCAGGATGGTGCGAGATTCATTGCGCTTGATATTGCGTGACAGGGCATGAGGAGAATAACCCACGGCCAGGACGGCCTGTTCCACTTTCTGACGCGTCGGCGTTGACACCTTTTCCGGGTTCATCAGCGCGCGCGATACGGTAGCCGTTGAAACGCCCGCCATTTCGGCGACGTCTTTCATGGTCGCCATGGATAAATCTTTCTTGTGTTCCAACGCCTTTCTCCTTGCGTCAGCCCCATGCCAACGCGACTACTGCAGTTTGCTCACAATTTTCGGCGTGCGGTGAGGGTGTTGTTATCATTTCTCGTCATCCGCGCTTGAGCCTTTCTGTACGCCGCGACTTTCGGCGACAAAATTTCTCTTGGCAGACATTCTAAACAGAATATGTCTCGCCTTTGTTACCTAATTTGCATAAAAAATGTGACTTGAGAAGGTTTTTTAGCGTTCGCTCGCAATTTCAAGGGTAAACGTTTGCCTCAAGGCAACTGAATCAGACTTTTCTGGGATCAACTGTCTATCGGATCGACGTCCAGGGTCCACTTCACCTTCCGCGCCTGCGGCAGGGTGCCGATCAACGGCAGCGAGCTCTTCATTAACTGTTGCAACGCCCGCCGGGAAGGATGCTGCAGCAGCAGCTGCCAGCGGAAGCGGCCGCCGCGTTTGGACTGCAGCGCCGGCACCGGCCCCATCACCCACAGCGCGTCGTCCTTCAGCGGGCTGGCCTCCAGCAGGTTGCGCAGCTGCTGCAGGAACAGCGGCGCCTGCTGATTATCATGATCTTCCGAACGCACGATAATGTGGCTGGTGTAGGGCGGCAGGAATACGCTGTTGCGCTCCGCCAGGGTCTGCGCGGCGAAGGCGTCGTAACCCTGTTGCAGCAAAATTTGCAGCAACGGATGCTCAGGGTGGTGGGTTTGCAACAGCACCTCGCCCTGTTTGCCCGCCCGCCCGGCGCGCCCGGAGACCTGGGTATACAGCTGGGCGAAGCGTTCGGCGGAGCGGAAGTCGGCGGAGAACAGCGCGCCGTCGACGTCCAGCAGCGCCACCAGCGTGACGTCCGGGAAGTGGTGACCCTTCGCCAGCATCTGGGTGCCGATCAGAATGCGCGATTCGCCGCGGTGGATATCCGCCAGATGTTGTTCCAGCGAGCCCTTGCGGCTGGTGGTGTCCCGATCGATGCGGGTGATCGGGGTGTCGGGAAACAGCGGCGCCAGTTCGTTTTCCAACTGCTCGGTGCCGACGCCGACCGAGACCAGGTGCGTGGAGCCGCACTGCGGGCACTGGTGCGGCACCGGCCGCTGGCTGTCGCAGTGGTGGCAGCGCAGCTGGCGCTGATTCTGGTGGAAGGTGTAGTAATGGTCGCAGCGCTGGCATTCGGCGATCCAGCCGCACTCGTGGCACAGCAGCGCCGGGGCGTAACCGCGGCGGTTGAGGAACAGCATCACCTGATTGCCGGCCTTCAGATGGTGCTGCATGCTTTTCAGCAGCGGCTGCGACAGGCCGACCTTCAGCGGCAGGCCTTTCAGATCGATCAGGTGCTGCGCCGCCGGCTTGGCGTTGCCGGCGCGCTGGGTGAGTTTCAGCTGGCGGTATTTGCCCAACTGCACGTTGTGCAGCGTTTCCAGCGCCGGGGTGGCGGACCCCATCACCATCGGGATGTTTTCTTCCCGGGCGCGGAACACCGCCAGATCGCGGGCGTGATAGCGCCAGCCTTCCTGCTGTTTATAAGAGCTGTCGTGTTCTTCGTCGATGATGATCACGCCCAGCCGCTGGAACGGGGTGAACAGCGCCGAGCGGGTGCCGATAACGATGGCGGCCTCGCCGCTGCGCGCGCGCAGCCATACCGCCAGCCGTTCGCTGTCGTTCAGCCCGGAGTGCAGCACGTCCACCGGCGCGTTAAAGCGTTCGCGGAAACGGGCGATGGTCTGCGGCGTCAGGCCGATTTCCGGCACCAGCACCAGCGCCTGCCGCCCCTTGGCCAGGATGTTCTCCAGCACGCTGAGGTAGACCTCGGTCTTGCCGGAGCCGGTCACCCCGGCCAGCAGCCAGGCGGCGAACTGCTCGTCCTCGCTTCTGATCGCCCCCACCGCGGTGGCCTGCTCGGTGTTCAGCCGCAGCCGTTCCCCCAGCACGGCGAAATGGGGGCGCCAGTCCTGGGTGGCGGCGACCTGCGAGCGCAGGTCGATCAACCCTTTGGTGCGCAGCGCCTGCAGGGCGCTCTCGGTCAGCTCGAGCTGGCTGACCTGATGACGATAGACCGGGCGCTGCAGCAACGCCGCCAGCGCCTGCTGCTGCTTGGGCGCGCGCTTCAGGCTTTCCGGCGGCGTGGCGCGGCCCTGTTCGGTGGCGAACCACTGCCACAGCGGCGCGGCTTCGGCCGGTTTGCCCTGCCGCAGCAGGATCGGCAGCGCGTGAAACAGCACTTCGCCGATCGGGTAATGGTAGTAATCGCTGGCCCAGCGCAGGATTCGCCACAGGCTGGGAGAGAACAGCGAGGCGTGGTCGAGAACGCTGTCGATGGGTTTCAGCTTCTCCAGCGGCAGCTCGCTGGTTTCGCTGCAGCCGGTGACGATGCCGATCGCCCGCTGCTTGCCCCAGGGCACGCAAACGCGCGCGCCGGCCACCGGCTGCGGGCCAGGCGGCAGCAGATAGTCGAAGGTGCGGGCGAGGGGTACCGGCAAAGCAACGTGAACAACGGGCATGGGGTCATCCAGAGTGAAAAAAAGAGGCCATCAGTTTACACGGCGCGCCGGCAAATGTACGGTTCCGATTGCGCGGCACTTTTAATTCTGTATAATTTGCCGCCTTTGGTATAATTCGATACCAAATTCTATTATCAACCACGTGTGGTGTCTGGCGAAACAGGGCTGGATAGCGACACGGCCTTAACTGAGGTTTCCCATGAAACAAGGTATCCACCCAAAATACGACGAAGTTACTGCTAACTGCTCTTGCGGTAACGTGATCAAAATCCGCTCTACCGTGGGTCACGATCTGAACCTGGACGTTTGTGGCGCATGCCACCCGTTCTACACCGGCAAGCAGCGTGACGTTGCTACCGGTGGCCGCGTTGACCGCTTCAACAAGCGCTTCAGCGTACCAGGCGCTAAGAAATAAGATTTCTTATCGTCAGATGAAAAAGGCGCCTTCGGCGCCTTTTTTCGTTTCTGCCGCCTGCGTTCGCAGGCCGGCGCTTAATATTCCCAGGTATCGGGATCGACACCCAGTTCGCGCATCAGCAGCTTTGCGGCTTCCGGGATCTCGTCGCTGCGTTCTTTGCGCAGGTCTTCATCGTTCGGCAGCGGCTGGCCGGTAAAGGCATGCAGGAACGCTTCGCACAGCAATTCGCTGTTGGTGGCGTGGCGCAGGTTGTTCACCTGGCGACGGGTCCGTTCGTCGGTGAGGATTTTCAGGACCTTCAGCGGAATGGATACCGTGATTTTTTTTACTTGCTCGCTTTTTTTACCGTGTTCAGCGTAAGGGCTGACATACTCGCCGTTCCACTCAGCCATGGGACACCTTAAATTTGTCAGAAAAATTACAAAATTCTAAAAACCGGCCAATTATGCCCGATCTTCACTGTTCTCACTAAATAAATGTCAATTTTACGCGACCAGGGTCACTGAATGCCGAGGTTCGATAGGCTCCGCCTATGCATTTTCGGTTAACATCTTATCGTCATGTCAAACTGGCATAATTTTAGCGGGTATTGCGGCTTTGCTCAATCTATACGCAAAGAAGTTTAGATGTCCAGATGTATTGACGTCTATACTCGATGCGATTAATCTTTAGGCCTCATTCACCGACATCCCGAGAGCCGAGCGACCCTATGACGCGTAAACCAGCCACGATTGCCGTACGCAGCGGCCTGAACGACGACGAACAGTACGGCTGCGTTGTCCCGCCGATCCATCTGTCCAGCACCTATAATTTTACCGACTTCAACCAACCCCGAGCCCATGACTATTCGCGCCGCGGCAACCCGACGCGCGACGTGGTGCAACGCGCCTTGGCGGAGCTGGAAGGCGGTGCCGGCGCGGTGATGACCGGCAGCGGGATGTCGGCTATCCACCTGGTGACCACCGTCTTTCTGCAGCCCGGCGATCTGCTGGTGGCGCCGCACGACTGCTACGGCGGCAGCTACCGTTTATTCGACAGCCTGAGCAAGCGCGGCGCCTACCGGGTGCTGTTCGTCGATCAGGGGAATGAAGAAGCGCTGCGGCAGGCATTGGCGCAAAAACCCAAGCTGGTGCTGATCGAAAGCCCCAGCAACCCGCTGCTGAGGGTGGTGGACATTGCCGCCATCTGTCGCGCCGCGCACGCCGCCGGTGCGCTGACGGTGGTGGACAACACCTTCCTCAGCCCGGCGCTGCAGCAGCCGATCGAACTGGGTGCCGATCTGGTGGTCCATTCCTGTACCAAATACCTTAACGGCCACTCGGACGTGGTGGCCGGCGCGGTGATTGCCAAAGATCCGGCGCTGGCGGTCGAGCTGGCCTGGTGGGCTAACAATATTGGCGTGACCGGCGGCGCGTTCGACAGCTATCTGCTGCTGCGCGGCATGCGCACCCTGTCGCCGCGCATCAAGGCGGCGCAACAAAACGCCGAGGCGATTGTCAGTTATTTACAGCAGCAACCGCTGGTGAAAAAGCTGTATCATCCTTCTCTGCCGGAAAACCCGGGGCATGAGATTGCCCGTCGGCAGCAGCGTGGCTTCGGCGCGATGCTGAGCTTTGAACTGGACGGCGATGAAGCGGTACTGCGCCGTTTTCTCTCTGCCCTTGAGCTGTTTACTCTGGCAGAATCGTTGGGCGGCGTAGAAAGCCTGATCTCGCATGCGGCGACCATGACCCACGCCGGTATGGCGGCGGAAGCGCGGGCGGCGGCCGGCATCTCCGAGAGCCTGCTGCGCATTTCCGTGGGTATTGAAGACAGTGAAGATTTGATTGCCGATCTGGAACGCGCTTTCCAGGCGGCGGCAACGAGGTAAGCATGAATGCAATTGCGGTAGCAGGGCCGGTGAGCGGGCGTCAACTGCACAAGTTTGGCGGCAGCAGCCTGGCGGACGCGAAGTGTTATCTGCGCGTGGCCGGGATCATGGCCGAATATAGCCAGCCGGGCGACATGATGGTGGTGTCGGCCGCCGGCAGCACCACCAACCAATTGATCAGCTGGCTGAAGCTCAGTCAGAGCGATCGCCTCTCTGCGCATCAGGTGCAGCAAGCGCTGCGCCGTTATCACAGCGAATTGATCGGCGGCCTGCTGCCGCCGGAGAGCGCGGAGCCGCTGATCGCCCGGTTCATTCAGGATCTGGAGCGCCTGGCGGTATTGCTGGACGACAAGGTCGACGACGTTTGCTACGCCGAAGTGGTGGGGCACGGCGAGATTTGGTCGGCGCGGCTGATGGCGGCGGTGCTCAATCAGCTGGATATGCAGGCGGCCTGGCTTGATGCGCGTGACTTCCTGCGTGCGGAGCGCGCCGCGCAGCCGCAGGTGGACGAAGGCCGTTCTTACCCGCTGTTGCAACAGCTGCTGGCTCAGCACCCGGGCAAGCGCCTGGTGGTGACCGGCTTTATTTCACGCAACGACGCCGGAGAAACCGTGCTGTTGGGGCGTAACGGCAGCGACTATTCCGCGACCCAGATCGGCGCCTTGGCCGGCGCTGAGCGCGTAACCATCTGGAGCGACGTGGCCGGGGTATACAGCGCCGACCCGCGCAAGGTGAAGGACGCCTGCCTGCTGCCGCTGCTGCGGCTGGACGAGGCCAGCGAACTGGCGCGCCTGGCGGCGCCGGTGTTGCACACCCGCACCCTGCAGCCGGTTTCCGGCAGCGATATCGATCTTCAGCTGCGCTGCAGCTATCAGCCGGAACAGGGTTCGACGCGCATCGAGCGCGTGCTGGCTTCCGGCACCGGCGCCAAGATTGTCACCAGTCATGACGACGTTTGCCTGATCGAACTGCGCGTGGCCGGCCAGCATGATTTCAAGCTGGCGCAAAAAGAGTTGGATCTGGTGCTGAAACGCGCGCAGATCAAACCGTTGGCGGTGGGCGTTCACCCCGATCGCAGCCTGGTGCAGCTGTGCTACACCTCCGAAGTGGCCAACAGCGCGCTGCGCATCCTGCAGGGCGCGGCGTTGCCGGGCGAGCTGCAGCTGCGTGAAGGCCTGGCGCTGGTGGCGCTGGTGGGAGCGGGGGTGTGCAAGAATCCGTTGCACAGTCACCGTTTCTATCAGCAGCTGAAAGATCAGCCGGTAGAGTTTATCTGGCAGGCGGAAGACGGCATCAGCCTGGTGGCGGTGCTGCGTCAGGGCCCGACCGCGCTGTTGATCCAGGGGCTGCACCAGAGCCTATTCCGCGCGGAAAAACGCATCGGCCTGGTGCTGTTCGGCAAGGGCAACATCGGCTCGCGCTGGCTGGAGCTGTTCGCCCGCGAGCAAAAAAACATTTCCGCCCGCAGCGGCTTCGAGTTCAGCCTGGCGGGGGTGGTGGACAGCCGCCGCAGCCTGCTGGACTACGACGGGCTGGACGCCAGCCGCGCGCTGGCGTTCTTTGAGGAAGAGGCGCAGGAGCTGGACGAAGAGTCGCTGTTCCTGTGGATGCGCGCGCACCCGTTTGACGATCTGGTGGTGCTCGACGTTACCGCCAGCGAAAACCTGGCCGAGCAGTATCTGGATTTCGCCAGCTACGGTTTCCACGTTATCAGCGCCAACAAATTGGCCGGGGCATCGTGCGGCGACACCTATCGCCAAATCCGCGACGCCTTCGCCAAAACCGGCCGCCACTGGCTGTATAACGCCACCGTCGGCGCCGGCCTGCCGGTCAACCACACGGTGCGCGATCTGCGCGACAGCGGCGACAGCATTCTGGCGATCAGCGGCATTTTCTCCGGCACGCTGTCCTGGCTGTTCCTGCAGTACGACGGCACGGTGCCGTTCACCGAGCTGGTGGATCAGGCCTGGCAGCAGGGGTTGACCGAACCGGATCCGCGGGTCGATCTGTCCGGCCAGGACGTGATGCGCAAGCTGGTGATCCTGGCGCGCGAAGCGGGCTATGACATCGAACCGAATCAGGTGCGGGTCGAGTCGCTGGTGCCGGCGGGCTGTGAGCAGGGCTCCGTCGATCAGTTCTTCGAGAACGGCGATGCGCTGAACCAGCAGATGCAGCAACGCTTTGAGGCCGCCAGTGAAATGGGGTTGGTGCTGCGCCACGTGGCGCGCTTCGACGCCAACGGCAAGGCGCGGGTCGGCGTGGAGGCGGTGCGTCCCGAGCATCCGCTGGCTTCGCTGCTGCCGTGCGACAACGTGTTCGCCATCGACAGCCGCTGGTATCGCGACAACCCGCTGGTGATCCGTGGGCCGGGCGCCGGCCGCGACGTGACCGCCGGCGCGATCCAGTCGGATCTTAACCGTTTGGCGCAGCTGCTTTAATTCTCTCTGGGGCGCGCCTCGCCGCGCCCCTTCGTTTTTCCTGCCATAATTACCTGCGCCGACATCATGAAATTCTTTCTCTTAACGGGTGAGGATTAATCATCTTATTACCCTCACTTTCCTGTTGACTCTTTAGCCAACATACGGCATTTTCTATCTAGACGTCTAAACGTATAGACGCTTATTAAAATGAAATAAAACAGTGATCGACAAGAGGCGGGCAGGGTATGAGTTTTTTCCACGCAAACCAGCGGGAAGCGCTGAATCAGAGTCTGGCGGAGTTAAACGGCCAGATTAACGTATCATTCGAGTTCTTTCCGCCGCGCACCAGCGAGATGGAAGATACCTTGTGGCAGTCGATCGATCGTCTGAGCAGCCTCAAACCCAAATTCGTTTCCGTGACCTACGGCGCCAATTCCGGCGAGCGCGACCGCACCCACAGCATCATCAAGGGGATCAAGGATCGTACCGGCCTTGAGGCGGCGCCGCACCTGACCTGCATCGACGCCAGCCCGGCGCAGCTGCGCGATATCGCCACCGATTACTGGAACAGCGGCATCCGCCATATCGTGGCGCTGCGCGGCGATTTGCCGCCGGGCGGCGGCAAGCCCGAAATGTACGCCACCGATCTGGTGACGTTGCTGAAAGACGTGGGTGATTTCGATATCTCGGTTGCCGCTTATCCGGAAGTGCATCCGGAGGCAAAAAGCGCCCAGGCCGACCTGATCAACCTGAAGCGTAAAATCGACGCCGGCGCCAATCGCGCCATCACCCAGTTCTTTTTCGACGTGGAGAGCTACCTGCGCTTCCGTGACCGCTGCGTGGCCGCCGGCATCGACGTGGAAATCGTACCGGGCATTCTGCCGGTGTCTAACTTCAAGCAGCTGCAGCGCTTCGCCACCATGACCAACGTGCGGGTGCCGAGCTGGATGACCAGCATGTTTGCAGGGCTGGACGACGATGCGGAAACCCGCAAGATGGTCGGCGCCAATATCGCCATGGACATGGTGAAGATCCTCAGCCGCGAAGGGGTGAAGGATTTCCACTTCTACACGCTGAACCGCGCCGAGATGAGCTATGCGATCTGCCACACCCTGGGCGTGCGGCCGGTGGCGGCCGCCTGATTATATTGACGGATCGTGAAAAGGGCGCTGTGTAACCACAGCGCCCTTTTTGTTTGATAAGAAACGGCCCCTCGGTGAGCAGGCGCCGTATCGCGCGGCCTAGCCGGTGTTGCGCATCCCGGCGGCGACGCCGGCGATGGTGACCATCAATGCCTGCTCAACGCGGGCGTCCGGATGTGCCTGCTGGCGCGAGCGGTGCAGCAGCTCGGCCTGCAGCACGTTCAGCGGATCGGTGTAGACGTTGCGCAGCGCGATGGATTCGGCGATCCACGGCAGGTCTTCCATCAGGTGCGCGTCGTTGGCGATGGTCAGCACCACCTTGATGTCGCTTTCCAGCTGATCGCGCAGCTGCTGGCCCAGCGGCCACAGCGATTTGTCCACCAGGCGCTGATCGTAGTATTCCGCCAGCCACAGGTCGGCCTTGGCGAACACCATTTCCAGCATGGCGATGCGGGTGGAGAAGAACGGCCAGTCGCGGCACATGGTTTCCAGCTGGTGCTGCTTGCCGGCTTTCACCGCTTCCTGCAGGCCAGCGCCGGCGCCCAGCCAGGCCGGCAACATCAGGCGGTTCTGCGTCCAGGCGAAGATCCACGGGATGGCGCGCAGGCTTTCTACGCCGCCGTTCGGCTTGCGCTTGGCCGGGCGCGAACCCAGCGGCAGTTTGCCCAGCTCCAGCTCCGGCGTGGCGGCGCGGAAGTAGGGCACGAAGTCCGGGTTCTCGCGCACGTAGCCGCGGTACATCCGGCACGAGGTGTCAGACAGTTCGTCCATCAGCGTGCGCCACTCTTTCTTCGGCTCCGGCGGCGGCAGCAGGTTGGCCTCCAGGATGGCGCCGGCATACAGCGCCAGGCTGCTGATGGTGACCTCCGGCAGGCCGAACTTGAAGCGGATCATCTCGCCCTGTTCGGTGACGCGCAGGCCGCCTTTCAGGCTGCCCGGCGGCTGCGACAGCAGCGCCGCATGCGCCGGCGCGCCGCCGCGGCCGATGGAGCCGCCACGGCCATGGAACAGCGTCAGCGCCACCCCGGCCTTTTCGCAGGTTTTGATCAGCGCGTCCTGCGCGCGGTACTGCGCCCAGGAGGCCGCCATCACGCCGGCGTCTTTCGCCGAGTCGGAATAGCCGATCATCACCATCTGCTTGCCCTGAATGAAGCCGCGGTACCAGTCGATGTTCAGCAACTGGGTCATCACGTCGTCGGCGTTGTTCAGGTCGTCGAGGGTTTCGAACAGCGGGGCGACCGGCAGCGCGAACGGGCAGCCGGCCTCTTTCAGCAGCAGATGCACCGCCAGCACGTCGGAAGGGGTGCGCGCCATCGAAATCACGTAGGCGGCGATCGAACCCTGCGGCGCTTCGGCGATCACCCGGCAGGTTTCCAGCACTTCCTGCGTATCGGCGCTCGGTTCCCATTTCAGCGGCACCAGCGGGCGTTTGGAGTTCAGTTCGCGGATCAGGAACGCCTGTTTGTCGGCTTCCGACCAGCTTTCATAGTCGCCCAACCCCAGATAGCGGGTCAGTTCGGCGATGGCTTCGGTATGGCGAGTGCTTTCCTGACGCACGTCGATGCGCACCAGCGGCACGCCGAAGCAGCGCACGCGGCGCAGGGTATCCAGCAACTGACCGTTGGCGATGATGCTCATGCCGCAGGCCTGCAGCGACTGATAGCAGGCGTACAGCGGTTCCCACAGTTGTTCGTTGCTCACCAGCAGGTCGTGCGGCTTCAGGACGCGTTCGCCCTTCAGGCGGCCTTCCAGGTAGGCCTGGGTGCTGGTCAGCTGGCTGCGCAGCTGCTTCATGATCTCGCGATAGGGTTCCTGCACCTCATCGCCGCCGGCGAGTGCGCGCAGTTCCGGGGTGCATTCGGTCATCGACAGTTCAGACACCAGCACCTGAATATCGCGGGTGAACAGATCGCAGGCCTTCCAGCGGCTGAGCAGCAGCACGTGGCGGGTGATTTCGGCGGTCACGTTCGGGTTGCCGTCGCGATCGCCGCCCATCCACGAGGTGAAGCGCACCGGCACCGCTTCTACCGGCAGGCTGTAGTCGATGGAGTTTTCCAGCTGTTCGTTGAACTCGCGCAGAAAGGCCGGCACGCCCTCCCACAGGCTGTTTTCCACCACCGCAAAGCCCCATTTGGCTTCGTCAATCGGTGAAGGGCGGTACTTGCGGATCTCGTCGGTGTGCCAGGATTGCGCCACCAACTGGCGCAGACGGCGCATGATCTTGTTGCGCTCGTAGTCGGCCAGGTCGTTGTGGTCGAGCTGGCTGAGGCAGGTATTGACCTCCACCAGCTTGTGGATCAGGGTGCGGCGGGTGATTTCCGTTGGGTGCGCGGTCAACACCAGCTCGATGGAAAGCTGGGACACGGCGTTTTGCAGCTCTTTGGTGCTGAGCTTCTTGTCTTTCAGCCGGGTAAACAGCTGCGCCAGCGCTTCCGGGTTGCTGGCGGCTTCGCCATTGGGGGAAATGCTGTGGTATTGCTCGGCCACGTTGGTCAGATTAAGGAACTGACTGAACGCGCGCGCCACCGGCAACAGCTCGTCGTTGGACAGGTTTTGCAGCGTGGAGAGCAGCTCCTGGCGGTGCGCTTCGTTGCCGGCGCGTGAAGATTTGGAAAGCTTACGGATAGTTTCAACGCGATCGAGAATATGCTCGCCCAGCGCTTCTTTGATGGTATCGCCGAGCAATTTGCCGAGCATACTGACATTACTTCGCATTGCCGAATATTGTTCGTTCATATAACCCCTGACCCAATTCTGTATGATTTTTATCTTGTAAGTAAATTTCACGCGTCAGGCGCGGACCGCCTGTTTCATCGCACCACTTTCCTGTCCAATCGTCAATTGACACTATTTTTAGCAAAAAAACATCAAAATCGGCGCATTTTCTGAAATTTAATTACGGAGCGCCGGTTATCAGTCTGGCTTATTTCAGCCTGTTTATACTTATTTTGAGGTAGGGGAATGATAAGGCATTCCCCTGCTTATTGTCAGGTTTAGCGCCGGCAAAAATGATCGACCAGCTGCCCCAACAGTTTGCGCGTCGGCTCGATAAACGCGGTATCAATATATTCATCCGGCTGATGCGCCTGATCGATGGAACCGGGGCCCAGCACCAGCGTCGGGCACACCTGTTGAACGAACGGCGCTTCGGTGCAGTAGTTGACCACCTGGGTGCGGGTGCCCAGCAGTTCCTCAATCACCGCCACCATGCGGTGGTCGGTCGGGCATTCATAGCCCGGCACCGAGGCGTGCAGCTCTTCGATGGTCAAACGGCCCGGCCAACGCTGGCTTACCGGCTCCAGCGCCTGGTGCATCAGCTCGTTGATGTTGTCGAGCGTCATGCCGGGCAGAGGGCGGATATCCAGATGCAGTTCGCAGCAGGCGCAGATGCGGTTGGCCGCGTCGCCGCCGCTGATATGGCCGAAGTTCATGGTCGGGTAAGGCACGGCGAACGCCGGGTTGTTGTAGCGTTCCTGCAGCGTTTTGCGCAGCTCGATCAGTTGGCCGATGGACTCGTGCATCAGATCGATGGCGTTGACGCCGCGCGCCGGATCGCTGGAGTGGCCGGATTGGCCGACGATGCGAATGGCGTTGGCGATATGGCCCTTGTGCGCGCGCACCGGCTGCAGTGAGGTCGGCTCGCCGATGATGGCGAAGTCGGGACGAATGGCGGTGGAGGCGGCGAAATAACGTGCGCCGGCCATCGTCGTTTCTTCATCTGCGGTGGCCAGAATGTACAGCGGCTTGGTCAGCTTGCCGGCGTCGATGTCGCGCACCGCGTCGAGAATAAAGGCGAAGAAGCCTTTCATGTCGGCGGTACCCAGGCCGTACAGCTTGTTGTCGTGTTCGGTCAGGGTAAAGGGATCGCGCGTCCAGCGGCCTTCGTCATAGGGCACGGTATCGGTATGGCCCGCCAGCAGCAGGCCGCCGCTGCCTTCGCCAATGCTGGCCAGCAGGTTGAACTTGTTGCGGGTATCCGGCACCGGCTGTACGTCGACGCGGAAACCCAAATCGGCAAACCATTCGGCCAGCAAGTTGATTAATGCTTCATTACTCTGATCGAGGGCGCCGTCGGTGGCGCTGATCGACGGAGTGGCGATCAACGCCCGGTACAGCTCAATAAATGGAGGTAATTTCATCTTCACTGTTGACAGCCTTTGGTTAGGGTAGTATCAATATTCATGCATTTATTTTGAATAAAAATACAATAAGCTGGAGCGTAAGGGAACCCGATACCCGGATGTTTATAAAAACATCAACGCTCGACCTCGTGGGTGGACGGCGCAACAACGCTGGCGAGCCCTGTTACCTGAGTCGAATACGACCACACGTCAGTCAAGAAGGTGAACGGCCACATGTTGAATACGCTGATTGTTGGTGCCAGCGGTTACGCCGGAGCGGAGCTCACGGCCTACCTTAATCGCCACCCACACATGAACATAACCGCTTTAGCGGTTTCAGCGCAAAGTGCAGATGCAGGAAAATTGCTTTCCGATCTGCATCCCCAGTTGAAAGGCATCGTCGATCTGCCGCTGCGGCCGCTGGTGGACGTTGCCGAAGCGGCCAAGGGCATCGACGTGGTGTTCCTCGCCACCGCCCATGAAGTCAGCCACGATATCGCGCCGGCCTTTCTGGCGGCGGGCTGCGTGGTGTTTGATCTCTCCGGCGCCTTCCGCGTGCGGGACGCCGCTTTCTACAGCCAATACTACGGTTTCGAACACCAGCACGACGATCTGCTGGAGCAGGCGGTGTACGGCCTGGCCGAATGGCAGAGCGAGCGGATCAAACGGGCGCAGCTGATCGCCGTGCCGGGCTGCTACCCGACGGCGGCGCAGCTGGCGCTGAAGCCGCTGATTGAAAAGCAGCTGCTGAATCCCGATCAGTGGCCGGTGATCAACGCCACCAGCGGCGTCAGCGGCGCCGGGCGCAAGGCCAGCGTCACCACCAGCTTCTGCGAAGTGAGCCTGCAGCCGTACGGTATTTTCAACCACCGCCACCACCCGGAAATCGTGGCGCATCTGGGCGTGCCGGTCATCTTTACGCCACATTTGGGTAACTTCCCGCGTGGTATTCTCGAAACCATCACCTGCCGTCTGAAAGCCGGCGTGACCGCGCAGGAGGTGGCCGCCGCCTATCATGCCGCCTATGACGACAAACCGCTGGTGCGGCTGTACGACCAGGGCGTGCCGGCGCTGAAAGCGGTGGTGGGTTCGCCGTTCTGCGACATCGGTTTTGCGGTACAGGGCGAGCACCTGATCGCCGTAGCGGCGGAAGACAATCTGCTGAAAGGCGCAGCCGCTCAGGCGGTGCAATGCCTGAATATTCGTTTCGGTTTCCCTGAAACCCAGTCACTTCTTTAAACCAGCGTGAGTAAACAGCGATGAACCCGTTAATTATCAAGTTAGGTGGCGTGTTATTAGACAGTGAAGAAGCGCTGGAGCGTCTGTTTACCGCGCTGGACAGCTATCGCCAGCAGCAGCAGCGCCCGCTGATTATCGTGCACGGCGGCGGCTGCGTAGTGGATGAGCTGATGAAACAGCTGTCCCTGCCGGTGGTGAAGAAGAACGGCCTGCGGGTGACCCCGGCCGATCAGATCGACATCATTACCGGCGCGCTGGCCGGCACCGCCAACAAAACGCTGCTGGCGTGGGCCATCAAGCACCAGATTAACGCGGTCGGCCTGAGCCTGGCGGACGGCGGCAGCGTGTCCGTAACGCAACTCGACCCGGCGTTGGGCCACGTAGGCCACGCGCAGCCGGGTTCGCCGGCGCTGGTCAATACCCTGCTGGGCGCCGGCTATTTGCCGGTGATCAGCTCCATCGGCATCACCGCCGACGGGCAGCTCATGAATGTGAACGCCGATCAGGCGGCGACGGCGCTGGCCGCTACCCTGGGTGCGGATTTGATCCTGCTGTCGGATGTCAGCGGCATCCTTGACGGCAAAGGGCAGCGCATCGCGGAAATGACGGCGCAAAAAGCGGAACAACTGATTGCCCAGGGCATCATCACCGATGGTATGGTGGTGAAGGTGAATGCGGCGCTTGATGCCGCCCGCACCCTCGGCCGCCCGGTGGATATCGCCAGCTGGCGCCATGCCGATCAGCTTCCCGCTCTGTTTAACGGCGTGTCGATTGGCACCCGGATCCTCGCTTAAATATAGAATTAAAAAGGAATAGACCATGCAAAACCAAGGCATCAAAAAAATCGTTCTGGCGTACTCCGGCGGCCTGGATACCTCGGCCATCATTCCATGGCTGAAAGAGAACTACGGCGGCTGCGAAGTGGTGGCGTTCGTGGCGGACATCGGCCAGGAGCGCAGCGATCTGGAAGGCGTGGAGCAAAAAGCCCTGCAGTCCGGTGCCTCTGAGTGTCACGTGGTGGATCTGCGTGAAGAATTTATCCGCGATTACGTGTATCCGGTGCTGCAAACCGGCGCACTGTACGAAGGCAGCTACCTGCTGGGCACCTCGATGGCGCGTCCCATCATCGCCAAGGCGCAGGTTGAGCTGGCGCTGAAGGTCGGCGCGGACGCGCTGTGCCACGGCGCAACCGGTAAAGGCAACGACCAGGTGCGTTTCGAAACCACCTACACCGCATTGGCGCCGCAGCTGAAAGTGGTGGCGCCTTGGCGTGAGTGGAACCTGCGTTCCCGCGAGGCGCTGCTGGATTACCTGAAAGAGCGCAACATTCCGACCACCGCGTCGCTGGAAAAAATCTACAGCCGCGACGAGAACGCCTGGCACATTTCTACCGAAGGCGGCGTGCTGGAAAGCCCGTGGAACGCACCGAACAAAGATTGCTGGGTCTGGACCGTCGATCCGCAGGAGGCGCCGGATCAGCCGGAGCAGGTGACCATCACCGTGGAAAAAGGCCGCGTGGTGGCGGTGAACGGCGAGTCGCTGTCGCCTTACAAATGCCTGGAAACCCTGAACGTGCTGGGCGCCAAACACGGCGTGGGCCGTATCGATATCGTGGAAAACCGCCTGGTGGGCATCAAGTCCCGCGGCTGCTACGAAACCCCGGGCGGCACCATCATGGTGGCGGCGCTGCGCGGCGTTGAGCAGCTGGTGCTGGACCGCGACAGCTTCAAATGGCGCGAACAGCTGGGCCTGGAAATGTCTTATGTGGTGTACGACGGCCGCTGGTTCGCGCCGCTGCGTCGTTCCCTGCAGGCTTCCGCCGAGGCGTTGGCCGAAGAGGTGAACGGCGAAGTGGTGCTGCAGCTGTACAAGGGCCAGGTAACGGCGATCCAGAAAAAATCCGCCAATAGCCTGTACTCCGAAGAGTTCGCCACCTTCGGCGAAGACGAGGTTTACGATCACAGCCACGCGGGCGGCTTTATCCGTCTGTTCTCGCTGTCTTCACGCATCCGCGCGTTGAACGAGAAAAAGAACAAGTAATCTTCTTTGGCGTGGCTGGTGAAGGGCGCAGCATGCTGCGCCCTTATTTGCATAATGTAGGAGTAAAAGTATGGCACTTTGGGGCGGACGCTTCACACAGGCGGCAGATCAGCGGTTCAAACAGCTCAATGATTCGCTGCGTTTCGATTATCGCCTGGCGGAACAGGACATCGTGGGCTCGGTGGCCTGGTCAAAGGCGCTGGTGACCGTCAACGTATTGACGGAAGAGGAACAGCAGCGGCTTGAGCAGGCGCTGGGCGTGCTGCTGGAAGAAGTGCAGGCCGATCCCTTGGCGATCGTCAGCAGCGACGCGGAAGATATCCACAGCTGGGTGGAACAGAAGCTGATCGACAAGGTCGGCGACCTGGGCAAAAAACTGCATACCGGCCGCAGCCGTAACGACCAGGTGGCGACCGACCTGAAGCTGTGGTGCAAACTGCAGGTCAGTGAACTGCATCAGGCCATCGTGCAGCTGCAGCAGGCGCTGGTGGAAACCGCCGAAGCCAATCAGGACGCGGTGATGCCGGGTTACACTCACCTGCAGCGCGCGCAGCCGGTGACCTTCGCTCACTGGTGCCTGGCGTATGTGGAAATGCTGGCCCGTGACGAAAGCCGCCTGCAGGATACCCTGAAACGTCTGGACGTCAGCCCGCTGGGCAGCGGCGCGCTGGCCGGCACCGCTTATCTTATCGATCGCGATCAGCTGGCCGGTTGGCTGGGCTTCGCCTCTGCGACCCGCAACAGTCTGGACAGCGTTTCCGACCGCGACCACGTGCTGGAGCTGCTGTCTAACGCCGCCATCAGCATGGTGCACCTGTCGCGCTTTGCCGAAGACCTGATCTTCTTCAACAGCGGCGAAGCGGCCTTTGTCGAGCTTTCCGACCGCGTGACCTCCGGCTCTTCGCTGATGCCGCAGAAAAAAAACCCGGACGCGCTGGAACTGGTCCGCGGCAAGTGCGGCCGTGTGCAGGGTGCGCTGACCGGCATGATGATGACGTTGAAAGGCCTGCCGCTGGCGTACAACAAAGATATGCAGGAAGACAAGGAAGGGCTGTTCGACGCGCTCGACACCTGGATGGACTGTCTGCAGATGGCGGCGCTGGTGCTGGACGGCATTCAGGTGAAACGTCCGCGCTGTAAAGAAGCGGCGGAGCAGGGCTACGCCAACTCCACCGAGCTGGCGGACTACCTGGTCGCCAAGGGCGTGCCGTTCCGTGAGGCGCACCATATCGTCGGCGAGGCGGTGGTGGAAGCCATTCGCCAGGGCAAGGCGCTGGAAGCGTTGCCGCTGGCCGATTTGCAGAAGTTCAGCGCGGTGATTGGCGACGACGTCTACCCGATTTTGGCGCTGCAGTCCTGTCTGGACAAGCGTGCGGCCAAGGGCGGCGTTGCTCCGCAGCAGGTCGCCGCGGCGATCGCCGAAGCGAAGCAGCGTTTGGCTTGAGTTGAGCTAATCGAGGGCAAGGGCGCAGTTCACTCCGTGAACTGCGCCCTTGGTTTTTTAGCCGATTACTCGCCCGGGCAGCGCTGGCAGCGTTCCGCCTCGGCCTCGCCGAGCCTGAGCTTGGCCTGCAGATCGCGCAACGCGGTGCGCAGCCCTTCTTCGATGACCGGATGATAGAACGGCATGTCCAGCATCTGATTGACGGTCATCTGCTGCTGATGCGCCCAGGCCAGCAGGTGGGCGATGTGCTCGACCTCCGGCCCCATCATCTCGGCGCCGAGGAAGCGGCCGGTGCCCTGTTCGCCGTAAACGTGCAGAATGCCCTTGTTGCGCAGCATCACCCGTGAACGGCCCTGATTTTCAAACGAGACCTCGCCGACGTCGAAGCAGCCGCAGGCGCTGAATTTTTCGCTCAGCTCGCGGAAGGTGGAGCCGACCATGGCGATTTGCGGATCGGAGAACACCACCGAAATGGCGCTGCGCCGCAGGCCCGGGTTGATTTCCGGGAAGCTGCCGGCGTTGGCGCCGGCGATGCGCGCCTGATCGCTGGCTTCATGCAGCAGCGGCAGTTGGTTGCTGGCGTCGCCGGCGATGAAAATGTGCGGCACGCTGGTTTGCATCGTCAGGCGATCGGCCAGCGGCACGCCTTTGGCGTCGAGCTGCAGGCGGGTGTTGTCGAGATCCAGGCGATCGACGTTGGGCCGGCGCCCGGTCGCCGCCAGCACGTAATCCACCATGATGTCCTGCGGCTGGCCCTGTTTATCCCGATAGCGGATAAACACCTGGTCGCCTTCGCGCTGCATCATCTCCACCTTAACGTCGGCGTCGAGGTAAAATTCTTCGCCCAGCGTTTTGGCGGCATAGTGGCGCACCGCGCTGTCGGTCAATGGGCCGACCGCGCCGCCGACGCCAAACACTTTGGTGTCCACGCCGAGGCGGTGCAACGCCTGGCCCAGTTCCAGACCGATCACGCCGGGGCCAAACACCGCGACGGACTGCGGCAAATCGTCCCAGTCGAAAACGTCGTCGTTGACGATCAGGCGGTCGCCCAGATCGTTCCAGGCCGCCGGCCAGCTCGGGCGAGAGCCGCTGGCGATTACGATGCGCTGGGCCACGATGCGCGTGTGTTCGTCCACCTGCAGGGTGTTGTCGTCGATAAAACGGGCGTAGCCCCGGATCTTGTCGCCGGCGGGGATCTCATCCACCCCTTCCAGCACGAAGCCGACAAATCGGTCGCGTTCGCGTTTGACGCGGCTCATCACCTCGCGGCCGTCGATGCGCGTCTTGCCGGTGGGGTGCACGCCAAAACCCGGCGCGCGTTCGATTTGATGCACCGCCTCGGCGGCGGCAATCAGCAGTTTGGACGGCATGCAGCCAACGCGCGCACAGGTGGTGCCGTAAGGCCCGCCTTCGATCATCACCACGCTGGGGGTAGAAAGCTTGGCCGCGCGATAGGCGCCGAGCCCGGCGGTGCCGCCGCCGATAACCGCGACGTCGACGTTCAACTGTTTCATATCCGCTCCTGAAAGGTAAAAAAAGGGCGGGCCGGAGCCCGCCAAAGTTCACGTTGGCTTAGTTATTACTTGTTAATCAGGCTGACAGGAACGTTTCCAGGTCATCGCTGCCGCCGATGTGCCGGCCGCCGATGAATACCTGCGGTACGGTGGCGCGGCCGCTGACGGCGCGCAGGCTGACGGTGGTGGCGTCTTTGCCCAGCACGATTTCTTCGTACTGAATGCCGCGCTCTTGCAGCATTTGTTTGGCCTTGGCGCAGAACGGGCAGCCCGGTTTGGTGAACAGGGAAACCGATTCCTGCACTTTGAATTCCGGCGCCAGGTATTTCAGCATGGTGTCGGCGTCGGACACTTCAAACGGATCGCCCGGTTGGTTCGGCTCGACGAACATTTTTTCCACTACGCCGTTGCGCACCAGCATTGAATAGCGCCATGAGCGCGGGCCAAAGCCCAGATCCGCTTTTTCGACCAGCATGTTCATGCCTTTGGTGAACTCGCCGTTGCCGTCCGGCACGAAGGTGATGTTTTCCGCGTGCTGATCGGCTTTCCAGGCGTTCATCACGAAGGTGTCGTTCACCGAGACGCACAGGATGCCGTCGACGCCGTGCTGTTTGAAGACGCTGGACAGCTCGTTGTAGCGCGGCAGGTGGCTGGAAGAGCAGGTCGGCGTGAACGCGCCCGGCAGCGAGAATACGATGACGGTTTTGTCTTTGAACAGGTCATCAGTGGTTACATCAATCCATTGGTCGCCCTGACGGGTATGGAAAGTAACCTGCGGGACTTTCTTGCCTTCTTGACTGGTAAACATTGATTAACCCCTTAATTAGGAAAAATAATTTTTAGCTTTTAGCGTTGTGCCGCTTCGTTGGGACACATTATTGATGCTGGGGCTTGATAGATCTAATCGCTCATTGCTATCTTATCTATCGCCATGAGCTATCATGGTTTGGAGGGAAACAATGAATATTCGTGATTTAGAGTACCTGGTCGCCTTGGCCGAGCACCGGCACTTCCGCCGCGCCGCCGATTCATGCCATGTCAGCCAACCCACGCTCAGCGGGCAGATCCGTAAACTGGAAGATGAACTGGGCGTGATGCTGCTCGAGCGCACCAGCCGCAAGGTGCTGTTCACGCAGGCGGGGCTGCTGCTGGTGGAGCAGGCGCGTACCGTGCTGCGCGAAGTCAAAGTCCTGAAGGAAATGGCCAGCCAGCAGGGCGAGGCGATGTCCGGGCCGCTGCATATCGGCCTGATCCCGACCGTGGGGCCCTACCTGCTGCCGCAGATCATCCCGACGCTGCACAAAACCTTTCCCAAGCTGGAAATGTACCTGCACGAAGCGCAGACCCATCAGCTGCTGGCGCAGCTCGACAGCGGCAAGCTGGACTGCGCCATTCTGGCGCTGGTGAAGGAAACCGAGGCGTTTATCGAAGTGCCGCTGTTTGACGAACCGATGAAGCTGGCGGTGTATTCCGATCACCCGTGGGCGCAGCGCGAACGCGTGGCGATGCCGGATTTGGCGGGCGAGAAGCTGCTGATGCTGGAAGACGGCCACTGCCTGCGCGATCAGGCGATGGGCTTTTGCTTCCAGGCCGGTGCGGACGAGGATACCCACTTCCGCGCCACCAGTCTGGAAACGCTGCGCAATATGGTCGCGGCCGGCAGCGGCATTACCCTGCTGCCAACGCTTGCGGTGCCGCCGCAGCGGGAGCGCGACGGCGTTTGCTACCTGGACTGCTACAAGCCGGAACCGAAGCGCACCATTGCATTGGTGTACCGCCCCGGCTCCCCATTGCGCAGCCGCTATGAGCAATTGGCCGAGGCGATCCGCGAGCACATGCAGAACCACATCGGCGGCGCGTTAAAACAGGCGGTTTAAGCCGTTCAACGCCGCCACCCGGTAGGCTTCGGCCATGGTCGGATAGTTGAAGGTGGTATTAACGAAATACTCGATAGTATTGCCTTCGCCCTTCTGTTCCATGATCGCCTGGCCGATGTGGATGATCTCCGCCGCACGCTCGCCGAAGCAGTGGATCCCGAGGATCTGCAGGGTGTCGCGATGGAACAGGATCTTCAGGCTGCCGACGTTCATCCCGGCGATCTGCGCGCGCGCCAGGTGCTTGAACTGGGCGCGGCCCACTTCGTAGGGCACCTTCATCGCCGTCAGTTCCTGTTCGGTTTTGCCGACGGAGCTGATTTCCGGAATGGTGTAGATGCCGGTCGGGATGTCTTCGATCAGGTGGCCGCTGGCTTCGCCGGAGGCGATGGCCTGCGCGGCGATTCGGCCCTGATCGTAGGCGGCCGACGCCAGGCTTGGGTAGCCGATCACATCGCCTACCGCATAAATGTGCGACAGTGCGGTCTGGTACATGCTGTTCACTTTCAGCAGGCCGCGGCTGTCAGACTCCAGGCCGACGTTTTCCAGCCCCAGCGAGTCGGTGTTGCCGGTACGGCCGTTGGCGTACAGCAGGCAGTCCGCCTTCACCTTCTTGCCTGATTTCAGGTGCACAATCACGCCGTCTTCGGTACCTTCGATCTTCTCGAACTCTTCGTTATGGCGGATCACCACGCCGTTATTCCAGAAGTGATACGACAGCGAATCCGACATTTCCTGATCGAGGAACGCCAGCAGGCGATCGCGGGTGTTGATCAGATCCACCTTGACGTTGAGGCCGCGGAAAATCGACGCGTATTCGCAGCCGATCACCCCGGCGCCATAAATGATCACGTGGCGCGGTTCGTGGTTCAGCTCGAGGATAGAGTCGCTGTTGTAAATGCGCGGGTGATTGAAGTCGACGCTGGCCGGCAGGTAAGGGCGCGAACCGCAGGCGATCACGATATGGTCGGCGCGGATGGTGTCCTGGGTGCCGTCCATATAGCTGACGCTGACGGTGTTGGCGTCGATAAAGCGCGCATCGCCGGCGAACAGTTTGCACTGGTTGCGCTCGTAGAATCCCTGGCGCATGCGGGTTTGCTGGTTAATGACGTTATCGGCGTGGCGTAAAATGTCAGGGAAAGTCGCGCTGAGCGTGCGAGAGTTGTTATAAAGCGGGTTCTGGTTGAATTCGATAATGCGGCTGACGGCGTGACGGAGGGCTTTGGATGGGATGGTGCCCCAATGGGTGCATCCGCCGCCGACGTTGTTGTACCGTTCGATAACGGCCACGCGGGCGCCCTGTTTCACCAGCCCCATAGCGGCACCTTCACCACCAGGGCCCGAGCCAATTACTATGGCATCAAATTGATAGTGCTGTTGCATGTAGGAGAGACCTGTTTTTATACAAGATTACAACGGTATCTTAACATCATAGCGCTGTGTGCCCAATCACCATTAGGCTTTTTGAGCCAAAGCACAATTGGTTCAGGCCGGAACTGTGATTGCGCGCGTTAGTATAAATGCTGTTGCAATAAAATTTGCTATATTGCCGGCTCAAGGGCGTTAGACTGATTGAATGGAACTTATCTGGATATGCATATGGGCGTCAGAGCACAACAAAAAGAACGGACGCGTCGTTCCCTGATCGAGGCCGCGTTCAGCCAGCTTAGCGCCGAGCGCAGCTTTGCCAGCCTGAGCCTGCGGGAGGTCTCGCGCGAGGCGGGGATCGCGCCCACCTCGTTCTATCGCCACTTCCGCGACGTGGACGAACTCGGGCTGACCATGGTCGACGAAAGCGGCCTGATGCTGCGCCAGCTGATGCGGCAGGCGCGTCAGCGCATCGCCAAGGGCGGCAGCGTGATCCGCACGTCGGTCTCCACCTTTATGGAGTTTATCGGCAACAACCCCAATGCATTTCGCCTGCTGCTGCGTGAGCGTTCCGGCACCTCGGCCGCGTTTCGCGCGGCGGTAGCGCGTGAGATCCAACACTTTATCGCCGAACTGGCGGATTACCTCGAGCTGGAAAATCATATGCCGCGCAGCTTTACCGAAGCGCAGGCGGAGGCCATGGTGACCATCGTGTTCAGCGCCGGCGCGGAAGCGCTGGATATTGACCCCGAACAGCGGCGCCAGCTGGAAGAACGCTTGGTGCTGCAGCTGCGGATGATTTCCAAGGGGGCGTATTACTGGTATCGCCGCGAGCAAGAAAAAGCTTCTGTATCCCACGTATAAAAAAGGTAGAGAGTGATGGAAAAACCAGGTCGTGAGAATGGCACCTTACTGCTGGCGTTGATTGCCGGCCTTTCAATCAACGGCTCGTTCGCTGCGTTGTTCAGCTCGGTGGTGCCGTTTTCAGTCTTCCCGATAATCGCGCTGGTGCTGGCGGTGTATTGTCTGCATCAACGTTACCTGAATCGCGCCATGCCGGAAGGCATGCCGAAGCTGGCCGCCGCCTGTTTCCTGCTGGGGCTGCTGCTGTACAGCGCCATCGTGCGCGCCGAATACCCGCAGATCGGCTCCAACTTCCTGCCGTCGATCATCTGTGTCGCGCTGGTGTTCTGGATAGGCTTCAAGCTGAAGGCGCGCAAGGCGCTGGATGAAAATACCCAAGAATAAAAAGCCGGGGCGCCATAGCGGCGCCCCGATGATATCAGCGGCGTTTTTCCAGCAGCACGCCGCATTCCATATGGTGGGTGTAGGGGAACTGGTCGAACAGCGCCAGGCGGCTCACCCGATGCGTTTCCTGCAACGTTGCCAGGTTGGCGCACAGCGTGTCCGGATTGCATGAGATATACAGAATGCGCGGATAGGCCTGCACCATCTTCACCGTTTCGTCATCCAGACCGCTGCGCGGCGGATCGACGAAAATGGTCTCGCAGTTGTAGCCGCTCAGATCGATGCCCTTCAGCCGGTTAAACTCGCGCACCCCGTTCATCGCTTGGGTAAAGTCTTCCGCCGCCATGCGGATGATCTGCACGTTGTCGATGTGGTTGGCGGCGATATTGTATTGCGCCGCCGCGACGGACGGTTTGGCTATCTCGGTGGCCAGCACGCGCTCAAAGTTGCGCGCCAGCGCCAGCGAAAAGTTGCCGTTGCCGCAGTACAGTTCCAGCAAATCGCCTGTTGACCCGGCGGTGACTTCCAGCGCCCACTCCAGCATCTGCACGTTCATCGCCGCGTTCGGCTGGGTGAAGCTGTTCTCCACCTGGCGGTAAATCATGTCGCGACCGGCGACCGGCAGCACTTCGTCCACGTGATCCTTGTCCAGCATGATTTTCATCTTCGCGGCGCGGCCAATCAACTGCAGATCGAAGCCCTGGGCGCGCAGGCTGTCGCGCAGCTGCGTAGCGCGTTGCTGCCAGGCGTCGTCCAGCTTGCGGTGGTACAGCAGCGAAGCGATGATTTTGCCGCTTTGCGTCGACAGATAATCGATCTGGAACAGCTTGTGGCGCAGCGTCGGGTCTGGCTTGATGGCGGCAATCAGCGCGCTCATCAGGCGGTTGATCAGTTCGCTGGCGGCCGGGAATTGATCGACGCGGATGCGCTGCTTGGTCTGCTGGTCGAACATGATGTGGTACATCTCGTCTTCATCATGCCAGATGCGGAATTCTGCGCGCATGCGGTAGTGGCTCACTGGCGAGCGGAACACTTCCGGCTCGGGCGCCGCGAACGGTGACATCAACGTCTTCAGGCGGGCGGTTTTCTCCGCCAGCTGGTCATCGTAACGTTCAATAGGCAAATTCTCGGGCGTCATGTGTTTCATCTCGTCAGGCTAATTTGATCAGCGGGGATTGTAGGGAATCAGCCCGTGAAGTCCAGTTTTGTCGCGTTTATTATTTGTAACATTAGTGGAAGTCTAGACATCCATTTACATTGATCGTAGCATTGCCGTCCGGCCTCAAGCAGCGAGTGAAAAGGGAATCCGGTGTGAATCCGGAGCTGACGCGCAGCGGTAAGGGGAAGTCACGGCGATAGCGTGTTAACGCAGACACTGTCCACTGCAGGATGGGAAGTCATCGCCCGGTGTCGGTTGCGGCAAGCAGCCTGCAAATCCCAAGCCCGAAGACCTGCCGGTGTTACGTCGCAATGTGCGTGGCCGTCGCGAACCACCGGCCATGATCCTGCGGCATCCGCCAATTAAGTTTGGATGCTTTTTCATGACAATTACAAAAAATACGCTGCTGATGGTGGTTTCCTCCGTCACGGCTTTTTCTGGATGGGCGCAAGACAACACCACAGCCAATAACGGCGATAACCTGATGGTTACCGCCAACCGTTTCCCGCAGCCGGTCTCTTCCGTGCTGGCACCCACCTCTATCGTGACCCGTAATGACATCGACCGCTGGCAGGCCAAGAGCCTGACCGACGTGATGCGCCGCTTGCCGGGCGTGGATATTGGCCAGAACGGCGGAATGGGGCAAAAAAGCTCGCTGTTCATTCGCGGCACCAACTCCAGCCACGTGCTGGTGCTGGTCGACGGCATCCGTCTTAACCAGGCCGGCGTCAGCGGCTCTTCTGACCTCAGCCAGATCCCGATCTCGCTGGTGCAGAAAATCGAATATATCCGCGGTCCGCGTTCGGCGGTGTACGGCTCAGACGCCATCGGCGGCGTGGTCAACATTATCACCACCCGCGAAAAGAACGGCACTACGCTCTCCGCCGGCCTCGGCTCGCATGGCTACCAGGCCTACGATGCCTCGACTCAGCAACGGCTGGGCGACAGCACGGTGGCGACTGTTGCGGGCAACTATACCTATACCAAAGGGTATGACGTGGTGGCGGAAGGCAACACCAGCATTCCACAGCCCGATCGCGATGGCTTTATGAGCAAGTCGCTGTACGGCGCCGTGCAGCACCAGTTTAACGAGCAAATCAGCGGCTTTTTCCGCGGCTATGGCTATGATAACCGCACCGGCTACGACGGTTTTTATGCTTACGACAACAACTTCAATGTCACCGGTTTGCCTGACACCCGTAAGCTGTATAGCCAAACCTGGGACACCGGGCTGCGCTATCAGGAAGGGATTTATGCCACGCAGTTAGTGGGCAGCTACAGCCACAGCAAAGATTACAACTATGATCCGCGTAAGGGGCAGTACGCCGTTTCCTCCAGCCTGGACGATTCCGAACAATACAACCTGCAGTGGGGCAATACCTTCAAAGTTGCACAAGGTACGGTGAGTGCCGGCGCCGACTGGCAGGATCAACAAATCAAGCCAGGCACTGCGTCTGTCAGCAGCGAGAAGAGCCAACGCAACACCGGCATCTATTTGACCGGCCAGCAGTTGGTTGGGCCGGTTACTCTCGAAGCCGCGGCGCGCGGCGACGACAACTCGGAATTTGGCTGGCACGGCACCTGGCAAACCAGTGCGGCCTGGGAATTCGTTGAAGGGTATCGTTTCATCGCTTCCTATGGCACCGCATTTAAAGCGCCAAACATGAACCAGCTGTTCAGTACCACTTACGGCAACGATAACTTGAAGCCGGAAGAGAGCAAACAGTGGGAAGGCGGTTTTGAAGGGTTGACCGGGCCAGTGGCCTGGCGCGTGTCCGGCTACCGGAATGACATCGATAACCTGATTGACAGCGATCCTGTGACTTACCGTTATTACAACATCGGTAAAGCGACCATTAAAGGCGTAGAAGCCACCGCTTCGTTTGAAACCGGTCCGTTGACGCATCAGATCAGCTATGACTATGTCGACCCACGTAATGCCAAGACCCACGAAGTCTTGCTGCGTCGCGCCAAACAGCAGGTGAAGTACGAGCTGGACTGGCAGGTTTATGACTTTGACTGGGCGGTCACCTATCAATACCTCGGCGAGCGCTATGACAAGGACTACGGCGTGTATCCAAGCCCGACCGTCAAACTCGGCGGCGTGAGCCTGTGGGATCTCGCAGTTTCGTATCCGGTCACATCTCATCTGACAGTTCGTGGTAGAATTGCCAACCTGTTTGATAAAGATTATGAGACGGCCTATGGCTACGCTACTCCAGGAAGAGAATATTACATTACTGGAAGCTATACCTTCTAACAGCCCCGCGACGCCCCGCCCGACGGTGCTGGTATTTGACTCCGGCGTTGGCGGGCTATCGGTGTATCAAGAGGTTCGGCAACTGCTGCCGGACCTCCACTATATATATGCCTTCGACAACGTGGCGTTCCCCTACGGCGAGAAATCCGAAGAGTTTATCGTTGAACGCGTGTTGGAAATTGTCGGCGCGGTGCAGCAACGCCACCCGCTGGCGATCGTGGTCATCGCCTGCAACACCGCCAGCACCGTTTCCCTGCCCGCATTGCGCGAACGCTTCAGTTTCCCGGTAGTGGGCGTGGTGCCCGCCATCAAACCGGCGGCTCGCCTTACCGCCAACGGCATCGTCGGCCTGTTGGCTACCCGCGGCACCGTTCAGCGCACCTACACTCATGAACTGATCGCCCGTTTCGCGACCGACTGTAAAATCGAGCTGTTGGGTTCTTCCGAACTGGTGGAGCTGGCGGAAGCCAAGCTGCACGGCGAAGCTGTTCCTCTGCCGACCCTGAAGAAAATCCTGCAGCCGTGGCTGAGCATGCGCGAGCCGCCGGACACCGTGGTGCTGGGTTGTACCCATTTCCCTTTATTGGCGGCAGAGTTAATGCAGGTGCTGCCTGAAGGCACCCGGCTGGTGGATTCCGGCGCCGCTATTGCCCGCCGCACCGCCTGGCTTATCTCAACGCAGGAAAACCTGGTGTCGACGCAGGAAGATCATCTGGCGTACTGCATGGCGTTAAATGAAGATACCGACGCTTTATTGCCCGTTTTACAAGGCTACGGCTTCAAAACGTTGAAAAAACTGCCGCTTTAACGGGGTTTTGGTTAAACATTCAACGGTCGGAAAAAATATTGAAAATAGGGGTTGCGGCGTTCTGAGAACTCCCTATAATGCGCCTCCACTGACCGGGAACAACGACTCCTCTAACGAGAACCAGTCGCCCAGCCAGGAAGAAGCAAGCCGGTGAAAACGCCGTTTCTTAATAAGAAAAAAGCTTGACTCTTCAGCGGGAAAGCGTAATATGCACCTCCCGCGTTACCGAGAGTTATCTCTCAGTAACCAACGCTCTTTAACAATTTATCAGACAATCTGTGTGGGCACTCCACAAGACGATATCCAGCATCTTCGGATGCGAAAAAATATCAAGTCTTGAAGAGTGACTAGCTTGTAAAAAAGCAATTTTTGAAGCAGTAACCTTTGAGCATCGCTTCACGAGTTGAAGCAAATCAAGCTTTTAATTGAAGAGTTTGATCATGGCTCAGATTGAACGCTGGCGGCAGGCCTAACACATGCAAGTCGAGCGGTAGCACAAGAGAGCTTGCTCTCTGGGTGACGAGCGGCGGACGGGTGAGTAATGTCTGGGAAACTGCCTGATGGAGGGGGATAACTACTGGAAACGGTAGCTAATACCGCATAACGTCTACGGACCAAAGTGGGGGACCTTCGGGCCTCACGCCATCAGATGTGCCCAGATGGGATTAGCTAGTAGGTGGGGTAATGGCTCACCTAGGCGACGATCCCTAGCTGGTCTGAGAGGATGACCAGCCACACTGGAACTGAGACACGGTCCAGACTCCTACGGGAGGCAGCAGTGGGGAATATTGCACAATGGGCGCAAGCCTGATGCAGCCATGCCGCGTGTGTGAAGAAGGCCTTCGGGTTGTAAAGCACTTTCAGCGAGGAGGAAGGGCAATGTCTTAATACGGCATCGCATTGACGTTACTCGCAGAAGAAGCACCGGCTAACTCCGTGCCAGCAGCCGCGGTAATACGGAGGGTGCAAGCGTTAATCGGAATTACTGGGCGTAAAGCGCACGCAGGCGGTTTGTTAAGTCAGATGTGAAATCCCCGCGCTTAACGTGGGAACTGCATTTGAAACTGGCAAGCTAGAGTCTCGTAGAGGGGGGTAGAATTCCAGGTGTAGCGGTGAAATGCGTAGAGATCTGGAGGAATACCGGTGGCGAAGGCGGCCCCCTGGACGAAGACTGACGCTCAGGTGCGAAAGCGTGGGGAGCAAACAGGATTAGATACCCTGGTAGTCCACGCTGTAAACGATGTCGATTTGGAGGTTGTGCCCTTGAGGCGTGGCTTCCGGAGCTAACGCGTTAAATCGACCGCCTGGGGAGTACGGCCGCAAGGTTAAAACTCAAATGAATTGACGGGGGCCCGCACAAGCGGTGGAGCATGTGGTTTAATTCGATGCAACGCGAAGAACCTTACCTACTCTTGACATCCAGAGAACTTAGCAGAGATGCTTTGGTGCCTTCGGGAACTCTGAGACAGGTGCTGCATGGCTGTCGTCAGCTCGTGTTGTGAAATGTTGGGTTAAGTCCCGCAACGAGCGCAACCCTTATCCTTTGTTGCCAGCGATTCGGTCGGGAACTCAAAGGAGACTGCCGGTGATAAACCGGAGGAAGGTGGGGATGACGTCAAGTCATCATGGCCCTTACGAGTAGGGCTACACACGTGCTACAATGGCGTATACAAAGAGAAGCGAACTCGCGAGAGCAAGCGGACCTCATAAAGTACGTCGTAGTCCGGATTGGAGTCTGCAACTCGACTCCATGAAGTCGGAATCGCTAGTAATCGTAGATCAGAATGCTACGGTGAATACGTTCCCGGGCCTTGTACACACCGCCCGTCACACCATGGGAGTGGGTTGCAAAAGAAGTAGGTAGCTTAACCTTCGGGAGGGCGCTTACCACTTTGTGATTCATGACTGGGGTGAAGTCGTAACAAGGTAACCGTAGGGGAACCTGCGGTTGGATCACCTCCTTACCTAATGATATCGATTCGCGTGAAGTGCTCACACAGATTGTCTGATAGAAAGTAACGAGCAGAAATACCTTTATAGGCTTGTAGCTCAGGTGGTTAGAGCGCACCCCTGATAAGGGTGAGGTCGGTGGTTCAAGTCCACTCAGGCCTACCACTTCTTCCCTATGCTGCGTTATGCGCGGTCGTTTACCCAGGTAAACTTCCCTCCGCATGCCTTGCCTAAGAAAGAAGTTGTATATCAAAGGTACTGCACGTGACTGTATGGGGCTATAGCTCAGCTGGGAGAGCGCCTGCCTTGCACGCAGGAGGTCAGCGGTTCGATCCCGCTTAGCTCCACCATATAGTCCGGTATTTCAATACTTCAGAGTATATTGGCGACAGTATGCTGCGAAGTATTTTGCTCTTTAACAATCTGGAACAAGCTGAAAATTGAAACATGACGGCTGAAACTTGTCCCTCCGTAGAAATATTGGGATGAGGAGTAACCTGTCATAGAGTCTCTCAAATGTTTGCAATGCGAAGTGTCGATTATTCATAAAAGACACCTTCGGGTTGTGAGGTTAAGTGACTAAGCGT
The DNA here is from genome assembly GCF_900187015.1 of Serratia ficaria. Lineage (NCBI taxonomy): Bacteria > Pseudomonadati > Pseudomonadota > Gammaproteobacteria > Enterobacterales > Yersiniaceae > Serratia > Serratia ficaria. Next base: position 5,033,128 of record NZ_LT906479.1, on the reverse strand, counting down.
ACACGGTGGATGCCTAGGCAGTCAGAGGCGATGAAGGGCGTGCTAATCTGCGAAAAGCGTCGGTAAGGTGATATGAACCGTTATAACCGGCGATACCCGAATGGGGAAACCCAGTGCAATTCGTTGCACTATCGTTAAGTGAATACATAGCTTAACGAGGCGAACCGGGGGAACTGAAACATCTAAGTACCCCGAGGAAAAGAAATCAACCGAGATTCCCCCAGTAGCGGCGAGCGAACGGGGAGCAGCCCAGAACCTGAATCAGTTCTTGTGTTAGTGGAAGCGTCTGGAAAGTCGCGCAGTAAAGGGTGATAGCCCCGTACACTAAAATGCATTAACTGTGAGTTCGATGAGTAGGGCGGGACACGTGACATCCTGTCTGAATATGGGGGGACCATCCTCCAAGGCTAAATACTCCTGACTGACCGATAGTGAACCAGTACCGTGAGGGAAAGGCGAAAAGAACCCCGGCGAGGGGAGTGAAATAGAACCTGAAACCGTGTACGTACAAGCAGTGGGAGCACCTTCGTGGTGTGACTGCGTACCTTTTGTATAATGGGTCAGCGACTTATATTTTGTAGCAAGGTTAACCGTATAGGGGAGCCGTAGGGAAACCGAGTCTTAACTGGGCGAATAGTTGCAAGGTATAGACCCGAAACCCGGTGATCTAGCCATGGGCAGGTTGAAGGTTGGGTAACACTAACTGGAGGACCGAACCGACTAATGTTGAAAAATTAGCGGATGACTTGTGGCTGGGGGTGAAAGGCCAATCAAACCGGGAGATAGCTGGTTCTCCCCGAAAGCTATTTAGGTAGCGCCTCGTGAACTCATCTTCGGGGGTAGAGCACTGTTTCGGCTAGGGGGCCATCCCGGCTTACCAAACCGATGCAAACTCCGAATACCGAAGAATGTTATCACGGGAGACACACGGCGGGTGCTAACGTCCGTCGTGAAGAGGGAAACAACCCAGACCGCCAGCTAAGGTCCCAAAGTCATGGTTAAGTGGGAAACGATGTGGGAAGGCATAGACAGCCAGGATGTTGGCTTAGAAGCAGCCATCATTTAAAGAAAGCGTAATAGCTCACTGGTCGAGTCGGCCTGCGCGGAAGATGTAACGGGGCTAAACCATGCACCGAAGCTGCGGCAGCGACGCTTAGGCGTTGTTGGGTAGGGGAGCGTTCTGTAAGCCGTTGAAGGTGGCCTGTGAGGGTTGCTGGAGGTATCAGAAGTGCGAATGCTGACATAAGTAACGATAAAGCGGGTGAAAAGCCCGCTCGCCGGAAGACCAAGGGTTCCTGTCCAACGTTAATCGGGGCAGGGTGAGTCGACCCCTAAGGCGAGGCTGAAAAGCGTAGTCGATGGGAAACAGGTTAATATTCCTGTACTCGGTGTTGCTGCGAAGGGGGGACGGAGAAGGCTAGGCTAGCCGGGCGACGGTTGTCCCGGTTTAAGCGTGTAGGGGGGTGTTCCTGGTAAATCCGGAACGCTGTCAACCCTGAGGCGTGATGACGATGCACTACGGTGCAGAAGTAGTTGATGCCAAGCTTCCAGGAAAAGCCTCTAAGCATCAGGTAACACAGAATCGTACCCCAAACCGACACAGGTGGTCAGGTAGAGAATACCAAGGCGCTTGAGAGAACTCGGGTGAAGGAACTAGGCAAAATGGTGCCGTAACTTCGGGAGAAGGCACGCTGGCGCGTAGGTGAAGTCCCTTGCGGATGGAGCTGAAGCCAGTCGCAGATACCAGCTGGCTGCAACTGTTTAATAAAAACACAGCACTGTGCAAACACGAAAGTGGACGTATACGGTGTGACGCCTGCCCGGTGCTGGAAGGTTAATTGATGGGGTCAGCCGCAAGGCGAAGCTCTTGATCGAAGCCCCAGTAAACGGCGGCCGTAACTATAACGGTCCTAAGGTAGCGAAATTCCTTGTCGGGTAAGTTCCGACCTGCACGAATGGCGTAATGATGGCCAGGCTGTCTCCACCCGAGACTCAGTGAAATTGAACTCGCTGTGAAGATGCAGTGTACCCGCGGCAAGACGGAAAGACCCCGTGAACCTTTACTATAGCTTGACACTGAACATTGAGCCTTGATGTGTAGGATAGGTGGGAGGCTTTGAAGCGTGGACGCCAGTCTGCGTGGAGCCAACCTTGAAATACCACCCTTTAATGTTTGATGTTCTAACTCGGCCCCATAATCTGGGGTGAGGACAGTGTCTGGTGGGTAGTTTGACTGGGGCGGTCTCCTCCCAAAGAGTAACGGAGGAGCACGAAGGTTAGCTAATCACGGTCGGACATCGTGAGGTTAGTGCAAAGGCATAAGCTAGCTTGACTGCGAGAGTGACGGCTCGAGCAGGTACGAAAGTAGGTCTTAGTGATCCGGTGGTTCTGAATGGAAGGGCCATCGCTCAACGGATAAAAGGTACTCCGGGGATAACAGGCTGATACCGCCCAAGAGTTCATATCGACGGCGGTGTTTGGCACCTCGATGTCGGCTCATCACATCCTGGGGCTGAAGTAGGTCCCAAGGGTATGGCTGTTCGCCATTTAAAGTGGTACGCGAGCTGGGTTTAGAACGTCGTGAGACAGTTCGGTCCCTATCTGCCGTGGGCGTTGGAAGATTGAGAGGGGTTGCTCCTAGTACGAGAGGACCGGAGTGAACGCACCACTGGTGTTCGGGTTGTCATGCCAATGGCACTGCCCGGTAGCTAAGTGCGGAAAAGATAAGCGCTGAAAGCATCTAAGCGCGAAACTTGCCTCGAGATGAGTCTTCCCTGGGCCTTTAAGGCCCCTGAAGGAACGTTTAAGACTAAGACGTTGATAGGCTGGGTGTGTAAGTGCAGCGATGCATTGAGCTAACCAGTACTAATGATCCGTGAGGCTTAACCTTACAACACCGAAGGTGTTTTTAGAGAGACGAATAATTTTCAGCGAAGTTCTTAGATTGGTTCTGGTGGTTACGCGAGTAACGGCCAAGAATGAAACAGAATTTGCCTGGCGGCAATAGCGCGGTGGTCCCACCTGACCCCATGCCGAACTCAGAAGTGAAACGCCGTAGCGCCGATGGTAGTGTGGGGTCTCCCCATGCGAGAGTAGGACACTGCCAGGCATCAAATAAACGTTATCAGCCTGACACCTGGTAATGAGCGAAATCGCCGAGGCGGTTTTGCCGGCATCGAAAGGTGCGACGTAAAAGAATCGGTGGAGCGGTAGTTCAGTTGGTTAGAATACCTGCCTGTCACGCAGGGGGTCGCGGGTTCGAGCCCCGTCCGTTCCGCCACTTATTTAAATTATGCCTGCTTATCTTAGCAGGCATAATGTTAAGCGAGATTTAGGGGCGTAGCTCAGTTGGTAGAGCACCGGTCTCCAAAACCGGGTGTCGCGAGTTCGAGTCTCTCCGCCCCTGCCATATTAGAAACCCTTCGCGAAAGCGAAGGGTTTTTTTTTGCGTCTCATTCCTCGCCCTTTTCCGCTATTCCCCTGATAGATTGTCTGAAATTCCTGCAAAGCCGTTTTCGATTTAGACATTTTTAGCTGAATCCATGTACAAAATGGTTGTTATCCTGCGATGTGATGCCGCGCATTATTCCCGCCCATTTTTCAACTACACCTAATAAGCGACCGTCCCTTTTGGACCCGCTTCATCAGAAAAATAAACAGATCACACCACAACAGCTAACCCTGCAGGGCGAGGAAAACACCATGATCAAACGTTTGCTGTTAGCAGCCGCCGTCGCTGGCGCATTTATCAATACGGCTCAGGCCGCACCGCTGATCGTCGGCTTCTCTCAGATTGGCTCAGAGTCGGGCTGGCGCTCGGCGGAAACCAAAGTGTCCAAACAGGAGGCCGAAAAGCGCGGAATTACGCTGAAAATTGCCGACGCTCAGCAGAAACAGGAAAATCAGATCAAAGCGGTAAGGTCATTTATCGCCCAAGGGGTGGACGCTATTTTCATCGCCCCGGTCGTCGCAACCGGTTGGACGCCGGTGCTGCAGGAAGCCAAAGAGGCAAAAATTCCGGTGTTCCTGCTGGACCGCATGATCGAAGTGAACGACCCCTCGTTGTATACCGCCGCAGTGGCCTCCGACAGCGTCCATGAGGGTAAGGTGGCGGGGGAATGGCTGGTGAAGGAGGTGGCCGGCAAGCCGTGTAACGTGGTGGAACTGCAGGGCACGGTTGGCGCCAGCGTTGCGATTAACCGCAAGAAAGGTTTCTCCGACGGCATCGCTTCCGCCGCCAACGTCAAGATTATCCGCTCGCAGTCCGGTGATTTTACCCGCAGCAAGGGCAAAGAGGTGATGGAGAGCTTCATCAAGGCCGAGCAAAACGGCAAGAACATTTGCGCCGTCTATGCGCATAACGACGATATGGCGATCGGCGCCATTCAGGCGATTAAGGAAGCGGGGCTAAAACCCGGTTCCCAAATAAAAATCGTCTCTATCGACGGCGTGCCCGATATCTTCAAGGCGATGATCAACGGCGAAGCCAACGCTACGGTCGAGCTGACGCCGAACATGGCGGGCCCGGCGTTTGATGCGCTGTTGGCGATGAAAAAAGAGGGGACATCGCCGCCGAAGTTCATTCAGACCGAGTCGAAACTGCTGCAGCCGGATACCGCCAAGCAGGAGTTCGAACTGAAGAAAAGCATGGGTTATTGATCCACTCACCGGCGGGGCAGCAAGATGGTTGCATCTCAGACTCACCTACTGGCGATTAACGGATTATCCGTCGAATTCCCCGGTGTCAAAGCGCTGGATCAGGTCGATTTCACGCTGCAGAGCGGGGAAGTGGTGGCGCTGTTGGGGGAAAACGGCGCGGGGAAATCCACGCTGATCAAAGCGCTGACCGGCGTTTACTCGCGGTCCGCCGGCGAGATCCTGCTGGAGGGGCGCGCTATCGCACCGCAGAGTACGGCACAGGCGCAGGCGTTAGGCATAGGGACGGTTTACCAGGAGGTGAACCTGCTGGCGAATATTTCGGTCGCCGCCAACCTGTTCATCGGCCGCGAGCCGACCCGCTTTGGGCTGGTCGATCAGCGCACCATGCTGCGCCGCGCCAGTGAGCTGTTGCAAGGCTATGGCCTGCAGCTGGATGTCAGCCAGCCGTTGGGCAATTACTCGATCGCCATTCAGCAAATCGTGGCTATCGCCCGGGCGGTGGATCTGTCCGCCAGGGTGCTGATCCTGGACGAACCCACCGCCAGCCTGGATGCCAAAGAGGTCGGCATGCTGCTGGATATTCTCCGTCAGCTGCGATCTCAAGGGCTGGGCATGATCTTTGTGACTCACTTTCTCGATCAGGTTTATCGCATCAGCGATCGCATCACCGTGCTGCGCAACGGCAAGCTGGTCGGCACGCGTGCGGCTGCCGAGCTGCCGCGGCTGGAGCTGGTGCAGATGATGCTGGGGCACGCGTTCGATGAATCCTTGCTCAAGCGCGGTGAGCGCCGGGCGTCAACGGCGGCGCCGCTGGTTGAATTCAACGGCTATGGCCGTCGCGGTACGGTAGAACCCTTCGAGTTGGCGGTCAGGCCGGGCGAGATTGTTGGCCTGGCGGGTCTGTTGGGGTCGGGGCGTACCGAAACGGCCCAACTGATATTTGGCGTCAGGGCCCGGGATAGCGGCGAGGCGAAAGTGGCCGGCAAGGCGGTGAATATCCGTACGCCGCGTAAAGCGGCCAGCCTGGGTTTCGGCTATTGCCCGGAGGACCGTAAAACCGACGGCATCATTGGGGCGGCGACGGTGCGGGAAAATATTATTCTGGCGCTGCAGGCCCAGCGCGGCTGGCTGCGGCCGCTGCCGCTGCGGGAGCAAACGCGCATCGCCGACGATTTCATCCGGCTGTTGGGCATCCGTACGCCGGGGGCGGAGCAGCAGATCCAATATCTTTCCGGCGGCAATCAACAGAAGGTGCTGCTGTCCCGCTGGCTGGCGACCAAACCGCGTTTTCTGATCCTCGACGAGCCGACGCGCGGCATTGACGTCGGCGCGCACGCGGAGATTATCCGGTTGGTCGAGAAACTGTGTGAAGAAGGGCTGGCGCTGCTGGTGATCTCTTCCGAGCTGGAGGAGCTGGCAGGCTATGCCGATCGCATTGTGGTGCTGCGCGACAGACGACATGTGGCGCAGTTGGAACATGACGCCATCACGGTGCCGGCGATTATGCAGGCTATTGCCGTGCAACAGGGGGCAGGATGAACCTCAGGAGCTCCTCCATGACCGGTGAACCGCGCAAAATCAGGTGGGCATTTCCCGCCGGGGCGACGCAGCTGGGGGCGTTGGCGGCAATTTTGCTGATCGACAGCCTGGTGGCGCCAAATTTTTTCTCTGTGCATATTCAGGACGGAAGGCTGTTCGGCAGCCTGATCGATATCCTCAACCGCGGCGCCCCGGTGGCGCTGCTGGCGCTGGGCATGACGTTGGTGATCGCGACCGGCGGCATCGATCTTTCGGTGGGCGCGGTGATGGCGATAGCCGGCGCCACGGCGGCGATGCTGACCAGCGCCGGTTATCCGCTGGCCTATGTGCTGGCTGCGGCGTTGGCCGCCGGGGCGCTGTGCGGCTTGTGGAACGGTTTTCTGGTGGCGGTGCTGCAGATACAGCCGATCGTCGCCACCCTGATGCTGATGGTCGCCGGCCGCGGCGTTGCGCAGCTGATCACCGAAGGGCAGATAGTGACCTTCGAGCGGGAAGGCTTGGCGCAGCTGGGCAGCGGCGCATTAATGTATCTGCCGGTACCGGCGATCGTCGCCGCGCTGTCGCTGTTGCTGCTCTGGCTGTTGACGCGCAAGACCGCTCTGGGGCTGTTTATCGAAGCGGTGGGCATCAACCTGCGTTCCGCCCGCAATGCGGGAGTGAGTACTCGCTGGGTGGTGATGTCGGTGTACGTGATCTGCGGCCTGTGCGCCGCGGTGGCCGGGATTATCGTGACGGCGGACATCCGCGGGGCGGACGCCAACAATGCCGGCCTGTGGCTGGAACTGGACGCCATCCTGGCGGTGGTGATTGGCGGCGGTTCGCTGCTGGGCGGCCGGTTTAACCTGCTGCTGTCGGTGGTGGGGGCGCTGATTATTCAGGGGATGAACACCGGCATCCTGCTGTCCGGCTATCGTCCCGAATTCAATTTGGTGCTGAAAGCGGTGGTGGTGTTGGCGGTGCTGATGGTGCAATCGCCGAGCGTATCGCTGCGCCGGCTGCTGCGGAGACGCAAATCATGATCAAACGTAATCTGCCGCTGTTGATCACCCTGGCGGTATTTTTGCTGGGCTACGCGTTTTGCCTTGCTCAGTTCCCCGCCTTCGCCTCCACGCGGGTATGGTGTGATTTGCTGACCGATAATGCGTTTCTCGGCATTGTGGCGGTGGGGATGACTTTTGTGATCCTGTCCGGCGGCATCGATTTGTCGGTCGGTTCGGTGATCGCCTTCACCGGCGTGTTGCTGGCCAAACTGATCGGCAGTTACGGCATGGCACCGGGCTATGCGTTCATCATCGCGCTGCTGATGGGAGCATCATTCGGTGCGCTGATGGGCTGGATCATCGACGTGCTGAAGCTGCCGGCGTTCATCATCACGCTGGCCGGCATGTTCTTCGTGCGGGGTATGAGTTTTATCGTTTCCGAGGAGTCGATTCCCATCGATCACCCGCTGTACGCCAGCCTGGCCAACTACGCCTGGAAACTGCCGGGCGGCGGACGCTTCACGCTGCTGGCGTTGGTGATGTTGACGGTGGTGGCGGCTGGCATCCTGTTGGCGCACCGCACCCGCTTTGGCCACAACGTCTACGCCATTGGCGGCAACCGGGTGTCGGCGGCGCTGATGGGCGTGCCGGTACAACGCACCACCGTATTGATTTACATGTTATCCAGTACGCTGGCGGCGCTGTCCGGCATTGTTTTCTCGCTGTATACGTCGGCGGGCTATGCGCTGGCGGCCAGCGGCGTAGAGTTGGACGCCATCGCCGCGGTGGTGATTGGCGGCACTCTGTTGACCGGCGGCGTCGGCACCGTGCTGGGCACGCTGTTCGGCGTGCTGATCCAGGGCCTGATCCAGAGCTACATCACCTTCGACGGCACCCTCAGCTCCTGGTGGACCAAAATCGTCATCGGCATCCTGCTGTTCTGTTTTATCGGCCTTCAGAAGGCGATGAGCGCATTTTGGCTGAACAGGCGAGCCAAACCCCGCCATCCGCGTCTGAAGCCGTTATAGCGCTTCAGGCTGCGGTATTTAAAGGTATTTTCAGCAATTGCCGGATCAACGGCTGCTGATCGCTGTTCTGCAGCCAGACCGCATACAGCGGGCGCACGATCGGCGGCGTCTCGGTGGCGGCGATCAGCAGCGGGTAGTCTTTTTCCCACTGGCTGGGCAGAAAGGCGCAGCCGCCGGTGGTTTCCAGCAGCTGACGGGTCAGGTGCGCCGAGGTGGTGGTGAGCACCGGCACGCTGTCGCCTTCCAGCATGCGGCTCTCCTGTTGGTGAAAATCGGCGCCCCATTCCAGCTTGATGTACGGCATCGGCGCCTGCTTGTCGCGGCGGCGGGATGAAAACAGACGCAGCGAGAAATTGCCCAACAGCTGGCTGGCCAGCTCGTCCATCTTTGGCGGCTCGGTGGTGATGAGCAAATCGAGCTGCCTTTCGTGCAGCTGCTTTACCAAAGAGTGCCTTAGCGCCACCCGCGCCTCCAGCTGCAGCGCCTCGCGCTGCTGATAGAGCGATTGCAGCCAGGGGGTCAGATAGGCTTCCCACAGCGAGGCGGTGGCGCCGATAGAGAGCTCGGTGTGCTGCAGCGATCGCACCACCTCTTTTTTCGCCAGCTGCCAGGTGTTCATCAGGCTCTCGGCATAGGGCAGAAGCCGCTCTCCGGCCGGCGTCAGGCGGATATTGTTGCGGTGGCGGGTGAATAAATTTGCGCCCAGCTGGTTTTCCAACTGACGGATGCGGAAACTGACCGCGGACTGCGTTAAGTACAAGGATTCTGCGGCTCGGCCAAAGTGACGCGTTCTACTGACCTCCAAAAAGGTTTTCAGTAATTCGGTATCCACACCCATCTCCAAAAAATTTTGTCGTTAAGATTTAAATGTTTTGTTTTACACAATGTCAAGCCTATCTAATACTCCGCGCCATAAACAGCACGGCCATGAGAGAATTAGGAGCGTGTCAGATGGCGGATAGCTTCACCACGACCAATCGTTTTTTTGATAACAAACACTATCCTCGCGGGTTCTCCCGTCACGGCGATTTCACCATTAAAGAAGCGCAATTGCTAGAGCGCTTCGGGTACGCGTTCAACGAGCTGGACGCGGGCAAACGCCAGCCGGTCACTGAAGAAGAACAGCTGTTCGTCGCAGTGTGCCACGGCGAGCGCGAGCCGGTTACCGAGCAGGAAAAAGTATGGGCCAAATATCTGGCGCGCACACGCCGTCCGAAAAAATTCCATACCCTGTCCGGCGGCAAGCCGCAGGCTGATGCGGTGGAAGATTACACCGACAGCGACGACTGATGAGAATGGGGCCTGCGGGCCCCATTTTTATTCCAGGCTGCGATGCAGCTGCAGCAACAGACGGTCCATACCCCGGTACCCCAGCGCTTCGCTCAAGTGGCGCTTATCGATATCCCGATCTCCGTTCAAATCCGCCAGCGTGCGCGCCACCTTTAGGATCCGTTGCCAGGCGCGCACCGACAGGCCCAGCGCGTGCAGGGTCGCTTCCAAAAACTCGGCGTCCGCCGCCCGCAGTGCGCAGTCTCGCTCCACTTCCTGGTTGCTCAGCAGCGCATTGATTTTCCCGGCGCGGCTAAGCTGCCTGTCGCGCGCCCGCTGCACCCGAGCGCGCACCTGAACGCTATTTTCCCCACCGGCGCAGCGTTTGCTGAGTAGGCCAGGCGGCAAGAGCGGCACGTCGATCGACAGGTCGAAACGGTCGATAAAGGGGCCGGAAAGGCGGCCCAGATAGCGCAATACCTGCTGGGGGGAGGCGCGGTTATGCACGCCCTGATAGTGCCCGGTCGGGCTGGGGTTCATCGCCGCAATCAGCTGGACCCGGGCCGGAAAACAGACCTTGGCGTTGGCGCGGGATATCACGATCTCGCCGGATTCCAGCGGTTCGCGCAGCGCATCCAGCACCCTGCGTTCGAATTCGGGCAGTTCATCCAGAAACAGCACGCCATTGTGCGCCATGGATATCTCTCCCGGCTGCGGCAGCGAACCGCCGCCGACCAGCGCCGCCATCGAGGCGCTGTGGTGCGGCGCGCGAAACGGCCGTTGGCGCCAGGGCAAGGGTTCGGCGTCATGGCGCAGCAGGCTGGCCACCGCCACGCTCTCCAGCGCCTCCCGCTCGGTCAACGGCGGCAGCAAACCGGTCAGGCGGCTGGCCAGCATGGTCTTGCCGGTGCCCGGCGGGCCGATCAGCAGCAGGTTGTGTCCGCCCGCGGCGGCGATCTCCAGCGCCCGCTTGGCCTGCTGCTGGCCGATGATATCCTGCAGGTCAGCCGTCGGCCGCGCCGCATCGGCGGCCGGCGGGGCGCAGGCCGCCGGCAATTCCCCTCGTCCGAGCAGAAAGGCGCAGACTTCGAGCAGATGCTGCGCCACCCGGGTTTCACCCTGGGCGATCAGGCCGACCTCGTGACCGTTGTCCGCCGACAGGATCAGTTTGCGCCCGGCGGCGGCGGCCGCTAAAGCCGCCGGGATGGCACCCCTGACCGCCCGCAGCGCGCCGGACAGCGCCAGCTCGCCGAGGAATTCATAACGCGTCAGCGACTCGACCGGCAGCTGTTCGGACGCGGCGAGGATCGCCAACGCAATCGGCAGATCGTAACGGCCACCTTCTTTGGGCAGGTCGGCCGGCGCCAGGTTAACGGTGATGCGCCGCGCCGGGAAGGTGAAGCCGTTGTTGATCAACGCGCTGCGCACCCTGTCGCGCGCCTCTTTTACCGTGGTTTCCGGCAGGCCGACCAGCGTTAAACCGGGCAGCCCGTTGCTGATATGCACTTCCACCGTAACCGAGGGGGCCTGCACGCCGATCGTGGCCCGGGTATAGATAACCGCCAGTGACATGTTGCTCTCCTTGCTGAGGGCGACATGATGCGGGATAGGTGGGCGCAGGGCCTGCCAGGGTTGCGCGGTATGCGCGGGGCAAAGCAAATAAAATATTGTTATTCATGAAGATAAATTTTTTCTGCGGACGATTTCACAATCGGTGGCAATACCCACTAACAATTCCGCGATGGCTGCAACACATTAGCAGGCTAACCAAGTTGCCACCGCAGGGGGAACGGGTGTATTTAACAAATGGTTAAAATAAAAATCACTTCGTTAACAAACCCCGACCGCCGCCGCATTCCGCCCGGCAGCCGCTAAACCTCCTGACTACGTACTCCAGGGTAGGGATAACACTATGTTTGGTTGGACCTCGCTGCAACGCAATGCGGCAATCGCCAGCTTTTCAAGCTGGACGCTCGACGCTTTTGACTTTTTCGTGCTGGTGTTTCTGCTCAGCGATATCGCCCAATCCTTTCACGTCGGCATGGAGCAGGTCACGCTGGCGATCCTGCTGACGCTGGCGGTGCGGCCGATAGGCGCGCTGATCTTTGGCCGCGCGGCCGAGAAATACGGGCGTAAGCCGGTTCTGATGCTGAACATCGTCTTTTTCTCGGTATTTGAGTTGCTGTCCGCTGCGGCGCCTTCGCTGACGGTATTCCTGCTGTTGCGCGTGCTGTACGGCGTGGCGATGGGCGGCATCTGGGGCGTGGCGTCGTCGCTGGCGATGGAGACCATTCCGGACCGTTCACGCGGCCTGATGTCGGGCATCTTTCAGGCCGGTTATCCGTTCGGCTATCTGTTGGCGGCGGTGGTTTACGGCCTGCTGTTCGAGGCGGTGGGCTGGCGCGGCATGTTTGTCATCGGCGCGGCGCCGATCCTGCTGCTGCCGTTTATTTACTATTGCGTGCAGGAATCGCCGGTGTGGCTGGCGGCGCGCGAGCGCAAAGAGAGCACCGCCTTGCTGCCGGTGCTGAAGAGCCACTGGAAGCTGTGCGGCTACCTGGTGCTGCTGATGGCGGCGTTCAATTTCTTCTCGCACGGCACCCAGGATTTGTATCCGGTATTCCTGAAGGTTCAGCATGGTTTCGACCCAAAAACCGTCAGTATCATCGCCATTAGCTACAATATCGCCTCAATTGTCGGCGGCGTGTTCTTCGGCTCGCTGTCGGAAAAGATCGGCCGCAAAAAAGCGATTATCATCGCCGCGCTGTTGGCGCTGCCGGTGATCCCGCTGTGGGCGTTTTCCAGCGGCTCGCTGATGCTGGGCATCGGCGCCTTCCTGATGCAGTTCATGGTGCAGGGCGCCTGGGGCGTGGTGCCGACCTACCTGACCGAACTGGTGCCGGCCAACACCCGCGCGGTGCTGCCGGGGTTCGTGTATCAGCTGGGCAACCTGATCGCGTCGGTCAACGCCACCCTGCAGGCGACCATTGCCGAACATAACGGGCACAACTACGGGTTGGCGATGGCGATCATCGCCGGCACGGTGGCGGTGGTGATCGCTTTGCTGGTGTTCTTCGGCAAGGACACCAGCGGCAAGGCCATCACCGGCGAAGTGAAAACCGCCGGCGTGCGCGCTAACGTTTGAAATCCGGGCAGTTTGCACGAGGTATGACCAGAGTGCGCCGAATAATAACGCAAAAAAAGTGTTGTCATGCCGCGCGCGACTATGGTACCTCTGTAGGCATTAGTTCGAAACGAGCACAGTGAACAAACCCATTATGAAAGCCTTTGCCCAAGTGATTAGCCTAGTCGTGATTAGCGTGGTGGTGATTATTATCCCACCGTGCGGGGCTGCACTTGGACGAAGAAAGGCTTAGAAAACAAGCCGGAATCGCAAGAGAACCCCCGCACCGTCAGGTCCGGGGGTTTTTTATTGGTCAGAGAAAAGTGAAGCAAGGGGCAGAGAATGAGAAACAGAACAAAATCCTGCGATTGTCGAAGTAAGGCGGGGAAATAACTATGAATGGCGCTCAGTGGGTGGTTCAAGCGTTGCGTGCGCAGGGTGTGGATACCGTATTCGGCTATCCGGGTGGGGCAATCATGCCGGTGTACGATGCGCTGTATGACGGCGGAGTGGAGCACCTGCTGTGCCGCCATGAGCAGGGCGCCGCAATGGCCGCCATCGGCTACGCCCGCGCCACCGGCAAAGTCGGCGTGTGCATCGCCACTTCCGGCCCCGGCGCCACCAACCTGATCACCGGCCTGGCCGACGCGCTGCTCGATTCTGTCCCCGTCGTCGCCATCACCGGCCAGGTAGGCTCCACGCTGATCGGCACCGATGCCTTTCAGGAGATCGATGTTCTCGGCCTGTCTCTGGCCTGCACCAAACACAGTTTCCTGGTGGGATCCCTCGACGCGCTGCCGGGCATCATGGCGGAAGCCTTCGCCATCGCCGGCAGCGGCCGCCCGGGCCCGGTACTGATCGATATCCCGAAAGACATCCAGCTGGCGCAGGGTGAACTGCATCCGCATCTGATGCCGGTCGAAGAGGCGTTCGACTACCCGGCTGCGGCGTTGGCGCAGGCCGCCGATCTGCTGGCGCAGGCGCGCAAACCGATGCTGTACGTCGGCGGCGGCGTAGGCATGGCGCAGGCGGTGCCGGCGCTGCGCGAGTTTATCGCCGTGACCGGCATGCCGAACGTCGCCACCCTGAAAGGGCTGGGCGCACCGGACGCCGGGCACCCGTCCTACCTGGGCATGCTGGGCATGCACGGCACCAAGGCCGCCAACCTGGCGGTACAGGAGTGCGACCTGCTGATCGCCGTCGGCGCCCGCTTTGACGACCGCGTCACCGGCAAACTGAACGCCTTCGCCCCGCACGCCAAAGTGATCCACATGGATATCGATCCGGCGGAAATGAGCAAGCTGCGCCAGGCGCACGTGGCGCTGCAGGGCGACTTGAAAGCCCTGTTGCCGGCGCTGCAGCAGCCGCTGAACATCGCCGACTGGCGGCAGCGAACGGCGGAGCTGAAAGAGACCCACGCCTGGCGCTACGATCATCCGGGCCAGCCTATCTACGCGCCGCTGCTGTTGAAGCAGCTGTCCGATCGCAAGCCGGCCAACAGCGTGGTGACCACCGATGTCGGCCAGCACCAGATGTGGACCGCGCAGCACATGAGCTTCGAACGCCCGGAGAACTTCATCACCTCCAGCGGCTTGGGCACCATGGGGTTCGGCGTGCCGGCCGCGGTGGGTGCCCAGATGGCGCGGCCTGAAGATACGGTCATCTGCGTATCGGGCGACGGTTCCTTCATGATGAACGTGCAGGAGCTGGGCACCATCAAGCGCAAGCAGCTGCCGGTGAAAATCGTGCTGCTGGATAACCAGCGTCTGGGGATGGTGCGTCAGTGGCAACAGCTGTTTTTCGACGGCCGCTACAGCGAAACCAACCTCTCCGATAACCCCGATTTCCTGATGCTGGCCGCCGCCTTCGGCATTCCCGGCCAGCGCATCAGCCGCAAAGATCAGGTCGCGGACGCGCTCGATGCGCTGTTCAACACCGCCGGGCCATATCTGCTGCAGGTCTCGATAGATGAACTCGAAAACGTCTGGCCGCTGGTGCCGCCGGGCGCCGGCAACGAAACCATGTTGGAGGAAATATCATGATGCAGCATCAACTCTCGATCCACGCGCGTTTCCGCCCTGAAATGTTAGAGCGCGTATTGCGCGTCGTGCGTCATCGCGGCTTTCAGGTTTGTGCTATGAATATGGTTTCGGCGGTAAATACCGACAATATTAATATTGAATTGACCGTTGCCAGCCAGCGCCCGGTAGATCTACTGTCATCCCAATTAAGCAAATTGATGGACGTCTCCTGCGTTGAGATCCAGCAACCGACATCACAACAAATACGCGCCTGATGCGCGAAGAAGGATAAATAACAATGACGAAGAAAGCCGATTACATTTGGTTCAATGGCGAGATGGTTCCATGGGCTGAGGCCAAGGTGCACGTGATGTCGCACGCGCTGCACTACGGCACGTCGGTGTTCGAAGGGGTGCGTTGCTACGACTCCCATAAAGGCCCGGTGGTGTTCCGGCACCGTGAGCATATGCAGCGTCTGCACGACTCGGCCAAGATCTACCGCATGCCGGTGTCGCAAAGCGTCGACGAGCTGATGGAGGCCTGCCGCGCCACGCTGCGCAAAAACAATCTGGTCAGCGCTTACATTCGTCCGCTGGTGTTTGTCGGCGACGTCGGCATGGGCGTCAACCCGCCGGCCGGTTATAAAACAGACGTGATTATCGCGGCGTTTCCTTGGGGCGCGTATCTGGGTGAGGAAGCGCTGGATCAAGGCATCGATGCGATGGTTTCTTCCTGGCAGCGCGTAGCGCCAAACACCATCCCTACCGCGGCCAAGGCCGGCGGCAACTATTTGTCCTCCCTGCTGGTGGGCAGCGAAGCGCGCCGCCACGGCTATCAGGAAGGCATCGCGCTCGACGTGCACGGCTATATCTCCGAAGGGGCGGGCGAGAACCTGTTCGAAGTGAAAGACGGCGTGCTGTTCACCCCGCCGTTCACCTCCTCGGCGCTGCCGGGCATCACCCGCGACGCCATCATCAAGCTGGCGAAAGACATGGGCTTTGAAGTGCGCGAGCAGGTGCTGTCGCGCGAGTCGCTGTACCTGGCCGACGAAGTGTTCATGTCCGGCACCGCGGCGGAAATCACCCCGGTGCGCAGCGTCGACGGCATTCAGGTCGGCATCGGCAAATGCGGCCCGGTGACCAAACAGATCCAGCAGGCGTTCTTCGGCCTGTTTACCGGCAAGACCGAAGACAAATACGGTTGGTTGGATCCGGTTAATCAATAACGACTGACGACAGACAAGATAAGAATATCCAGGCGGTTCGTTCGCCGCCTGCAATAAATACATTTGGAGTGAAGAGCATGCCTAAGTACCGTTCCGCCACCACCACCCACGGCCGCAACATGGCGGGTGCCCGCGCATTATGGCGCGCGACCGGGATGACCGACGCCGATTTCGGCAAGCCGATTATTGCGGTGGTCAACTCCTTTACCCAGTTTGTTCCGGGCCATGTGCACCTGCGCGATCTGGGCAAGCTGGTTGCCGAACAGATTGAAGCCTCCGGCGGCGTCGCCAAAGAGTTCAACACCATCGCGGTGGACGACGGCATCGCCATGGGCCACGGCGGCATGCTCTATTCCCTGCCGTCGCGCGAGCTGATCGCCGACTCGGTCGAATACATGGTGAACGCCCACTGCGCCGATGCGATGGTGTGCATCTCCAACTGCGACAAAATCACCCCGGGCATGCTGATGGCGTCGCTGCGCCTGAACATTCCGGTGATCTTCGTTTCCGGCGGCCCGATGGAAGCCGGCAAGACCAAACTGTCCGACAAGCTGATCAAGCTGGACCTGATCGACGCGATGATCCAGGGCGCCAACCCGAACGTCAGCGACGCCGACAGCGCGCAAATCGAACGCTCCGCCTGCCCGACCTGCGGCTCCTGTTCCGGCATGTTCACCGCCAACTCGATGAACTGCCTGACCGAGGCGCTGGGCCTGTCGCAGCCGGGCAACGGCTCGCTGCTGGCGACCCACGCCGACCGTAAAGACCTGTTCCTGAATGCCGGCAAGCGCATCGTGGATCTGACCAAGCGTTACTACGAGCAGGACGACGAAAGCGCGCTGCCGCGCAGCATCGCCAACAAGGCGGCGTTCGAAAACGCCATGACGCTGGATATCGCCATGGGCGGTTCGACCAACACCGTGCTGCACCTGCTGGCGGCGGCTCAGGAAGGCGAGGTCGACTTCACCATGGCGGACATCGACCGCCTGTCACGCAAGGTGCCGCACCTGTGCAAGGTGGCGCCGAGCACCCAGAAATACCATATGGAAGACGTGCACCGCGCCGGCGGCGTGCTGGCCATCCTGGGCGAGCTGGACCGCGCGGGCCTGATGAACCGCGACGTCGACAACATCCTCGGCATGAAGCTGTCGGAAACGCTGGATAAGTACGACATCATGCTGACCCAGGACCCCGAGGTGAAGAAAATGTTCCGCGCCGGCCCGGCGGGCATCCGCACCACTCAGGCGTTCTCGCAGGACTGCCGCTGGGACACCCTGGACGATGACCGCGCCGAAGGCTGCATCCGCTCGCTGGAAAACGCCTTCAGCCTGGAGGGCGGCCTGGCGGTGCTGTACGGCAACATGGCGGAAGACGGCAGCATCGTGAAAACCGCCGGCGTCGATAAAGACAACCTGACCTTCCGCGGCCCGGCCAAGGTCTATGAAAGCCAGGATACCGCGGTAGAAGCGATCCTCGGCGGCAAAGTGGTGGCCGGCGACGTAGTGGTGATCCGCTACGAAGGGCCGAAGGGCGGGCCGGGCATGCAGGAAATGCTGTATCCGACCACCTATCTGAAGTCGATGGGGTTGGGCAAGGCCTGCGCGCTGATCACCGACGGCCGCTTCTCCGGCGGCACCTCCGGTCTGTCGATCGGGCACGTTTCGCCGGAGGCGGCCAACGGCGGCCTGATCGCCCTGATTGAAGACGGCGACATGATCGACATCGATATTCCCAAACGCAGCATGGTGCTGGACGTGCCGGACAGCGAACTGGCCGCCCGTCGCGAAGTCGAGCTGGCGCGCGGCGATCTGGCCTGGACGCCGAAAAATCGCGAGCGTCAGGTTTCCTTCGCGCTGCGCGCCTACGCCACCTTGGCCACCAGCGCCGACAAAGGCGCGGTGCGCGACAAAAGCAAGCTGGGAGGCTAAGCGCCATGGCGGCATCACAACCCCTACCCGACGCCCCCTGCGGCGCGGAATATTTGCGCGCGGTGCTCCGTTCGCCGGTTTACGAGGTGGCTCAGGTCACCCCGCTGCAGGCGATGAGCAAAATATCTTCGCGCCTCGGCAATACTATTTTGGTGAAGCGCGAGGATCGCCAACCGGTGCACAGCTTTAAGCTGCGCGGGGCCTACGCGATGATCGCCAGCCTGGACGAAGAGCAAAAGGCGCGCGGCGTGGTCACGGCTTCGGCCGGCAACCACGCGCAGGGCGTCGCCTTCTCCGGCAAGCGGCTGGGGATTAAAACGCTGATCGTGATGCCGGTTTCCACCGCCGATATCAAGGTCGATGCGGTGCGCGGCTTCGGCGGCGAAGTGCTGCTGCACGGCGCCAACTTCGACGAGGCCAAGGCCAGGGCGATCGAGCTTTCGCAGCAGCAGGGCATGACCTTTGTGCCGCCGTTCGATCACCCGACGGTGATCGCCGGGCAGGGCACGCTGGCGATGGAGCTGCTGCAGCAGGACGCGCATCTGGACCGGGTCTTCGTGCCGGTCGGCGGCGGCGGCCTGGCGGCCGGCGTGGCGGTGCTGATCAAACAGCTGATGCCGCAGATCAAGGTGATCGGCGTGGAGGCGGAAGACTCCGCCTGCCTGCGGGCGGCGCTGGATGCCGGGCAGCCGGTGGATCTGGCGCGGGTCGGGCTGTTTGCCGAGGGCGTGGCGGTGAAACGCATCGGCGACGAAACCTTCCGCCTGTGCCGCGAATACCTGGACGACGTGATTACCGTCGACAGCGACGCCATCTGCGCGGCGGTCAAAGACCTGTTCGAAGACGTGCGCGCCATCGCCGAACCTTCCGGCGCGCTGGCGCTGGCCGGGCTGAAGAAATACGTGCAGCAGCACAACATTCAGGGCGAACGGCTGGCGCACGTGCTCTCCGGCGCCAACCTGAACTTCCATGGTCTGCGCTATGTCTCCGAGCGCTGCGAGCTGGGCGAACAGCGCGAAGCGCTGCTGGCGGTCACCATTCCGGAACAGCAGGGCAGCTTCCTCAAGTTTTGCCAGCTGTTGGGCGGCCGCGCGGTGACCGAGTTCAACTACCGTTACGCCGATGCGGACAACGCCTGCATTTTCGTCGGCGTGCGCCTGACGCGCGGCCACGCCGAGCGGCTGGAGATCATCGATGAGCTGGACCGCGGCGGCTATCAGGTGGTGGATCTGTCCGATGACGAAATGGCCAAGCTGCACGTGCGTTATATGGTCGGCGGGCGCCCGTCGAAGCCGCTGCGCGAGCGGCTGTACAGCTTCGAGTTCCCGGAGTCGCCGGGCGCGCTGCTGAAATTCCTGCAAACGCTGGGCACCCACTGGAACATTTCGCTGTTTCACTACCGCAGCCACGGCACCGACTTCGGCCGGGTGCTGGCGGCTTTCGAGCTGTCGCAGACCGAGCCCGAGTTCGAACAGCACCTGCAGGCGCTGGGCTACGACTGCCACGATGAAACCGACAACCCGGCGTTCCGCTTTTTTTTGCAGGGTTGATAAGAAATCCATAAGTATCGTGACCTATAGATCAGTTTATGGGTTGTGAAGTTGTGATTTTGTTGTGCGTTTTTATACTGCCAAGACTTTTGACGTATAGGGATGCACGACAATGACCGCTGCTTTTTCTTCGCCGCTGGGTTCCCCAGAAGATAATTTGATCCGCGCCGAGTTCGCACGCATGACCGGCAACGCGAATGTGCAGGAACTGTATCGGGACATTAATCTGCAGGCCTTGCAAGACGCGCTGGATTGCAACATTGCTTTTCATGGGGTGGGTATTATTTTTTCTGATGGCCAAAACTCATTTTTGGTCAGGCCGACACAACATACGGGTTACTCAACCTCTTCACAGGTTACCCATGTAGTTATCACCAAAACGGCTGCGCATACTTCACGTACTGCGGCGACCAATACGATGTCTGAAGCCCTGACTAAACCGAGCGTCAGTAAAGAATTGGTTTCGGCGGCGCTTTCTTGCGGCACGCTGCTGGTGTCCGTTTTTTTACTGGCATCGGGGAGTGTTGCCGTGCCCTTTACCGGTGGCACGAGTTCAGCCATTGCCTATTTAGGCTATGCCGGAATGGCTGCGAGTGCCCTGCAGTGCGGCAATGGTCTGTATCGTGTGAATAAGCTTTATGATGGGAAGGGGGATGAGCTTGCTCAGTTGGATTCCGAGCAGTGGTACGTTGCTACCAGCACCATACTCGACGTCATCTCTTTGGCCAGCGCTGGCGCTGCATTGAAAGAAGCGGCGATGACCTACCGCGCAATGCGCAGAATATCGACGCGTAAGGCGGCGGAATGGCTGAAAAGCATGCCGCGCAGTGAAAGGAAACGGCTGACTGAGAACATCATTCGGGCGGAAAATCCGGGGATTTCCAATCAGGTATTAAAGCAGATGGTCAAGACGGGTTTGTACCCAAAACGTTACCCGACGGAAGCCATCCAAAACGGACTTCGTCAGCAATTGCAGTCGGCGCTGAATAATTCTATGGCGTTTGTGGGCAGCGGTATTAGCGGTACCTTGTCTTCGCCCGTTAATGTAAAAACTACGGGGCAGTATTTTGTCGGGATCATGCAGAAATTACCGCAGATGGTGAGGTGATGTCAGATTGGATTATTAGTCGCCTGATATCTCAAGGGCGAGAAATGGAACATCAGGTATCCACGCGCGATCACGCCGTCTTTGCCGGTGTAGATAAGCAAGTGGAGCAACATTTTCTTACGCCAGGGCAACGTTTATCACCGCCGGGGGTGGGTAATGTGATGCTGCTGATGATTTGCCTGACGCTGGGGTTGGCAGGAACGATGGGGCTATTGGCCGATGTGGCCTTTTCCGTTGGCGGCAGGGCTTCTGCCGCTACGCTGATGGGTAGCGGCGCGCTCATGGCTGTCTGGATGACGCTCATTCTATTTCAACTGGTACAGGGTAAAAACAGCGGGGTGATATTGCTGAAATATTATCTTGGCATGCTGGGTTTGTTGCTGGTGGGTGCATGGGTTGCCTGGAGCGCTAATGTTACCGACATTGCCAATGGCGTGATGTTGCTCTGTGCCGGTATTGGCGGTTTTTTCTTCAGTAATCGGACGGTATTTTATCTGTACGTTGCCTATTTCAGGACGCGCCGGCGCGTTTTTCTAAAGCGCCGTTGGCTGATGGAAGGCATGCGCAACCCCCGATAAAAACATTGTTACGGGAAAGAATATGACGCAACCCTTCACCGGCTTTAGCCAGCAGGGCCTGAACTTCCTGCAGCAGGTGCGGATCGAAAACGACAAAGAATGGTTCGAAGCCCATCGCGGCGTTTACGATCGCGAGCTGCTGACGCCGTTCCGTGCGCTGGTGGAACAGCTTGCGCCGGCCATGCTGGCGATCGACCCGCAGTTCGAAACCCGGCCGGCGATCGGCAAAACGCTGTCGCGCATTCACCGCGATACGCGCTTTTCCCACGACAAGTCGCGCTACCGCAGCCGCATGTGGCTGACGTTCAAACGGCCGAGCAAGGACTGGAAGGATGCGCCGGTGTATTTCTTCGAACTGGGGCCGGACATGCTGCGTTACGGGCTGGGCTATTACAGCGCCAACAAGCCGACCATGGATCTGTTTCGCCATACGCTGAAACAGCGACCGCAGCGGTTCCTGGAGGCGGCGGCCTGTTGCCGGCCGCCGTTCGAGCTGGTGGGCGAGAGCTACAAACGCCCGCTGGTGAAAGAGCAGGCGGCGGAGATCGCCACCTGGTACAACCGCAAGTCCTTTGCCGTGATGGCCACCGATCCTCAGGTGGAGACACTGTTCAGCGCCGGGCTGGCCCGGACGCTGGCGCAGGCTTTTTTGCAGCTGGAGCCGCTCTACCACTGGCTGATGCAGGTAGAGGCGATGAAGCAGATCGACCCGGCGGATCTGTAAACCCCGCGTCAGCGGGGATGCAGCAACCGCCAAAAGGCGTCGATCAGCGGATCGCTGAGGCGTTTTTTCTGCACGCAGACGCCCAGCTCGAACGGCTCGACCATCGAGATGTTATCCAGCTGCGAAATGCGGTTGCGCACCGGTTCCGGGCTGTTGTCCACCACTACGCTGGGGATCAGCGCAATGCCGCAGCCCAGCGCCACCATCGAGACGATGGCTTCATGGCCGCCGACGGTGGCGTAAATCAACGGATTGCTGATGCGCTGGCGGCGGAACCACAGCTCGATGCGTTTTCGCGAAGGCCCGTGCTCCGGCAGGATAAAGGGAATGTCGGCCCAGTCGGGCTTCTCGGCGAACGCCTGGCTGCGCACCGCGCAGGGCAGCGCCGGGGCGATCAGCACCAGCGGAATTTCGCCGATTTTGGTGAACGCCACGCTGGTGGGCAGCGTCTCCGGCCGGCCGGCGATGCCGAGGTCGGCCTCGTTGGTCTGCACTTTATCGACCGCGTCGGCGGCGTCGCCGGTGGTCAGTTTGATTTCCACCAGCGGATGCTGCGCGCGGAAACGGTCGAGGATCGGCGGCAGGTGGCTGTAGGCGGCGGTGACCGAACAAAACAGCCGCAGCTCGCCGCTTAGCGAAGGGCCGTGCTGGCCGAGCGAATGCTTCAGCTGCTGGTATTGCAACAGCGTCTGCTGGGCAAAATCCTTCAGCTGCTCGCCGGCGTCGGTGAGCTGCACGGTGCGGTTATCGCGTAAAAACAGCGGCTGCCCGAGGATCTCTTCCAGCCGCTGGATCTGGCGGGAAAGCGTCGACGGGCTGACGTGCATCGCCTTGGCGGTGCGGCCAAAGTGATGGCTTTCAGCAAGATGGAGGAACAGCTTTAAATCACGCAAATCCATATCGGTACGCTCGCAGTGAGAGTGTTGCATAAATTGCAATATCACGTTCGTAATATATCAATTTAAGCAACGCATTTCCTGTTATACATTGAGTTTAACGAATCTCCGCACAGACAGGGCGGGGAATGAAAATAACAAGCAAGACACAACATCTAACTGGAGCACCACCATGGCTAACTATTTCAACACATTGAACCTGCGTCAGCAGTTGGCGCAATTGGGTAAATGCCGTTTTATGGCGCGCGACGAATTTGCCGATGAAGCAGGCTACCTGAAAGGCAAAAAAGTGGTGATTGTCGGCTGTGGCGCGCAGGGGCTGAACCAGGGCCTGAACATGCGCGACTCGGGTCTGGATGTCGCTTACGCCCTGCGTAAGGAAGCTATCGACGAGAAGCGCGCTTCATGGCGTAAAGCGACCGAAAACGGTTTTAAAGTGGGCACTTACGAAGAGCTGATCCCGCAGGCGGACCTGGTGGTCAACCTGACGCCGGACAAGCAGCACTCATCCGTAGTGCGCGCCGTGCAGCCGCTGATGAAAGACGGCGCGGCGCTGGGCTACTCCCACGGCTTCAACATCGTCGAAGTGGGCGAGCAGGTGCGTAAAGACATCACGGTGGTGATGGTGGCGCCGAAGTGCCCGGGCACCGAGGTGCGTGAAGAGTACAAACGCGGTTTCGGCGTGCCGACCCTGATTGCGGTTCACCCGGAAAACGATCCGAAGGGCGAAGGCATGGCGATCGCCAAGGCCTGGGCCGCGGCGACCGGCGGCCACCGCGCCGGCGTGCTGGAATCTTCCTTCGTCGCCGAAGTGAAATCCGACCTGATGGGCGAACAAACCATCCTGTGCGGCATGCTGCAGGCGGGTTCGCTGCTGTGCTTCGACAAACTGGTGGCCGATGGCGCCGATCCGGCCTATGCCGAGAAACTGATTCAGTTCGGCTGGGAAACCATCACCGAAGCGCTGAAGCAGGGCGGCATCACCCTGATGATGGATCGCCTGTCCAACCCGGCCAAGCTGCGCGCCTATGCGCTGTCCGAGCAACTGAAAGGGATCATGGCGCCGCTGTTCCAGAAACACATGGACGACATCATCTCCGGCGCCTTCTCCAGCGGCATGATGGCCGACTGGGCCGAAGACGACGTGAAGCTGCTGACCTGGCGTGAAGAGACCGGCCAAAGCGCATTCGAGAACGCGCCGCAGTTCGAAGGCAAAATCAGCGAGCAGGAATACTTCGACCACGGCGTGCTGATGGTGGCGATGGTGAAAGCGGGCGTTGAGCTGGCGTTCGAAACCATGGTAGACGCCGGCATCATCGAAGAGTCGGCCTACTATGAATCGCTGCACGAGCTGCCGCTGATTGCCAACACCATTGCGCGCAAGCGTCTGTACGAAATGAACGTGGTGATCTCCGACACCGCCGAGTACGGCAACTACCTGTTCGCCAACGCCGCGGTGCCGTTGCTGAAAGAGTTCATGACCACCCTGCAGGCGGGCGATCTGGGCAAATCCGTTGCCGGTACCGCGGTAGACAACGCGCAGCTGCGCGACGTGAACGAAGCGGTGCGCAATCACCCGATCGAATCCGTTGGCCGCAAACTGCGTGGCTACATGACCGACATGAAACGCATCGCCGTTGCGGGCTAATCGCCGCGCAGCGTGAAAAAGCCGGCAGCGATGCCGGCTTTTTTTTATTGCGGCATAGCCGCCAGCGGGATAATGGCGCCGCGATATTGGATCACCGTGCTGGCGGTCAGGTGGCCGCGTCGGGCGGCCTGCACCGCATCGCCGCCGCTCAGGCGCACCGCCAGATAGCCGGCGCTGAACGAATCCCCGGCGGCGGTGGTATCCACCACTTTGTCTTTCGGCAACGCGATCGCCGGCACTTCATGTTGCTCCCCCTCTGCGCTGAACACCAGGCAGGCGTCCGCGCCGCGTTTGATCACGATTTCGCCCACGCCGAATTCGCGCGTGCGGCTGACGACCCGCTCCACCGGCTGTTGGCCCCACAGCAGGTCTTCGTCGTCCAGCGTCAGGAAGGCGATGTCGGTGCAGGCCAGCACCTCGGCGTAGGCCCGCTGGGTCTCCTCGCGGCTGTGCCACAGACGCGGCCGGTAGTTGTTGTCAAAAATCACCTTGCCGCCGTTGGCGCGGCACTGGCGCAGCAGCGTCAGCAGCTTCGCCCGGCTGCCTGGGTTGAGGATCGCCACGCTGATGCCGCTGAGGTACAGATAATCGAACTGCGCCAGCTGCGCGCACAGGCTGTCCGCCTGCGGCCCCTCGAGCCAATAGCGTGCGGCGGCGTCGTTGCGCCAGTAGTAGAAGGTGCGCTCGCCTGCGGCGTCGGTTTCGATCACGTACAACCCCGGCAGCTTATTCTCCAGCCGCGGGATCAGATCGGTTTTGACGTTTTCACGCCGCCAGGCCTGCAGCATTTCTTCGCTGAAGCTGTCGGTGCCCAGGGCGGTGACGTAATGCACCTGCAGCGCCTGCTCCGGCAGTTGGCGGGCAAGGTAAACCGCGGTGTTCAGAGTATCGCCGCCAAAGCCGCGGCTGAGGTCCGCACCTTTTTGCGACAGTTCAATCATGCATTCGCCGATCACGGCAAGGTTCTGGGTGGTCATCGTCAACGTGCCCTGGCTGAAAGAAAAGGAAACAGCCTCAGTCTCAACGCAAGGGCCAGGGGAGTCAATATAAATAAAACGCCGTTTTATTTTATTATGATCGCGATCGGCAAACCTCGGGAGGTAAAGTTTCGCGTCGCCTTGCCGATAAACCAGGCAAAGAAACAGCAACGGCGTTTTCATTCCCCCGCCATGGCGATAGTACCGATGATAACCAACCTGATCTCGGGCCTGCTGGCGCCCTGCCTTGCCCTGCACGCACGCATAACGTCACGGAACTACTGGCGACGGTGCCGGCGTTTGTATACCTTCCAGCCGATTTATCGCACCAGCGGCGCGCTGCTGGCGCTAGAGCTGCTGACGGCGGTTTATCATCCGGCATCGCCGGACCAACCGCAGTCGCCGGAGCGCTATTTTTCCGCGCTGGGGGTTCGGCAGCGTTTGCGGATCATTCAGGAGCAGCTGGCGCTGCTGCAGCGGTGGCAGGCGCTGTTCAGTCGCCATGCGCTGATGGTGTCGGTGAATATCGACGGCGTAGCGCTGCAGGCGCTGCAGCATCACCGTGCGCTGCAGCGGCAAATCGCCGCCATGCCCTACCTGCGTTTTGAGCTGGTGGAGCATGCCGAGAGGGCGCTGAGCGGCCCGCTGCAGCAGATCGCCGGCGCGGAACGGCTGTGGCTGGATGACTTCGGCAGCGGCCTGGCGAACTTCTCCGCCGTCGGCGCCTGGCGCTATCAATACATTAAGGTGGCGCGCGAATTATTCACCTTGCTCAAACAAACCGACGAAGGGGTTCAACTGCTCACCACCCTGGTCAGATTGATGAATCAACACAGCGATGGGGTGATCGTCGAAGGCGTGGAGACCGAACAGGAATGGCTGCTGGTGCAGCGATCCGGCGCGTTGGCCGCCCAGGGCTATTACCTTTCCCGCCCGGCGCGTTTTGAAACGCTGCACAGTCTGCCGACGCTGTTCGCCGCCCCCGCCCCCTGATCCCGAAGCGTGAACTCAGGCCTATCCTCGGCTAGGCTTAATAACAGCTGCTTATCAATCTATTCTTTACCCGGCAGCGGGTTATTGCGCATAGGGACGCCGTTATGACAAGAACAGGAAAAGCTTTCAGCTGGGTTGGCGGCATTTTACTGCTGCTGGTCGCCGCGCTGGCGATTTTCATCATGACCTTCGACTGGAATCGGCTCAAGCCGACCCTCAATGACAAGGTGTCGGCCGAGCTGCAGCGCCGCTTCGAGATCCGCGGCGATCTGGGCGTCGACTGGACGCGCAACAAGGATGAGGGCGGCTGGCGCGCCTGGGTGCCCTGGCCGCATATCCACGCCGAAGACGTCTGGCTGGGCAACCCGCCCAATATTCCCGGCGACGGCATGGCGACGCTCAAACGCGTCGACGCCAGCATCGCGCCGCTGGCGCTGCTGGGCAAGGAAGTGCTGATCCCGCGCATCTGGTTGAAACAGCCGCAGGCTTCGTTGCAGCGGCTGGCCAACGGCGACAATAACTGGACCTTTAACCTGGCGAACGGTCAGGATGCCAGTCAGCCGCCGTCGGCCTGGTCGGTCAATATCCATGACATCGTGTTCGACCGCGGGCAGATAACGTTCAAAGACGCCACCCTGAAGGCGGACTTCCGCGCCACCGTCGATCCGCTCGGCAAGCCGCTGCCGTTCAGCGAAGTCACCGGCAAACGCGACGCAAACCGGGCCGCCACCCCCGACTACGCGTTTGGCTGGCAGGTGAAGGGCAGGTACCACGGCGAGCCGCTGGTCGGCAGCGGCAAGATTGGCGGCATGCTGTCGCTGCAGAACGCCGATCTGCCTTTCCCGCTGCAGGCCGACGTGCGTTCCGGCGCCACCCGGGTGGCGGTGGCCGGCACCCTGTCCGATCCGCTGAACCTGGGCGGGCTGGATCTGCAGCTTAAATTTTCCGGCGACAGCCTGAGCAACCTGTACGGGTTGACCGGCGTGCTGCTGCCGAATACGCCGCCGTACGCCACCGACGGCCATCTGATCGCCCGGCTGCATGAGAAAGGCGGCGCGGTGTTCCGGTACCAGAAGTTCGACGGCAAAATCGGCGACAGCGATATTCACGGCGATCTGAAGTACGTCGCCAGCCAACCGCGGCCAAAGCTGAGCGGCGAGGTGGTGTCGAAGCAGCTGCGGCTGGCCGACCTGGCGCCGCTGATCGGCGCGGATCCCAACGCCGAAAAGGCCGGGCGCGGCGAGAAGAGCCGCCAGCCGGCCGACAAGGTGCTGCCGGTGGAGACGTTTGACACCCAGAGCTGGGGCCTGATGGATGCGGACGTCGAGTTTACCGCCAAACGCATCGAGCGCGGCGGTTCGCTGCCGCTCAGCGACCTTTACACCCATCTGCAGCTGGATAAAGGGGTGCTGCTGCTGGATCCGCTGCGCTTTGGCGTGGCGGGCGGCAATTTGAACTCCAGCGTGCGGCTGGACGGCGGCAAAAGTCCGATGCAGGGGCGGGTGGATATGCATGCGCGCAAGTTCCAGCTCAAGCAGCTGCTGCCGGACGTGGAGTCGATGAAGCGCAGCCTCGGGCAGTTGAACGGCGATGCCAAACTGACCGGCCGCGGCAATTCGGTGGCGGAATTGCTGGCGAGCAGCGGCGGCGATCTGCGGCTGTTGATCAACAACGGGGTGATCAGCCGCAGCCTGATGGAAATCCTTGGCCTGAACGTCGGCAACTATCTGGTGGCGCAGCTGTTCGGCGACGACGTGGTGGGCATCAACTGCGCGGCGGCGGACGTCGGCATTCGCGACGGCGTTGCGGCGCCGCGGCTGCTGGTGTTCGATACCGAGAACGCCATCATCAACGTCACCGGCAACACCAACTTCGCCACCGAGCGGCTGGACCTGTCCATCGATCCGGAAAGCAAGGGCATGCGCGTGCTGACCCTGCGCTCGCCGCTGTACGTGAAGGGCTCGTTCAAACACCCGGACGCCGGGGTGAAGGCCGGGCCGTTGATCGCGCGCGGGGCGGCGGCGGTGGCGTTGGGGGTGGTGCTAACGCCGGCGGCGGCGCTGCTGGCGCTGGTCTCGCCGAGCGACGGCGGCGAGGAGAACCCGTGCGGGCAGATCCTGCAGGAGATGAAAAAGAAAAAATAGCTATGGCCGCGGATCAAGCGTCGGGCAGCGATGGTCCTGGATCTCCTCCGCCGAGGCCAGGGTGAACGGCAACAGGCTGCGTTCGGTCGCCAGCAGCAGAAAATCGCCGTCCGGCAGCGCGGTCATCGCCAGCCCGAAGCTGCCCATGCGCCCCTCGGTGCGTTTAACGCCCTGCGCCAGCAGGCGAAAGGCACCCTGGCGCTGCAGCTCGGCCGGCGTCACCCGGCGCGCCAGGTAGTCGTGCCCCAGCAGGCCGCCGGGCATCGGCTGCCACTGTTCGGTAAACGCGGGCCCAATCTGCGCCAGGCGGCTTTTTACCGCCGGCAGCAGGCAGGAAATATGAATGTGCAGCTGGTTTTGCGTGCGACCGTATTCCGAGTTGATCGCCAGCGAGATATCGGCATCGTCGATCGGTCTGCCATAGCGTTCGGCCATAAAGTGGCGCGCTCGCCAGGCCTGGGCAAAGAAATTCGGCGTGGCGGCGTCCAGCACCGCCGGGCTTTCGATGCCAGTGATTTTAGCGCTCGGCATCAGCAAATACTGCAGCGGCCCGTTGCGATCCTTAAACACCACGAAACCGTCCGGCAGCGCCACCTGCGCGCAGGGCGCCGGATTGCCATGCGCCTGCTGATTGGGCACGCACTGCCGGCTGACGATGCGCCACAGCGCATCCGGGTGCGAGGGCTTCAGCCAAAAATAGAGCGCGGCGGCCACCACCGCCAGCAGCGCAACGCACAATAGCCATCCACGACGTACAGACATCAGCAAATCCCGATACGGAGAGAAGCTCTCAGCATAGTCGGCTTTTATGACAGGAGACAAACAACGCGTGCGGCCCCCGCAGCAGGGGGCCGACGGTGGGGTTACAGCGACTGGTGGCGGGTTTCTTTCATCAGCAGCAGGGCGATCAGCGTCAGGGTGGCCATCGCCGCCAGGTACATGCCGACGTAGAACAGCCCGTAGCGGGTCGCCAGCCAGGTGGCGATATAAGGCGCCACCGACGCGCCGAGGATCGACGCCACGTTGTAGGAGAACGAAGCGCCGGTATAGCGCACCTCGGTCGGGAACAGCTCCGGCAGCAGCGCGCCCATCGGGCCGAAGGTCAGGCCCATGATGCTCAGGCCGCACAGCAGAAAGCCCATCACCAGCGCCTGATTGCCGGAGCCCAGCATGCTCGGGAACAGGAAGGCGAAGCCAATCATCAGCAGGGTAATGACAATCATGGTCTTGCGGCGGCCAAAGGCGTCCGCCAGCAGGCCGGCGATCGGCACCATCACGCCGAAACCGATCACCGCCACCATCAGCATCCACAGGAAGCTGTTGCGCGAGTAGCCCAGGCCCAGCGGCTGCGGCGTGGTGCCGTAGGTCATCGAATACACCGTCATCAGGTAGAACAGCGTGTAGGTCGCCAGCATGATGAAGGTGCCGAGGATGGTGGCCTTCAGGTGCTTGCTCAGCAGGGTGCCGAGCGGGATTTTCACCTGCTTGCCGGCCTTGGCGACCTTGGCGAACACCGGGGTCTCGTGCAGCGATACCCGCACGTACAGGCCGATCAACACCAAGGTGGCGGAGAGAATGAAGGGCACGCGCCAGCCCCATTCCATAAATTGCTGGTCGGTCAGCAGCCATGACAGCAGCAGGAAAGTGCCGTTGGCGAAGAAGAAGCCGATCGGCGCGCCGAGCTGCGGGAACGAGCCGTACAGCGCCCGCTTTTTGGCCGGCGCGTTTTCGGTCGCCAGCAAGGCCGCGCCGCCCCATTCGCCGCCCAACCCCAGCCCCTGACCAAAGCGCGCCAGCGCCAGCAGGATCGGCGCGAAGATGCCGATGGTTTCGTAGCTCGGCAGCAGGCCGATCAGTACGGTGGAGATCCCCATGGTCAGCAGCGAGGCGACCAGCGTCACCTTGCGCCCGACGCGGTCGCCGAAGTGGCCGAACAGCGCAGAGCCGATTGGCCGCGCGACGAAGGCGACCGCGAAGGTGGCCAGCGACTGCAGCGTGGCGGTGGTCGGATCGCCCTGCGGGAAGAAGATATGCGGGAAGACGATCACCGCCGCGGTGGCGTAGATATAGAAGTCGAAAAACTCGATGGCGGTGCCGACCAGCGAGGCGACAATCACTTTTCCGCGTGAGTTTACCGGTGTTGACGCTTCGTCGGCGTCCAGAGTTGTTGCGATGGAGGCTTGCATAATGTTTCTTATATTTGGAATTTGTAAAAATCCATCTTAGACATAGCAAAATGCCTTTTCAATGCTGCAACTTTGTACAATGCGGTGATTAAGCGGTTAAAAAGATTAATGTTTTATCGGAGCTCAATCTTGCAGACGGAAACATTGGGAAATTGTCGATAAGCAGATGTAACGGCTGTAAAAACGGGAAAGAAAAGTTATTGGCTAGTTTGTTATGCTGTTTTTGCCGACCGGGTGGCGCTTGTTTTGGCGTTATATGCTGGTTTTTGGCCTTAATGCCAAAATAAAATGCCGGCCACGGCGATGTGGCCGGCATGATTGCGTTGCTTCAGGGCGCCGGCGGCGGCTGCTCCGGCAGGGTTTTATCCTCTTTGTACTGCGCGGTGGCGATCCAGGCGGCGCAAAATAGCGTCAGGCGGGCGAAGAAGTAGAAGAAGGCCATCAGCCCAATCACCGAACCGAAGGCGGCGCCCGAGGGCGATTTCGCCACCTGCGGCAAGGTCATGGTCATCACGAACTTGATCACTTCGAAGCCGATGGCGGCCAACAGCGTGCCGCGCAGCAGCGCTTTTTTCTTCGGCTTATGGCGCGGCAGCATCCAGAAGATCCACAAGAACAACAGGTAATTGGCGAAAATGGAGATCGACAGCGCAATCAGCGTCATCGCCGGCCGCAGCCACTCGATGCCGTCCAGCCCCAGCGCCTTGACGATCGCCGCCTGCGCCGAACCGGCGATAGAGGTCAGCGACAGCGTGACGATCAGCGCCACCACCAGGCCGGTCAGCGAGATAAAGTCGCGGGTGTACTTGAAGTAGATTTTCTCCTGGTCCTGCGGGTTGCGCTCCCAGACATCGCGCGACTGGGCGCGGATCGCTTCGCGCAGGTTGCCCATCCAGCTGATGCCCGAATACAGCGCCAGCGCCAGACCGGTCAGCCCAACGGTGGTGCGCTGCTGAATGGCGGTATTGACGGTGTTCTTCAGCGTGCCGGCGAGCGTCGGATCGCTGATGCTGCCGACCATCTTGTTGATCAGGCTGGCCAACAGATCGGGATTGGACGCCAGCACGAAGCCCACGGCGGCGAACGACACCATCAGAATGGGGATCAGCGACAGGAAGGAGAAGTAGGTGATGGCTGCGCCGAACTGGCTGCCCAGGCGATCGTTGAAACGTTCGGCGGCGCGCAGCAAATGCGCGATGCTCGGCCAGGCTTTGATGCGCTCCACCAGGCGTGAAAAACCGGAGATGCGGCGGTCGATCTTTTCATGGCCGGTTTTGATGGCGATAAGCGGCTTGGGCTGCTGTTCCTGCGGCGGCTGACGGCGTTCTTTATCTGGTCCTGTAGGCATTACTTCACGATTTCCTTAACGATAAATAGCATGTCTCGAATTTGATTATAGCCAAAACGCCCGGCGATTTGGCCGCCCGGCGCGGCAAAGGGGGCATTTCCGAGCTTAGCGCGTTAGCCTGCGGCATGAAACGCCGGGGGTGGCCGATAGGTAAAATTCTTATGCGAGCCCAGTCCCGGCGCGGTTTTTTTCACTCGTTACCCGCCAATTTTTATCTGTTTCATCGAAGAGAAAGCGTTTACTCATGATGTGGCGCGGCGGTTTATCGTCCGTCGCGCCGCCGCAGCCGTAGGGGCTGGAACGGTTTCACCGGTTATCAACAGAGAAATGGAAGGTCATATGAAATTACTTAATCACCCCACCTGTCGTCCGTTTACCGAAGCGGGCAACCTGACGCAGATCTCCGCCTATTACGAGGAGGAGCGGCACATCATGTGGATGCTGCTGCGCGCCGAGCCGCGTCCGTGCTTCAATCAGGCGCTGATTGAAGACATCATGACGCTGGCGCAGGCGGCGAAAGAGTCATCGCTGCAGTTCGACTTTTGGGTTACCGGTTCACTGGTGCCGAACATGTTCAACGTCGGCGGCGACCTGCAGTTCTTCGCCGAGGCGATCAAAAACCGCAAGCGTGAGGCGATGATGGCCTATGCTCGCGCCTGCATCGATTGCGTGCATGCGGCGGCGCGCGGTTTCGACACCGGCGCGGTGAGCATCGCGATGGTCGAAGGCAGCGCGCTGGGCGGCGGATTCGAAGCGGCGCTGGCGCACCATTTTGTGCTGGCGCAGAACAACGCGCGCATGGGCTTCCCGGAGATCGCCTTCAACCTGTTCCCCGGCATGGGCGGGTATTCGCTGGTGGCGCGCAAGGCCGGCATGCGGCTGGCGGAGGAGTTGATCTGGGGCGGCGAGTCGCACACCGCCGAATGGTTTGAAAGCCGCGGATTGGTGGATCAGCTGTTCCAGCCCGGCGACGCCTATGTGGCCACCCGCACCTTTATCGACACCATTCGGCCCAGGCTGAACGGCATGCGCGCCATGTTGCGCGCGCGCCAGCGGGTGTTGCAGCTGACGCGCTCCGAGCTGATGGATATCACCGAGGACTGGGTGCATTCCGCCTTCACCATCGAGGAAAAGGACCGCGCCTACATTGAACGGCTGGTGATGCTGCAGGACCGCCATACGCTCAACCTGCGGCGTGCCGGCTAACCTTGACTCGCCCGCATCACGCTGAGGGGGTGTGCGGGCGATATGACCGCAGCCAATGTTCCAGCTGCGCCGGGAGCATTGGCCGCGCAAACAGGAAGCCCTGTTTTTCATCCACGCCGACCTCGTCGAGGAAGCGGTTTTCGCTTTCGGTCTCCACGCCTTCGGCGATCACTCTGAATGCCAGCGCCTCCGCCGCCGCAACGATGGCGCGAACCAGCGATTGCGACACCGGGTTGGCGTCTACCCCGCGCACAAAGCTTTTATCCAGCTTGATGGCGTCCAGGGGAATGCGCGCCAGCTGGGCCAGCGATGAATAGCCGGTGCCAAAATCGTCAAGATGCACCTGAGCGCCCAACTCACGCAGCCGGGTGATCAACGCCCGCGCGCGCGCTTCGTCTTCAATCAGGCTGCTTTCGGTCAGCTCGAAGTCCAGCAGGCAGGGCGTCATCCGATGGTGATGCAACATGCCGATCAGCGCGTCGACGATGCCGTCGTCGGCCAACTGCCGGGCGGACAGATTGACCGCCACCCGCAGGTTCAGCCCCTGCCGCTGCCACTGCGCCGCTTGCCCGGCGGCGGTCTGCAGCACCCATTGCCCCAGCGGGCCGATCAGCCCGGACTCCTCGGCGTACGAGATGAACTGCAGCGGCGGGATCAGCCCGCGCTCCGGCGAATCCCAGCGCACCAGGGCCTCCACGCTGTGCACTTCGCCGCTGCGCGCGTCGATCTTCGGCTGGTAATAAACCACCAGTTGGTTCTGCTCCAGCCCTTTGCGCAGGTTGGTGTCCAGCCACATGTATTCGGCGACGCGCCTGTTCATTTCCGGCGAAAACACGGTATAGGTGCGCTTGCCCTGCTCTTTGGCCACGTACATGGCGGTATCGGCGCTGCGGATCAGGCTGTCGAGATCGTTGCCGTGCTCCGGGCACAGCGCGATGCCGATCGAGCAGCCGGTATAGACTTCGATCAGGCCGATGCGGAAGGGGGTTTTCAGCCGATCGATGATGCGCTGCGCCAGGGTTTGCAGCATTTCGCGGTTGGCCTGCTGCGCCAGCACCAGGAATTCGTCGCCGCCCAGCCGGGCCAGCACCTGGTCCGGGCTCAGGCAGCCGAGGATCGCCAGCGAGACCTCGACCAGCAGACGGTCGCCGAACATGTGGCCGTAGGCGTCGTTCACCTTCTTGAAATTGTCGAGATCGAGATACACCAGCCCGACGTTGTCGTCCTGGCGGTTGGCGATGGCCCGGGTGATTTTATCCTGGATGGCGTTGCGGTTGGGCAGGCCGGTAATGATATCGGTATTGGCCAGCACCCGCAGCCGCTCCTGCGCGCGCCGCTCTTCGGTGATGTCGGTGCCGGAGCAAATCAGGAACACCTCGTTTTTGCCGCTGCCGCTGTGGACGAACTTGTTGCGAAACAGGAACAGCCGCTCGCCTTTGACCGTTTTTATCCAGCGCTCCACCTCGTAGGAGGAGCCGTTGCGAAAGAAACCGGCGATGTTGCGCCTGGAGGCGGCGGCCTCTTCGGGGCTCATGAACAGCTGAAAGACGTTTTTGCCGATCACGTCATGCTCATGCAGCCCGGTATATTCCTCGCTCAGGCGATTGAAGCGTTGAATGCGGCCGTGCTGATCGACAATCACGATCACAGAGTTGGCTTCCGAGACCACCTGTTCGGCGAAGGACAGGCCGTGCACCAGGTCACGCGCTACCGACTGGGTATCGCTGAAGGCGGAGGCGGTGCCGGCCCATTCCAGCTTGTTGACGCGTCTTCCCACCAGATGCAGGTGTATCTGTTCGCCGGCCAGCGTAATGCTGAGGTCGAGGCTGGCGGTAACGCCGCTCAGCCGGCGGATTTTTGCCGCTTGCATGGCGCTGAGCGCCACCGCCAGGTGGGCTTTTCCTTTGACGGCGGACAGTTCCAGGGCGTTGCTGTCAAACGCCAACCGCCAGTAGGGGCTGTTGGTGCCGAAATGCGCGTTAAGAAGCATAGGGCCTTGGTCTGCGAACATGATTATTCCTCAAAAGAGCGCGGGCGGCCGGTCTGCGCGGTGAGCGTCGCGGCGGACTTATGGCCCGTTGGTGGCCGCAGTGTGCGTATCTCCATCATATAACACGTTTTTCACAGGCGGGCATGGGTGGTGAAACTATTATATAAGCAATAATTAGTTCTGCGTTGTACTCGCCGCTTGATCGCCGGCTGTCTTAAAGTGTAGAAACAGAAGCCATGGCCGTGCCAAATTATCGCCGACGGGCCTCACGCGGGAGCCGAAAAGCCGTTGACGAGCGGTTGCAATGCGCGAACGTAAATTATAGAGGCGACGGCGGTGAACCAAAATACCCTGATAGGGGGGATATTACTTTCGTCAGGAAATCAAAATTTCCACTGAATAAGCGCCATCTCCATAATTTTCTCATAATTGGCGAATAAAGCCGTCGCGGGTTTTAAAAAGTTTACACTGCATCGCATTACTTTAAGTTTATCAGCCTATTATTATCTCCGACGAACGATGAGCCTGTTAATGTACAGCGCTCCCGATGAAGAATAATTTTTAAAGGAAATGATTATGCGTAAATTGACCGCTTTATTTGTCGCTTCTACTCTGGCTTTGGGTTCTGCTTCTATGGCCTTCGCCGCAGACACCACGGCGGCGCCGGACGCCGCGCCGATGAAGATGATGCATCATAAAGGTGAAGGCAAAGGCGGCCCGTTCGCCGGTCTGAACCTGACCGAACAACAGCGCCAGCAAATGCGCGACATCATGAAAGAGTCGCATCAGAAGCGCGGCCCGGGCATGAAAGAGGACCGCCAGGCGCTGCATAACCTGGTCGCTTCCGACAGCTTCGATGAAGCGAAAGCGAAAACGCAAATTGACGCCATCAGCAAAGCGCAGTCCGAACGCATGCTGGAACGCGCCAAGGCGGAAAATAAGATGTATAACCTGCTGACCCCTGAGCAGAAAAAACAATACAATGAGAATTATCAGAAACGCGAACAAAAAATGATGGACCACATGAATAAAATGAAATCGCAAATGGCGACTGAGCAATAATATATTCCGGTGGTAAAAAAGGGCCAGATGAATAATCTGGCCCTTTTGTTTTTTATTAACCGGATGCCGTTAAATAATCGCCCGCTCTGGCGCGCCGGCGATGTGCCGAAACTGCTCGACAATCGCCTGCGAGAAGCGCGGATCGTTAATATGATAGGGCGTTTTGACCAGCCGCCGTTGATGGGTGGGCTGCAGCGTGCGCTCCAGCGCCTGCACAAAGGCGGCCAATGCCTGCGGGTCCCAGAACGGTTGGCCAGGGGCATCCAGGGCGGAAAGGCCGCCCCCCGGGATCACGAAGCGCACTTCGCCCGCGCAGGCATTCAGTTTTTCCCCGATCCAGCGCCCAAGCCGGGCGTTTTCCTGCGGCGTGGTGCGCACCAGGGTGACCTGCGGGTTATGGTGATGGCGCAGGCGCCCGGCATAACGCTGCGGCACGGTGGCCGGCGAGCCGAAATTGATCATGTCCAGCGCGCCGCAGGACAACACACAGGGAATGCCGGTGCGGGCGATGGCACCGAAGCGGTCGCCGCTGCAGGGCAGCACGCCGCCAAACAGATAGTCGGCCACCTCGGTGGTGGTCAGATCGAGCACGGCATTCAATAAACGGCTGTCGATCAGTTTCTCCATCGCTCTGCCGCCGCTGCCGGTGGCGTGGAACACCAGGCAATCCCAATCGGGCTCGAGGGCGGCGACGATGGTTTTAACGCAGGGCGTGGTGAGGCCAAACATGGTCAGGGCCACGGCGGCTTTGCTGTCTGCATCGGCATCGCCGGCAAAGCGCACCGCGCCGGCAATCTGGCGCGCCGCATTGCCCAGCACCCGGCGGGATATGCGGTTCAATCCGGCGAGATCGGTCACGGAATACAGCATGGCGATATCGCTGGTGCCGACGTACGCCGACACATCGCCGGACGCCATGCTCGAGACCATCAGTTTGGGCAGGCCGACGGGCAGCTGCTGCATCGCCGGGGTGAGGATAGCCGTGCCGCCGGAGCCGCCCAGGCCAAGCACGGCGGCGATATCGTTGCGCGTTAGCATAAAGCGCTCAAAGGCGAGCGCCATGGCGGCGATCGCCTGGCCGCGATGGCGGCAAAATACCGCGGCGGCCCCGTCAGGGTGATGGCCGGCGATGTCTATTGCACTGATGTCGGTTGCAGAGTCTGCGCCGGGACGGCGGGTGGAAATATCAACGGTGACCGTGGGTAACCCGAGGGCGGCGATGGCCTGACGAACATACTCCAGCTCTTGTCCTTTGGTATCTGCTGTGGTAGCAATATAGACAAAATTTGAAGTATTAATCATTGTCTTTTCCTGGGTGTTTCTTATTTTTATGTATAAAATTATAATGTTACTTAATCATTGGGGGCCCTGGCGTTGGCCTGTTAAGTTAGAATGATTAATGTATCTACATAATGAGACGGCAGTATCATTTTTGCAAGGCGCATTACGCCCATAATGAGACGCCGATCTCATTTTTGGGCTTTTTATGCTGCCGGCCTGAAGGCTATCGCATGTTGTGCCGGGGCGAAGCGTTGCGAAGAAGTATGAGGTTGCCGTGCCAATAACTGCCTTTCCCGAGAAGCCGGAGGAGTCTTTGACTTCGGCGCGGGCGAAAACCCACCGTCTGTTGCTGACCAGCGCCATGGCGCTGTATAACGAAGGCGCTTTTCCTTCCATTACCGAAGTGGCTGCGCATGCGCAGGTATCGCGCGCCACCGCTTACCGTTATTTCCCTACCCAGAGCGCGCTGATCGCCGCCGTGGTGGCGGAAAGCCTGGGGCCGATCCTGGAATGGCGGCCGCAGGATAATGACGCCTTGAAACGCATTCAGCAGCTGTTGGCCTTTGCGTACCCGCAGATGGAGCGGCATGAGGGCGCCCTGCGCGCCGCGCTGCAGCTGTCTTTGCAGCAGTGGGCCAATGCGACGCCGGGCGAGAAACTGGTGCGCGGCAATCGCAAGCGGCTGCTTAAACTGGCGGTCGAGCCGCTGCAGGATAAACTGCCGGCTGATGCGCTGCAGCGGGTGATTCATTCTTTCTCGCTGATTTACGGTTCGGAAGTGTTCCTGGTGTTGAAAGACATCTGGGGACTCGAACTTGACGGCATTCAGGAGGTGACGCAATGGATGGCCAAAGCCATTATTCGCCAGGCCGAAGAGGATGCGATGGACCGCAAAAAAACATCAGCAGGATAATCCATTTTTTGCCGAGTGCGGCGGTAAAACTCAGCATATTTCACTGAGTTAATATTGGCAAAAGTTATAATTAAAAGCGATAAAAAGAGCCTCGCAAGCAATTTGAAATCGGCCGCAGGTGGGGATCCCATGCGGCCTTTTTTGTCATTATTTCCATACTTATCATTTGATTAATTTATTTTATTACCGGGCGCGAAATGCCCCCTCCCTGAATGGCAAGCCATCGCCAACGCTTATCGGTTGCACCCCATTTTATCGACGTTGGTTCTCCTGCTGCCGCTCGTTGCCTATTTGACACATTAGGCGCACTTCAGATTGTTGTGCTTTATTTATTTGGTGTTACCAAACTGTTACACAAAAAACCAATAAAACATTTGCAAACAACAATGGACGGTATCTGGGATGGGAAATACACGTAGAGGAGTCAAGCCTGCTCGGGCGGCCTTCGGCTGGCCTGAGATTGGGGTGCATCGCGCGCGCTGGAGCGCCATGTTGTTGTGTCTGACCACCATCGGCGGCGCACAGGCCGCAACCTATATAGAGAACGGTAAAGCCGGCGATCCGGCCAGCTGGCGCAGCGGCGAATTCAACGCCGAGTGGGGGCTGGGGGCGATCCATGCCGATCGGGCCTATGCCGCCGGTTATACCGGAAAAGGCGTAAAACTTGGCATTTTCGATCAGCCGGTTTATGCCAAACACCCCGAGTTCGTCGGCGATGGCAAAGTGATCAACCTGGTTACCGAAGGCACCCGCGAATATACCGATCCCTATATTCCGGTGAAAAAAGGCGATCATTTCATCTATGACGGCACGCCGAGCGTGGATTCCGACGGCACGCTCGGTTCCCACGGCACCCACGTAGGCGGCATCGCCGCCGGCAGCCGCGACGGTGGCGCCATGCACGGCGTGGCGTTCAACGCCCAGATCATCAGTGCCGAGAACGGCGATCCCGGCCCGGAAGACGGCATTATCCTCGGCAATGACGGCGCGGTGTATAAGGCCGGTTGGGATGCGCTGATCGCCAGCGGCGCGCGCATCATCAACAACAGCTGGGGTATCGGCATTACCGAGAAGTTCGCCAAGGGGGGTGACGATCCGGCCTACCCGCACTTCACGGTGGACGACGCGCAAAAGCAGTTCGATCAGATCAAACTGATCCTCGGCACCAAGCCGGGCGGCGCCTATCAGGGCGCCATTGACGCCGCGCGCAGCGGCATCGTCACCATTTTCGCCGCCGGCAACGACGGCAACCTGAACAACCCGGACGCCATGGCCGGCCTGGCCTATTTCGTGCCGGATATCGCCCCGAACTGGCTGTCGGTCGCCAGCCTGGAGGATCCGAACAACACCGGCGACTACGGCATCAGTACCTTCTCCTCTCGCTGCGGCTACACCGCCAGCTTCTGCGTCGCCGCACCGGGCACCAAGGTTTACAGTTCGGTGATCGAAGGCAACAGCACGGACAACCTGACCACCGGCTATGCCAAATACAGCGGCACCTCAATGGCGGCGCCGCACGTGGCCGGCAGCATTGCGGTGCTGATGGAGCGCTTCCCTTACCTGAACGGCGCACAGGTAGCGGAAGTGTTGAAAACCACCGCCACCGACATGGGCGCGCCGGGCATCGACGCGCTGTACGGCTGGGGGATGATCAACCTGGGCAAGGCGATCAACGGCCCGGGTATGCTGGTTACCGAGCAGGATATTCCCGAAGAGTTTCGCGTCAGCGGCGCCTACGGCTCGGAACAGTTCGTGGTGGACCTGCCGGGTATCGGCGCGGTGCTGGATAAGGGCCAACCGACCGAGCGCGTCTGTGACGACATTCACTGCGGGCTGGACGTCTGGAGCAACGATATCTCCGGCCACGGCGGCCTGACCAAACAGGGCATCGGCACCCTGGTGCTGACCGGCGCCAACACCTATACCGGCCCGACCCAGGTCAACGCCGGCCTGCTGGCGGTCAACGGCTCGCTGGCGTCGGACGTCAGCGTGCAGGGCAGCGGCATCCTCGGCGGTGCCGGCAGCGTCGGCTCGCTGGCGGTGCATCGCGGCGGCACGGTGGCGCCGGGCAACTCGATCGGCACCCTCAGCGTGGCCAACGACCTCGGCTTCGACCCCGGCTCGCGCTACGCGGTGGAGGTAGGGCCGAACGGCCGGAGCGATCGGATCGTCAGCGGCGGATCGGCGACGATCGGCGGCGGCGAGGTGGCGGTATCGCTGGAGAACAGCGGCAACCTGCTGTCGCAAAGCGAGGCGCGCAGCCTGCTGGGCCAGGAATACAACATCCTGAGCGCCCGGCGGGGGATCAGCGGGCGCTTTGACGCGGTGGCGCCGAACTACCTGTTCCTCGGCACCGGCCTGAGCTACCGGCCGAACCAGGTGACGCTGAGCGTCGGGCGCAACGACACCGCCTTCGCCGACGTGGCGCAGACGCAGAACGAGCGCGCGGTGGCGGCGGCGGCGGATGCGCTGGCGGCGGGCAACCCGGTGTACGAGAGCATTTTGACCAGCGGCACGGCGGGTGAGGCGCGGCAGGCGTTCCGGCAGCTGTCGGGGCAGATCCATGCGGACATCGCCTCGGCGCTGGTGAACGACAGCCGCTACCTGCGCGAGGCGCTGAACGGGCGGCTGCGTCAGGCGGCAGGGCTGGCGGCGTCGCCGGAGATCAAGGCGGACGAGGGCGGCGCCTGGGCGCAGTTGCTGGGGGCCTGGGACCATGCGTCGGGGGACGCCAACGCCACGGGGTATCAGGCGTCGACCTACGGGGTGCTGCTGGGGCTGGACTCGGCGCTGGCTGACGACTGGCGGCTGGGGGTGGCGACCGGTTACACCCGCACCTCGCTGGACGGCGGCTACGGCGCGAATGCCGACAGCGACAACTACCACCTGGCGACGTACGGCGGCAAGCAGTGGGGGGCGCTGGCGCTGCGGGGCGGGGCCAGCTACAGCTGGCATCGCATCGACACCGCGCGGTCGGTGAACTACGGCCAGCAGTCAGATCGTGAGACGGCGAAGTACAGCGCGCGCACCGAGCAGGCGTTCGTGGAGGCGGGCTACGGGGTGAAAACCGCC
This sequence comes from Serratia ficaria, assembly GCF_900187015.1. NCBI lineage: Bacteria > Pseudomonadati > Pseudomonadota > Gammaproteobacteria > Enterobacterales > Yersiniaceae > Serratia > Serratia ficaria. The sequence continues at coordinate 4,991,679 of NZ_LT906479.1, read as the reverse complement.
TGGGTGGACCTGGAGCCGTTCGCCAACCTGGCGTACGTCAACTTCAAGAACAACGGCATCGCGGAAGACGGCGGAGCGGCGGCGCTGCAGGGCGACAAGCAGCACACCGACGCGACGGTGTCGACGCTGGGGCTGCGGGCGGACACCCAGTGGCAGGCGGGCAAAACCACCCGGGTGGCGCTGCGCGGCGAGCTGGGCTGGCAGCATCAGTACGGCGAGCTGGAGCGGGGCACCGGGCTGCGCTTCAGCGGGGGCAACGCGCCGTTCGTGGTGAACAGCGTGCCGGTATCGCGCGACGGGATGGTGCTGAAGGCCGGCGCGGAGGTGGCGGTGAACGACAACGCCACGCTGTCGCTGGGCTACGGCGGGCTGCTGTCGCAGAACCACCAGGACAACAGCGTCAACGCCGGTTTCACCTGGCGCTTCTGATCCAACGTATCTCAATCCTTGCACAGGAACCGTCTGCGGACGGTTCCTTTTTCACATCCTGCTTATGGCGGCCCGGCGTTCCTGACGGCCGTTAAAACATCAAAAGGTAAGGAAATGGCAACTACGGGGCTTGATAACAGGGGCGGCGCTCAGCGTTCGCTATGGCGGCTGAAAACGCTGGTGTGTTGCATGGCGTTGGCGGGGTATGCGCAGGCCGGTCCCTACGTCGAAAGCGGCAAGGCGGGCGATCCGGCCAGCTGGCGTACGCCGGAGTTTCAAACCGGGTGGGGGCTGGGCGGCATGCATGCCGATGCGGCCTATGCGCAGGGCGTCAACGGCGCCGGGGTGAACATCGGGATCCTGGATTCCGGTTTCGACAGCGCGCACCCGGAATTCGATCCGGCGCGTTTCCATTCGGTCACCGCCAGCGGCAACGACCTCAACGGCGCCGCCTTCAGCGTGTCGGGGGAGAAAAACGACAATAACGATTCGCACGGCACCAAGGTGAGCGGGGTCATCGGCGCCAGCCGCGACGGCGCGGGCATGCATGGCGTGGCCTACGGAGCCGACATTTACGTCGGCAACACCAACCAGAACGACGGCTTCCTGTTCGGCCCCGGGCCGGACGCCAACTATTTCACCGCGGTATACAACGCGCTGCAGGCCGCCGGCGTACGGGTGATCAACAACAGCTGGGGCAGCCAGCCCAAGGACGTTTCCTACGACACGCTGGCTGGCCTGCAGGCGGCCTACGCCCAGCATTTCGGCAAAATCACCTGGCTGGATGCGGCGGCGAAAGTGTCGCGCGAAGGGGTGATTAACGTATTCAGCGCCGGCAACAGCGGCTACCGGAATGCCAGCGTGCGATCGGCCCTGCCGTATTTCCGGCCGGAGCTGGAAGGGCACTGGCTGGCGGTCAGCGGCATGCGCGAGAACGGCAGCCAGATCTACAACCAGTGCGGTGCGGCGAAATACTGGTGCGTGGCGGCGCCGACCATTGTCACCAGCACAGGGCTGGACGGCAGCTATTCATCGTTCAACGGCACCTCTGCCGCGGCGCCGCACGCCACCGGCGCGCTGGCGCTGATCATGGCGCGCTTCCCGTACATGACCAATCAGCAGGCGCTGTCGGTGCTGTTCACCACCGCCGAGCAGGTTGCCGGCCAGATGAGCGAAGCGCCCATCGCCCTCACCGGCTGGGGCCTGCCGAACCTGCAAAACGCCATGGCCGGCCCGGGGCAGCTGCTGGGGAGCTTTGACGCCAACCTGCCGGCGGGCATCACCGACACCTGGAGCAATAACATCAGCGACAAAGCGCTGCAGCAGCGTCGGGAAGAGGATCGGGCGGAGCACGACGCCTGGTTGCAACGGCTGCAGGACAAAGGCTGGCAGCAGGGATTGGCGGCCAACGCCAGCCTGGAGGAGCAGTCCGAGTACGCCACCGGTATGGCGCGCGAGGCGGCTTACCAGCAGCGGGCCTATCAGGGCAGCCTGACCAAGTCGGGCGAAGGCACGCTGGTGCTGACCGGCGCCAACACCTATACCGGCCCGACCCAGGTCAACGCCGGCCTGCTGGCGGTCAACGGCTCGCTGGCGTCGGACGTCAGCGTGCAGGGCAGCGGCATCCTCGGCGGTGCCGGCAGCGTCGGCTCGCTGGCGGTGCATCGCGGCGGCACGGTGGCGCCGGGCAACTCGATCGGCACCCTCAGCGTGGCCAACGACCTCGGCTTCGACCCCGGCTCGCGCTACGCGGTGGAGGTGGGGCCGAACGGCCGGAGCGATCGGATCGTCAGCGGCGGATCGGCGACGATCGACGGCGGCGAGGTGGCGGTATCGCTGGAGAACAGCGGCAACCTGCTGTCGCAAAGCGAGGCGCGCAGCCTGCTGGGCCAGGAATACAACATCCTGAGCGCCCGGCGGGGGATCAGCGGGCGCTTTGACGCGGTGGCGCCGAACTACCTGTTCCTCGGCACCGGCCTGAGCTACCGGCCGAACCAGGTGACGCTGAGCGTCGGGCGCAACGACACCGCCTTCGCCGACGTGGCGCAGACGCAGAACGAGCGCGCGGTGGCGGCGGCGGCGGATGCGCTGGCGGCGGGCAACCCGGTGTACGAGAGCATTTTGACCAGCGGCACGGCGGGTGAGGCGCGGCAGGCGTTCCGGCAGCTGTCGGGGCAGATCCATGCGGACATCGCCTCGGCGCTGGTGAACGACAGCCGCTACCTGCGCGAGGCGCTGAACGGGCGGCTGCGTCAGGCGGCAGGGCTGGCGGCGTCGCCGGAGATCAAGGCGGACGAGGGCGGCGCCTGGGCGCAGTTGCTGGGGGCCTGGGACCATGCGTCGGGGGACGCCAACGCCACGGGGTATCAGGCGTCGACCTACGGGGTGCTGCTGGGGCTGGACTCGGCGCTGGCGGACGACTGGCGGCTGGGGGTGGCGACCGGTTACACCCGCACCTCGCTGGACGGCGGCTACGGCGCGAACGGCGACAGCGACAACTACCACCTGGCGACGTACGGCGGCAAGCAGTGGGGGGCGCTGGCGCTGCGGGGCGGGGCCAGCTACAGCTGGCATCGCATCGACACCGCGCGGTCGGTGAACTACGGCCAGCAGTCAGATCGTGAGACGGCGAAGTACAGCGCGCGCACCGAGCAGGCGTTCGTGGAGGCGGGCTACGGGGTGAAAACCGCCTGGGTGGACCTGGAGCCGTTCGCCAACCTGGCGTACGTCAACTTCAAGAACAACGGCATCGCGGAAGACGGCGGAGCGGCGGCGCTGCAGGGCGACAAGCAGCACACCGACGCGACGGTGTCGACGCTGGGGCTGCGGGCGGACACCCAGTGGCAGGCGGGCAAAACCACCCGGGTGGCGCTGCGCGGCGAGCTGGGCTGGCAGCATCAGTACGGCGAGCTGGAGCGGGGCACCGGGCTGCGCTTCAGCGGGGGCAACGCGCCGTTCGTGGTGAACAGCGTGCCGGTATCGCGCGACGGGATGGTGCTGAAGGCCGGCGCGGAGGTGGCGGTGAACGACAACGCCACGCTGTCGCTGGGCTACGGCGGGCTGCTGTCGCAGAACCACCAGGACAACAGCGTCAACGCCGGTTTCACCTGGCGCTTCTGATAGCAACAAACCAACGGATAAACCGTCTGGGGCGGTTTTACTAAAACAATAAGGGTAAGGGAATGAGAAGACTTGCAGGCAAGAATAAACCGGCGTCGGCGCCGTCATGGAAACTGAACGCCCTGCTGTGCGGGCTGCTGGCGGCCGGCCTCGCGCAGGCTGCGCCGCATGAGCCGGGCGGCAAGGCGGGCGATCCGGCCAGCTGGCGCAGCGATGAGTTCAACGCCAACTGGGGGCTGGGCGCGATCCACGCCGACGAGGCTTATGCCGCCGGCTATACCGGCAAAGGGCAGAAGGTGGGGATCCTGGATACCCCGGTCAACCGTCATCCGGAATTCGCCGGTGACGGCAAGCTGATCAACGTCGTCACCGAGGGCTATCGCGCCTATACCGATCCGCACCGGCCGGGAATCAACGCCGGCGATCGCTTCTACTTCGACGGTACTTTCCACTTCTACAACGGGGCAACGCTGAGCAACCACGGGGTGCACGTGGCCGGGATCAGCGCCGCCAACCGCGACGGCGTCGGCATGCACGGCGTGGCCTTCGACTCGCAGGTGATCAGCGTCGACAACGACAACGACGGCCCGGCCTACGGCGAGTTCCTCGGTCTGGACGGCGCCGTCACCAACGCCGGCTGGCAGGCGATGATCAACAACGGCGTACGGGTGATCAACAACAGCTGGGGCGTCAGCATTCCCGACATCCTGTCCGACGGCGGGCGGGATCCGGATGCGCTGCACTTTGAGCTGAAGGATGCGCAGGAACAGTTCGATCAGGTCAAGCCGCTGTTGGGCAGCCTGGCGGGCGCCGGGTATCAGGGAGCGATCGATGCGGCGCGCAAGAATATTCTGGTGCTGTTCGCCGCCGGCAACGACGGCAACTATAACCAACCGGATGTGATCAGCGGCCTGGCCTATTTCGTGCCGGATATCGCGCCGAACTGGCTGTCGGTGGCCAGCGTGGCGCAGGACGATGCGTCGACCAACCGCGTGCCTTACAGCATCAGCGCTTTCTCTTCCCGCTGCGGCTATACCGCCAGCTTTTGCGTTTCGTCGCCGGGCAGCAAAATCTACAGTACGGTGGCCAACGGCTCGGATCCCGCACAGCTGGTGTCGGACTACGGCAACAAGAACGGCACCTCGATGGCCACCCCGCACGTGGCCGGTGCGGTCGCGGTGTTGCTGCAACGCTTCCCGTACATGACTTCGGCGCAGATTGCCGACGTGCTGAAAACCACCGCCACCGACATGGGCGCGCCGGGCATCGACGCGCTGTACGGCTGGGGGATGATCAACCTGGGCAAGGCGATCAACGGCCCGGGCATGTTTTATACCGTCGAGGATATTCCTGAAGAGTTCCGCATCCCGGATCCCGCCGGCGTGGCCTACGGCCCCTCGCAGTTTGTCGCCAATATTCCGGGATTGGGCGCCGAGGTGGATGCGGGCACGCCGCACGCCAGGAAGTGCGACGATATTCATTGCGCGCTGGAGGTCTATGCCAACGACATTTCCGGCCACGGCGGCCTGACCAAAGAGGGCCAGGGGGCACTGGTGCTGACCGGCGCCAACACCTATACCGGCCCGACCCAGGTCAACGCCGGCCTGCTGGCGGTCAACGGCTCGCTGGCGTCGGACGTCAGCGTGCAGGGCAGCGGCATCCTCGGCGGTGCCGGCAGCGTCGGCTCGCTGGCGGTGCATCGCGGCGGCACGGTGGCGCCGGGCAACTCGATCGGCACCCTCAGCGTGGCCAACGACCTCGGCTTCGACCCCGGTTCGCGCTACGCGGTGGAGGTGGGGCCGAACGGCCGGAGCGATCGGATCGTCAGCGGCGGATCGGCGACGATCGGCGGCGGCGAGGTGGCGGTATCGCTGGAGAACAGCGGCAACCTGCTGTCGCAAAGCGAGGCGCGCAGCCTGCTGGGCCAGGAATACAACATCCTGAGCGCCCGGCGGGGGATCAGCGGGCGCTTTGACGCGGTGGCGCCGAACTACCTGTTCCTCGGCACCGGCCTGAGCTACCGGCCGAACCAGGTGACGCTGAGCGTCGGGCGCAACGACACCGCCTTCGCCGACGTGGCGCAGACGCAGAACGAGCGCGCGGTGGCGGCGGCGGCGGATGCGCTGGCGGCGGGCAACCCGGTGTACGAGAGCATTTTGACCAGCGGCACGGCGGGTGAGGCGCGGCAGGCGTTCCGGCAGCTGTCGGGGCAGATCCATGCGGACATCGCCTCGGCGCTGGTGAACGACAGCCGCTACCTGCGCGAGGCGCTGAACGGGCGGCTGCGTCAGGCGGCAGGGCTGGCGGCGTCGCCGGAGATCAAGGCGGACGAGGGCGGCGCCTGGGCGCAGTTGCTGGGGGCCTGGGATCATGCGTCGGGGGACGCCAACGCCACGGGGTATCAGGCGTCGACCTACGGGGTGCTGCTGGGGCTGGACTCGGCGCTGGCGGACGACTGGCGGCTGGGGGTGGCGACCGGTTACACCCGCACCTCGCTGGACGGCGGCTACGGCGCGAACGGCGACAGCGACAACTACCACCTGGCGACGTACGGCGGCAAGCAGTGGGGGGCGCTGGCGCTGCGGGGCGGGGCCAGCTACAGCTGGCATCGCATCGACACCGCGCGGTCGGTGAACTACGGCCAGCAGTCAGATCGTGAGACGGCGAAGTACAGCGCGCGCACCGAGCAGGCGTTCGTGGAGGCGGGCTACGGGGTGAAAACCGCCTGGGTGGACCTGGAGCCGTTCGCCAACCTGGCGTACGTCAACTTCAAGAACAACGGCATCGCGGAAGACGGCGGAGCGGCGGCGCTGCAGGGCGACAAGCAGCACACCGACGCGACGGTGTCGACGCTGGGGCTGCGGGCGGACACCCAGTGGCAGGCGGGCAAAACCACCCGGGTGGCGCTGCGCGGCGAGCTGGGCTGGCAGCATCAGTACGGCGAGCTGGAGCGGGGCACCGGGCTGCGCTTCAGCGGGGGCAACGCGCCGTTCGTGGTGAACAGCGTGCCGGTATCGCGCGACGGGATGGTGCTGAAGGCCGGCGCGGAGGTGGCGGTGAACGACAACGCCACGCTGTCGCTGGGCTACGGCGGGCTGCTGTCGCAGAACCATCAGGACAACAGCGTCAACGCCGGTTTCACCTGGCGCTTCTAAGCTTTTCTGGATTATCTTGTTCCACGGAGCCGGCATGCCGGCTCCGTTTTTATTTGTCGCGGTGACGTTCCGCCGAGGAGAACGTATGATGGCGCCGGAAATTGACGGCGATAACGACAATAAAAAACCGGGATCCTTGCGGAACCCGGCTCAAAAGTGGGTAAAACAGATTGGTGCTAAAGGCTCAAATCCAGTATTGCTTGCCGGCTGATCTGATGCATACATCCTTTCAGCAGCCACAATCGGAATGAGTTTTCCCTGGTGTTATTATGGTTATTATCAAAAAACGATCTGGTATTATTTTTTATAGTGTATTGCTGTATGTCTCTTTTGATACCATGTTTGACTATAGAACATGGTATGTCAAGCAACGTTTTTAGCGCATAATTGCATGAGATGCTAGTTTTAGAAGGTGCTTCTTCATCATAAATAATCAAAACGACTGATAAATCAGCAAAAAAAATCGAAGGAACAAATGGATAACAATCATCAAAAATTCGATTCACAGTCGATTGCAAACCGGGTCAGGGAGCTATTTTTACATTACGGGATTGGCAAGCGTCAGCATGCCAAAGAGCTCAGCCGCATTTTGGATCTGAGTTTTTCGCATGCGCACCGCAAACTGAAAGGGCAAAGCCCATGGACGCTGGAGCAGATCAACAGCGTCGCCGCCGCGTTGGGAGAAACGCCGGCGGCGATCGCCGATATGGATGCCGAACATGACGCGCCGGAGCAAACTATGGCACAGGATGCCATCTTTGTGGTCGGCGGCGTGGATATTCCCTGCGTCGGGCACATCGGCGACGAGCTGACGGCCGGGCGGTTATCGGAGTTTGTCGCGCTGCGGGTGGAACAACAATGGCGTATCTACCGCACCGACGATGCGCCGGCGGGCAAGCGCCACAGCGTCGAACTGATCGAAATCCGTCCCGGCAGCCAAGAAGACGAGCGGTTAAGCATTGCGGTGCTGGATGATTCGCATCAGGCGGCCGACGAGCTGGCGAAATATCTGGTCAGCCGCGGGTTCAACGCGGTGGCGTTCTATGACGTTAGCCGTTTTTGTCAGGCATTGCAGCAAAGCCTGTTCGACGGTTACGTGGTCGACTGGCTGATCGGCGAGGAAACGGCGGATAAGTGCATCGAGGTGATCCGCGCCTCCGATAACCCGGATGCGCCGGTGCTGGTGTTGACCGGTGAGCTGGGCACCGACCGGCGCGAATCCGAGATAGCCAAGGCGATGCGCGAGTACGACGTGCTCGGCCCTTATGAAAAGCCGGTGCGGCTTCACGTGATAGAAGCCGCCCTGCAGCGTTGTTTTAATCTGTAGAAGGGAATACCTCGGCCAGCGCGCCTGACAGCGCATCCAGCCGCACGGGTTTCATCAGGTAATTGTCGAACAGCGCCCGCTGTTCGGCGGAGAGCTGCTCCGGGGTATAGGCGCTGATGCCGATAATCGGCACGTGGCGGTTGGGCCCCCGGCGGTTGCGCAGCTGTTTGGCCAGCGCGGCGCCGTCGATGCCCGGCATCTGCAAATCCAGCAGCAGCGCATCGTAAGGCCGGCGCAGCAGCTTCTGCAGCGCGCGCTCCGGCGAATCGCACAGTTCATGCTGATAACCGAGCTTGTCCAGCAGCGCCGCAAAGGCATCCCCCACCGACTTGTTGTCGTCCACCACCAGCACATGCTGCGGTTTTTGCTGCGGGTTGTGGTGCGGCGCAGCCTGGTCGCCGGCCTGCGGGTCTTCGCTGACCTGCACCGGAATGCTGACGATAAAGGTGCTGCCCTTTTTAACTTCGCTGTAGACCGTGATGGTGCCGTTAAGCAGCGTCACCAGGCCATGCACGATCGCCAGCCCCATGCCGACGCCGGCATACTGCTTGGTATGCGACTGATCCAGCTGGGTAAAGGGTTTGAAGATCTGGTCGAGCATGTCTTTTTCGATGCCGATACCGGTGTCGGTCACTTCGATAATCAGCGAGCTGCCGCCGGGTTGACGCCGCAGGCAGCTGTGCAGGGTAATGCTGCCGCTCTCGGTATATTTGTAGGCGTTGGTCAGCAGGTTGACGATAATCTGCCGGATACGCAGCGGATCGGAATACACCTGCAGATGGCTGCATTCCACTTCGCAGCTCAGCTTGACCTGTTCTTTGCGCGTCAGCGTGGCGATTTCGTTGGCGGTTTCCCCGATCAGCTTCTGCGCGTCAAACGGCACGATGCGCAATTCCATCATGCCGCTGTCCAGGTGCGCGTAGTCGGTCAAATCCTTCATCTGGCTTTCGATCTGCTGCGCGGCGGTCTCCAGCCGCTGGAAGGTGTCCGCATGCTCCGCCGACACCCGGGTGTTCACCAGCACGTCGATGGCGGACATGATGCTTTGCAGCGAAGTGCGCAGCTCGTGGCCGATGGCGCCGAGGAAGGCGTTTTTGGTGCGGGTGGCCTTCTCCGCGGCGATCGCCTTGGCCTGCTGGCGAATGGTCAGCCGCTGCTGGCGGAAGACGATCAGGGTGATGGCGATCAACGCTATCACCGAAAACATCACGATCACCAGGCCATAGAAAATGATGTGCCGCTTCTCGATATAGTCTTCATAGGCGGCGGTGCGCTGCTTCACTTCGGCATGGTCGGTCAGGTTGGCCATTTCGATGGCGTAAGGCTTGATTTGCCGCATGGCTTGGGAAATCAGGCCAAAGTCGATTTGCGGGCTGTCCAGCAGCCGGTCAATTTTGTCCATTTGCTCGCGCATGTGCTTGACCACCTCCGGGTAACCCGGCTGGGCGTACAGCGGCTGGGTAGATTCGGAGACGGTTTCCAACACGTAAAAACGCGAATAGAGAATTTCAAACTTGAGACGCAGGTCTTCGCCGTTCACCCGCGGCGCGTTTCTCTGCTGTTCGACCAGCGTCTCGAACTCGGCCAGCTTGATGGAGAACTTGGCGATCGACCAGGAGTAGTTTTCCTGCGTGCCGGCGATGGCGTACAGCCCTTTCTTCGACAGGGTGGCGCTGTAGTAATACAGCGTCACCGTCGAGGCGACCAGGAACAGCGCGGCGAAGATGGCCGGGATCGCCAGCCTGCCGCCGCTTTTAAAACTTGTCAGCTTCATTTGATCACTATCCTGTCGACCTGCCAGATAAAGCGCGAGTTGTATAACGGCGAGTTCAACTCAGGCCCTGCGGCGTCCCTTGGGTAAACTAAAAATAACGGGCCGAAGTTTCTGATCTTCAGCATTTCCCCGTCCATTTTGTAGGCCAGAATCATGTTGTATTTTTCAACGTCGGACAGCGGCACGTCGATGTAATAGTCATTCAGCGCATAGAAGGTCAGCGTGCTGCCCCTGGCGCCGACGCGGGCCAAAATATCCGCCACCGCGATGCCTTCAAACTTGCGCTGCGGGGTCCAGGAGGTGGACGTGGTGATGCTGCGCACCGGCATGGCCAGTAACTGTTTATCGGTAAACAGATAGCTTTTTTTTGTCGGGTCGGTCACGTTGTCGATCTTTCCCGCCACTTCCAGCGTGAAGCTGAACGCGCTGGCCTGGGCGATAACCAGGGCCATGCAGGCTAACGTGATGTTTTTAAAAAGCGTGAACAGCATCAATATTCTCCAGAGGCGCGGATGCACTTATCGGTTCCGCTAATTTATCAGGCAAAATAATGGCAGAAAATGCCGGTTTATGTCGAAGGGAATGCTAAAGAGCACGAAAAGAATAGGCCAGCGGCGCATCCCGGCCCGGCGGCGCGGTTAAGCTTAATATAACGGGCGACGGCATCATGCGGCAGATTTTAAATGAGAGTGAGGGGGGAAATAAGCCCGATGCGGGCATACAGCTTGATTACCAATGAATATCTCTATGCCGATGAGGGTGGCTCAGGGGGAAATAATCTGGTTGGGTGAATAGGACGCTCATTTTGCCTTGCCGAATTCAGTAGAAACGTTTTAGTTATCGTTGCAGGAAAGAAAAACCAGCGATGCGGGCGCTATCGGTTTGTATTCGCCTGATTATGGGCGTGGTGAAGAAAAAAAAGCCCTATAAACATAGGGCAAAGACACACAACAACACCAGGGAAACTTTAGGGTATCTTATATTATAGGTTTCTAATCATATATACCGTTTTGTTATATCTATATCCTCACTCATTCAGTTGTTTAAATCTGCTTTACTTTCAACGGGTTGTTTTTTCTGCCGGCGACGGCAGGCCCGAGCAACCCGCGGGTTAATTTTGGCGGTAACTTTTAGTTACATTGCCATGATGCAAATATGCATCGTAATGATGAGCTTTTATGCATTCAAAAGAGGGCGCTGATCGTTTATTGTCCAGCGGTCGCCGATCGCAGCGTTATTGAATTTAAGCCGATACCAGGGCTTTTACGGCACCAGGGAATACCGATATTAGGGCGATGTTTTGCCCGCGATAAAATGGTTTGCGACGATTTAACGCGGCGGTTTTTTTTAGCCTGCGATTTACCGCATCGATGATAAAAACGTTTATTTTTAGCCGGCGGCGGCGATGGCTGAGCGAATTGACGGGCGTGGGCGCTTGCTGTTGCCGGCCGTTTTTTATCGGCGAAAGGCAATATTTTAACGCCCTCCTCAACGATAAAACCCGGGCGCCTAGGATTTTTGTCATGCGCAAAAATGCGGCGGCGGCCGGAGATAAAAAAAGCCAGACGCAAAGGCGTCTGGCTTGCGATGCTGCCGAGCGCGACGGCGCCGAGGATCAGCGCATGGTGACGAACTCTTCCGCGGCGGTCGGGTGGATCGCCACGGTGTTGTCGAAGTCCTGCTTGGTGGCGCCCATCTTCACGGCGACGGCGAAGCCCTGCAGGATTTCGTCCATGCCGAAGCCGATGCCGTGCAGGCCGACGATTTTCTCTTCCTTGCCCGCGCACACCAGCTTCATGCGGCACGGCTGGCGGTGCTGGGTCACGGCGCTGTACATGGCGGTGAAGGAGGATTTGTACACCTTCACGTTGTCGGCGCCGAATTTCTCGATGGCCTGCGGTTCGGTCAGGCCGATGGTGCCGATCGGCGGGTGGCTGAACACCACGGTGGCGATATTGCTGTAGTCCAGGTGCTCTTCCGGCTTGTTGTTGAACAGGCGCTCGGACAGACGACGGCCGGCGGCGACCGCCACCGGGGTCAGTTCAACCGCGCCGGTGTTGTCGCCCACCGCGTAGATGCCCTTGACGCTGGTGTTCTGGAACTTATCGACGTCGATATAGCCTTGCTCGTTGGTTTTCACCCCGGTGACGCTCAGGTTCAGGTTGTCGGTCGCCGGTTCGCGGCCGATGGCCCAGATCAGGCTGTCGACGGTGAATTCCTTGCCGTTTTCCAGCTGCAGCCGCAGGCTGCCGTCGGCGTTCTTCACGATCGCTTTCGGCACCGATTCGGTGTGCAGGCTTGGCCCTTCGGCGTTCATGACCTCCACCAGGGTTTCGACGATCATCGGGTCGAAGGTGCGCAGCGGCGCGTGCTTGCGCACGAACAGGTGAGTTTCCGCGCCCAGCGCGTTCAGCACCCCGGCGATCTCCACGGCGATGTAGCCGGCGCCCACCACGGCGACGCGTTTCGGCATTTCGTCCAGCTCAAAGAAGCCGTCGGAGTCGATGCCGTATTCCGCGCCCGGAATGTCCGGATGGCTCGGGCGGCCGCCGGTGGCGATCAGAATATGGTCGGCGGTGATTTTCTCGCCGTTCACTTCCACGGTGTGGGCGTCGACAAAGCGCGCGAAGCCTTTGATCACGTCGACTTTGTTTTTGCCCAGCACGTTATCGTAGGAGTTATGGATGCGGTCGATATACGCGGTGCGGTTGGCGACCAGCTTTTTCCAGTCGAAGGCATTGACGGTGGTGTCGAAACCGTAGTCCGGGCCGTACTGGTGGATGGCTTCGGCGATCTGCGCCGCGTGCCACATGACTTTTTTCGGTACACAACCCACGTTGACGCAGGTGCCGCCCAGTTCCTTGGCTTCAATCAGCGCACATTTCTGGCCGTACATGGCTGCCCGGTTGATCGATGCGATACCGCCGCTGCCGCCGCCAATTGCTAGATAATCGTAATGTTTCGTCATCTGGGATTTCCATGAGTTGTGAGATTCGAAGAGGGTAAGAGTTTAACGCCTGATGTGGGTTTGTCGCAAAGGTTGCGTCGATGGCTGCAATAGGCGGGGTAAAGGCGCGGCGTGCCGCGCCCCGGATGGCTTATTCCGGTACGACCCAGTTCACCAGATGGTGGCCGTTGCCGGACGGCACCAGCGTTTTGTGCAGCCACGGCAGCACGTTGTTCATCTGCTGCTCCAGCTTCCACGGCGGGTTAATCACGATCATGCCGGAGGCGGTCATGCCGCGCTGATCGCTGTCGGGTTTCACCGCCAGTTCGATCTGCAGAATACGGCGGATGCCGGTGGCTTCCAGCTCTTTCAGCATGCGTTTGATCTGCTGGCGCATCACCACCGGGTACCACAGCGCATAGGTGCCGGTAGCGAAGCGCTTGTAGCCTTCCTGAATGCCCTTGACCACGTCCTGATAGTCGGTCTTCATTTCGTACGGCGGGTCCATCAGGATCAGCCCGCGGCGCGAGGCCGGCGGCAGCTGGGATTTCAACTGCTGGTAACCGTCGGCGCGCTGCACCTTGGCGCGTTCGTCCTTTTGAAACTCGCCGCGCAGCAGCGGGAAATCGCTCGGGTGCAGCTCGGTCAGGTGAATTTTGTCCTGCGGGCGCAGCAGCTGGCGCGCGATCAGCGGCGAACCCGGGTAGTAGCGCAGGGTGCCGGAGCGGTTGAAGTTGTGCACCACGCTCATGTAGGCCGCCAGCTCTTCCGGCAGATCGTCGCGTTGCCACAGCAGGCCGATGCCTTCCAGATATTCGCCGGTGCGTTCGGCGTGCTCGCCGCTCAGCTGATAGCGCCCCGCGCCCGAGTGGGTGTCCAGATACAGGAAGGGTTTTTCTTTTTCTTTCAGCGACTCGATGATCAGGCTTTGAACGCTGTGCTTGAGCACGTCGGCGTGGTTGCCGGCGTGAAAACTGTGGCGATAACTTAACATGGCTGGTGGCAGTTCCTTGCGCTCCGCAGGCGGAGCTTTCAATAAGGCATATAATCTGCACAGTATAAACTGTCTGGCCGGGAAAAACCGGACTGCGTTACTGCAGACGATAAGGAGGCGACATGAGCTGCATTTTTTGCGACATGGTGGCGGGCAAGGTGCCGTGCCATAAAATCTGGGAAGACGACGCCCATATGGCGTTCCTTTCCATCTACCCCAATACCGACGGCTTCAGCGTGGTGATCCCCAAGGCGCACTACCCGAGCTACGCCTTTGAACTGCCGGACGCGGCGCTGAGCGCGCTGATGCTGGCGACCAAGCGGGTGGCGCAGCGGCTCGATCGGGCCTTCGACGACGTCGGCCGCTGCGGCATGGTGTTTGAAGGCTTCGGCGTCGATCACGTGCATGCCAAACTGATCCCGATGCACGGCACCGCCGCGTTGGAACAGTGGCGGCCGATCGAGTCGGCCTCGGCGAAGTTTTTCGATCGCTACGAGGGCTATTTGTCCTCCCACGACGCCGCGCGCGCCGATGACGCGCATCTGGCGGCGCTGGCCGAGCAGATCCGCCGATGCGCCGTTTAAGGCACTATCTATCAACGCCGGGCATTGATTTTCCCCTGTTCTGGCTCCATGTTAGATATTCATACGCATTTTAAGGCCTGCCCGCTGCGGCGGGCCCCAACGCTAATCAGGACTGCCCTATGACAAATCCGTTGCTGACTCCGTTTTCCCTGCCGCCGTTTTCGGCGATCCGCCCTGAAGATATCGTGCCCGCGGTGCAATCCGCGCTGGCAGACTGCCGCGCCGCGGTAGAGCGCGTGGTCGCGCAGCCGGGGCCGTTCACCTGGGACAACCTGTGTCAGCCGCTGGCGGAGTCGGACGATCGCCTGTCGCGCATCTGGTCGCCGGTCGGGCACCTGAACTCGGTGAAAAACAGCCCGGAGCTGCGCGCCGCCTATGAGCAGGCGCTGCCGCTGCTGTCCGAATACGGCACCTGGGTCGGCCAGCACGCAGGGCTGTACCAGGCTTACCGCAGCCTGAAAGAGGGCGCGGCGTTCGAGACGCTGAGCGCGCCGCAGCGCAAGTCGGTGGAAAACGCGCTGCGCGACTTTGAGCTGTCGGGCATCGGCCTGTCGGCGGAAAAACAGCAGCGCTACGGCGAAATCGTCGCGCGCCTGTCCGAGCTGGGCTCGACCTACAGCAACAACGTGCTCGACGCCACCATGGGCTGGAGCAAACTGATTACCGACGAAGCCGAGCTGAGCGGCCTGCCGGCCAGCGCGCTGGCCCAGGCGCAGGCGATGGCGCAGGCCAAAGAGCAGGACGGTTGGCTGCTGACGCTGGACATGCCGAGCTACCTGCCGGTGCTGACCTACGCCGACAACCGCGCGCTGCGTGAAGAAATGTATCGCGCCTTCGCCACCCGCGCTTCCGATCAGGGGCCGAACGCCGGCAAATGGGACAACAGCGAAGTGATGGCGGAAACGCTGGCGCTGCGCCACGAACTGGCCCAGCTGCTGGGCTTCGACACCTATGCCGACAAATCGCTGGCCACCAAAATGGCGGAAAGCCCGGACCAGGTGATTGGCTTCCTGAGCGATCTGGCCAAGCGCGCCCGCCCGCAGGCCGAGCAGGAGCTGGCGCAGCTGCGCGCCTTCGCCAAACGGCATCACGGCGTGGACGATCTGGAAGCCTGGGACATCACCTATTACGGCGAAAAACAGAAGCAACACCTGTTCTCGATCAGCGACGAGCAGCTGCGCCCGTACTTCCCGGAACAGCGGGTGGTGGAAGGGCTGTTCGAGGTGGTGAAACGCATTTACGGCATCAGCGCCAAAGAGCGCAAGGATGTGGATACCTGGCATCCTGAAGTGCGCTTCTTCGATCTGTTCGACGCCAACGGCGAGCTGCGCGGCAGCTTCTATCTCGACCTGTACGCGCGTGAAAACAAACGCGGCGGCGCCTGGATGGACGACTGCGTCGGCAGCCTGCGCAAGGCCGACGGCACGCTGCAAAAGCCGGTCGCCTACCTGACCTGCAACTTCAACCGCCCGCTGGGCGATCAGCCGGCGCTGTTCACCCACAACGAAGTGACCACGCTGTTCCACGAGTTCGGCCACGGCCTGCACCATATGCTGACCCAGATCGACACCGCCGGGGTCTCCGGCATCAGCGGGGTGCCGTGGGATGCGGTCGAGCTGCCGAGCCAGTTTATGGAAAACTGGTGCTGGGAGCCGGAAGCGCTGGCGTTCATCTCCGGCCATTATCAGAGCGGCGAGCCGCTGCCGAAAGAGATGCTCGACAAGCTGCTGGCGGCCAAGAATTACCAGGCGGCGCTGTTTATCCTGCGCCAGCTGGAGTTCGGCCTGTTCGATTTCCGCATGCACTTCGAATACCGCCCGGAAAAGGGCGCGCAGATCCTGCCGACGCTGGCGGAAGTGAAGAAAATGGTGGCGGTGGTGCCTTCGCCGAGCTGGGGCCGCTTCCCGCACGCCTTCAGCCATATCTTCGCCGGCGGCTACGCGGCGGGTTACTACAGCTACCTGTGGGCGGAGGTGCTGTCGGCCGACGCTTACTCGCGCTTCGAAGAAGAGGGCATTTTCAACGCCGAAACCGGCAAATCCTTCCTCGACAACATCCTGTCGCGCGGCGGTTCGGAAGAGCCGATGGCGCTGTTCAAACGCTTCCGTGGCCGCGAGCCGCAGCTGGATGCTATGCTGCGCCATTACGGCATTAAAGGATAACCCGCCACGTGAGTGTGTGTTTATTGTGTGAAGCAGGCGCCGATCCCGGCGCCTTGTCTATTTTGGCGCAGCGCTGGCAGTTGGTCTCGGACGACGACGCGCCGATGGCGCTGGTGCTGACCCCGGAGCGGCTGGAGCTGCGCAAGCGCGACGAGCCCAAGCTTGGGGCGATCTACGTCGATTTCGTTACCGGCACTCTGGCGCACCGGCGCCGTTTCGGCGGCGGCCGCGGCGAAGCGGTGGCCAAGGCGGTCGGCATCAAGGGCAGCTACCTGCCGGACGTGGTGGACGCCACCGCCGGCCTGGGGAGAGACGCCTTCGTGCTGGCGGCGCTGGGCTGCCGGGTGCGGATGCTGGAGCGCAATCCGGTGGTGGCGGCCTTGCTGGACGACGGCCTGCAGCGCGGCTATCGCGATGCGGAAATCGGCCCCTGGCTGCGCGAGCGCCTGACGCTGCTGCACGCTTCCAGCCTGACGGCGCTGGCCTGCCTCGATCCGCGGCCGGAGGTGGTGTACCTCGATCCGATGTATCCGCATAAGCAGAAAAGCGCGCTGGTGAAAAAAGAGATGCGGGTGTTCCAGTCGCTGGTGGGCAGCGACGACGACGCCGACGGCTTGCTGGAGCCGGCGCGCCGGCTGGCGACCAAACGCATCGTGGTGAAGCGGCCGGACTACGCGCCGCCGCTGGCCAACGTGCCGGCTCACGCCGCCACGCTGACGAAAAGCCACCGCTTCGATATCTATATGCCGCTGTAATCTTCGCCGGGCTCGGCGCGCCGGGCCCTCAGTTCCCCTCCCGCAAACTTTTCCCCACGTCGCCGCCCGGGTGCACCGCCAGCAAGGTTTCTTTGCCGTAGCCGCTGCGTTCCATCAGACAGGCGCAGGCGGCGTCGAAAATCGCCAGCACCAGCACGATAGAGGTGGTCGCCAGCATGTTCAACGGATCTATCTCGTTTTCCACCCCGGTGGCGATGGTCAGCTGCGCCGCCTGCGCGATGGCGGAGGCGGGGTTTTCCGTCACCGCGATCAGCGGCACCCCCTTGGCCTGCAGCGTCGGCAGCAGGCGGGTCAGCTCGTCGGAATTGCCGCCGCGCGAGATAAGGATCAGCAGATCGTCACTGCGCAAAAACCCCAGGTCGCCGTGCGCCGCGTCGGTGGCGTCGAGGTAGACCGCCGGCCGCTCCACGCAGGCCAGCATATGGGCGATTTTACGCGCCGCAATGCCCGAGGTGCCGACGCCGGTGACGGCGATTTTGCCGCGACACTCCGCCAGCTGCGCCAGCAGCCGTTGCCAGATCTGCGCGTCGAGGCGATCGCCGAGCTGCGCCAGCTCGCGGCTGTAGGTTTCCCACCCCTGAACGGCGCGTTGCCATTCCCGCTGCATCAGGCATCCTCCTGCATCAGTTGGCGGTATTTCATATGGTCGTCGTACAGCTGATGGAAGACCCGGTATTTGCGGTCGTAGTAGCGTTTGATCTTGTTGGTCTGCGGCGTGACCGTTTTGCCGATGCGGCTCATGGCGCCCATCGCCTCCGGCAGGGTGTCGAACACGCCCGCCGCCACGGTGCCCATCATGGCGCCGCCCAGCAGCATCGCTTCGCTTTCCTCCGGCAGCAGCATGGCGCAGCCGGTGGCGTTGGCGTGCTCCTGCACGAAGATCGGGTTCTTGGTGCCGCCGCCGCTGGCCATGATGGTGTCGATGCGGTAGCCGCTGTGGTTCATGGTCTCGATGATGTGGCGGGTGCCGAGCGCGATGGCCTGAATGGTGGCCAGGTAGTGCAGAGCCATGTCTTCCGGGGTGCGCGACAGCTTCAGCCCGGTCAGGGTGCCGGTCAGCGTCGGGTTGGCGCGCGGCGAGCGGTTGCCGTGGAAGTAGGGCAGCATGTGGATGTCCTGGGTGAGGAAGGCTATGTCCTCCGGCTCGCCGGCCATGCGGCGCAGAATGGCGTTCAGCGCCTCATAGATGGTCTGCCCCTGGGTTTTCGCCTGCGCCAGCAGATCCTGATGGCAGGGGTGCGACTGGATCACGTGGTCGATCAGCGCGCCGGTGGCCGACTGGCCGCCTTCGTTGAGCCAGTATTCCGGCAAAATGGCCGAGTAGTAAGGCCCCCAGACGCCGCCGATAAAGCGCGCGGTGCGCGACATCGCCATATGGCCGGTGGAGGTGCCGCCGATCAGCGCCACGCGGCGGTTGAAGTCCGCCACCTCGCCGGAAACGCCGGTGGCCCCCAACGTGCCGAGGGTGCCGGCGTGGGCGTCGATGATCGACACGCTGACCGCGGTGCCGGCAATCAGCCCCATCTCGCCGGCGGCGCGTTGGGTCAGGCCGTGGCCCAGCGGTTCGCCCATCATCTTGACGTCGCTGCCGATCTTGGCGGCGTCGTGCTCCAGCAGGTCTTCCAGACCGATCTGCCGGAAGTAGCTTTTGTCCCAGCGCTGCTCGTGGCCGAGGTAGGTCCACTTGCATACCGTCGAACACAGCGAACGGGTGGCGTCCTGGGTGGCGCGCCAGGTGAGGAAATCCGGCAGATCGAACAGATAGCCGGCGTTGGCCCAGGTGGTGGGCATGTGCTGCTTCAGCCACAGCAGCTTCGGCGTCTGCATCTCCGGCGAAATGATGCCGCCGACGAAGTCCAGCACCCGGTGTTTGGTGGCGTTGATGCGTTCGGCCTGGACTATCGCCCGGTGATCCATCCACACGATGATGTTCTGCTCGGTGCGGCCGGACGGGCTGACGGTCAGCGGCTTGCCCTCTTTGTCGAGCACCACCAGCGAGCAGGTGGCGTCGAAGCCCAGCCCCTTGACCTGAATCGGGTTGATGTCGGCCTGATTGACCGCATCGCGCACCGCGTTGCACACCGCCTGCCAGATATTGTCCGACGACTGCTCGACGAAGTCCGCCTTCGGCCGGTACAGTTCGATGGCCCGGCTGGCCTGGCCGACCATGCGGCCGTTGAGATCGAATACGCCTGCGCGCGCGCTTCCGGTGCCCACATCTACGCCAATAAAATAGCTCGCCATCATTTTCTCCTAAGGGTTGTGTCCGCAACCTAGCTTTTTCGATTCTGTAACGCGATAAACAGGATCAGCACGCCGCCCCACAGGGCCATGGTCAGATAGCTGCTGACCCCCAGCAGGTTGAGGCCGCTTTCCAGCATTTGCAGCACGATCAACGCCAGCACCAGCCCCAGGACGCGGCCGAAGCCGCCGTCCGGGTTGATGCCCCCCAGCACCGAGGCCAGAATGGTCACCAGCAGATAGGACTCGCCGTAGCCGGCCTTGGCCGAGTTGAACTTGGCCATCATCAACAGCGCGGCGCCCCAGCCGAGCAGCGCCGACAGGATGTACACCGCGACCTGCACCCGGGCGGTATTCACCCCGCTGAAGCGGGTAGCCTGTTCGTTGGAGCCGATCAGATACAGGCTGCGCCCCAGCGTGGTGTGCTCCAGCAGCAGCCACAGGCCGGCGGCCACCAGCAAGAACAGCAGCAGCGCCACCGGGATGCCCAGCACCGCGCCGTTGCCGAGAAACTGTATCGCCGCCGGGAAGCCGGAGATCACCGCGCCGTTGGACAGCAGGATGTTCAGGCCGGTGATCAGCGTCATGGTGCCGAGCGAGGCGAGGATCGGCGAAACGCCGACCCAGGCCACCAGCACGCCGTTGAGCGCGCCGATCGCCACCGCCACCAGCAGGCCCGCCAGCAGCGCCAGCGCCAGAAACAGCGGCTGATCGGGGTGGTTGACGATAATCGCCGCCATCACCAGCGAACAGGCGTTGGCGCCGGCGATGATCGACAGGTTGATGCCGCCGGTCAGCATGGTGATGCCCATGCCGAGCGCCAGCAGGCCGAGGATCGGCAGTTGCGAGGCGATCGACTGGAAGTTGCCAAGGCTGAAGAAGCGCGATCCGAGCAGGCCGGCGAACAGCAGCGCCACCGCGATGATGATCGCGCCCTGCAGGCGGATGATCCGATCGTTGGGGATCAAACGGGTTAACTGCGTCATGCTATAGCTCCTTGACCAGTTTGCGTTTTTCGTTCCAGGCGGTGCTGCTGATGCTGATCAGAATGATCGCGCCGCTGAACACCTGGTGCCAGTAAGCCGAGACGCTGAGCAGCGTCAGCCCGTTCTGCAGGAAGGCCAGCAGCACCACCCCGAGCAGGGTACCGGTCAGCGAGCCGCGGCCGCCGGTCATGCTGGTGCCGCCCAGCACCACCGCCGCCAGCACCGTCAGTTCGAAACCGAGCAGCGAGTTGGGGGCCACCGACTGGGTGATCTGCGCCTGCACCACCGCGGCGATGCCGGCTAAAATCCCCATGTAACCGTAGACATAGAAGTGCAGCCGCAGCAGGTTCAGCCCCAGGCGCGACGCCGCATCGCGGTTGCCGCCCATGGCGTAGATCTGGCGCCCCAGCCGGGTGCGGTTCATCAGCACGCCGGTGACGACAATCACCGCCAGCAGGCACAGCAGCGGCAGCGTCAGGCCGTAGTCATAGCCGTCGGCGCCCTGGAACGAGAACCAGTTGATGCCGTCCATGAACCAGTCCGGGAAGCCGTACAGCCAGGTGCCGTTGGTGGCGTACACCAGCAGGCCGTAGAACAGGTTGAGCGTGGCGATGGTGATGATGATCGCCGGCACCTTCAGCCAGTACACCAGGAAACCGTTCACCAGCCCGAGCAGCAGGCCGACGCCGGCAGCCAGGGCGAACGCCAGCGGGAAGCTGCCGCCGTGCTGGATAACCCAGCTGGCCATCGCGTACTGGGCGATGGCGGTGATCGCCGGGAAGGAAATGTCGATACCGCCGGCGATCAGCACCACGAACAGCCCGCAGGCGAGAATGCCGAGAATGGCGTAGCTGGTGGCGACGTCGGTCAGGTTGCCGAGCGTCAGAAACTCGTCGGTGCCCAGGCTCAGGCCGACGCCCAACGCCAGCACCAGCAGGCCGAGATAGAGCTCGTGCCGGCCGGCCAGGCGGGCCAATAATGACTTATCCATTCACCACCTCGGCGATCTGTTGTTCGGTACTCTGGTGCGGCGCAAATTCGGCGATCAGCTCGCCCTTGCGCATCACCATCACCCGATGGCTGTTGTAGTAGGCTTCCGGGATCTCGTCGCAGATCATCAGCACCGCCATGCCCAGCTGCGCCAGATCGCGGGCGATCTGGTAGATCCCCTCTTTGTTGGCGATATCCACCCCGACGGTCGGCGAATCGAGGATCAGGATCTTCGGCTGCGTCGCCACCCATTTGGCGATGGCGATGCGCTGGGCGTTGCCGCCGGACAGGGTTTTCACCGGCAAGGCGCTGTCGGACACCTTGATGTTCAGATCGCGGATCAAGCGGTTGACCAGCTCGCTCGCCTTGGCGTGGTCCAGCAGGCCGAGCCGGGTATGCAGCTGGTCAAACACCGTGACGATGGTGTTGTCGTAGATCGATTGCTCCATGATCAGCCCCTGGGTCAGGCGATCCTCCGACACATAGCCGATGCCGTGGCGCACCGCTTCGCGGTTGTTGTGCAGCCGCACCGGCTGGCCCGCCACCTTGATCTGGCCGCTGTCCGGCCGGGTCATGCCGAACAGGCTGAGGCACAGTTCGGTGCGGCCGGCGCCCAGCAGCCCGACGATCGAGACTATTTCGCCGCCGCGCAGCGCCAGGTTGATGTTGCGGTACTTGTCGCCGCGGCTGAGGTTGCACACCTCCAGCAGCGGTGCCTTGTCGGCCGGCGGCTGCGCCGGCAGCGGGCTGTAGTGGAAGCGTTGGCCGGTCATCAGGAACGCCAGCTCGTGGCTGTCCAGCTCGCTGGCGGGCCAGGTGCCGACCAGCTTGCCGTCGCGCATCACGCTGATGCGGTCGGCGACCTCCATCACTTCGTCCAGCCGGTGGCTGACGAACACCACGCAGATGCCCGCCGCCTTCAGCTCGTTGACCACCCGCAGCAGGCCGTTGACCTCCTGGCGCGTCAGCGAGGCGGTGGGTTCATCCATGATCACCAGCCGCGCCTCGGCGGCGATGGCGCGGCAAATCGCCACCAGTTGCCGATCGGCGATCGACAGTTTTTCGACCTTCTTGTCGGGATCGATGGTCACGCCGACGCGCGCCATGGCGTCCAGCGCCGTCTGGCGCATCACCCGCTTGCGCACCCAGAAGTGGCCGCCGGGCAGGTAGCGGTGGATGGCGATATTTTCCGCCACCGTCAGGTTAGGGAATAACGACAGATCCTGATAAATCACCTGAATGCCGTAATAACCGGACAGCTGCGGCGTCAGGGAGTGGAATAATTTGCCTTCCAGCGAAATATTGGCGCCTTTTTCCGGCTGATAAACGCCGGAGATAATTTTAATGATGGTGCTTTTGCCGCAGCCGTTTTGCCCGGCCAGGCAGTGCACTTCGCCAATATTTAGCGTCAGGTTGATCTGGTCTAATGCCAGCACGCCGGGGAATCGCTTGCTGATATTCTCCAGAGTGATAAATGCAGGGGATGCGTTCATAACGTTAACCTGTGTTTGCATAGCGGCGGCACGCGCAGCCGCTATGGATTTTCCCGGTGTGGCTAATGAATTAAAAACCGAGCGATTTGGCGTTATCTTTGGTCACTTCCAGAATTTTATTGAACCGAATCACTTTGTGTTCCATATCGACATCGGCCTTGCCCAGGCCCTCTATCGACAGATCTTGGGTCACTTCCTTGCCCTGCAGCAGCCGATCCGCCACCGTCACCAGCGCGTAGCCGGCGTCTTTCGGATCCCACAGCAGCGCTTTCTTGATGTCGCCGCGCATCAGGTAAGGGGCGGCCTGCGCCGGCATGGCGATGCCCACCACCGCAATCTTGTCCTTGGCGCGCTTCTTGGCCACCGCCTGGCCGGCGCCGATCGGGCCGAGCGAACCGAAGCCGATGATGCCCTTCATCTGCGGATAGGTTTTCATCAGGTCCAGCGTGGTGGCGTAGGATTTGTCGATGCTTTCGGCCACCGGCAGGCGCGAGGTGACTTCGAACATGTCCGGATATTTGGCTTTCTGGTACTTGATGGCGGAATCGGCCCAGGCGTTGTGCAGCGGCACGGTCAGCGAACCGACGTAGATCGCGTAGCCGCCCTTGCCGCCCATGTCTTTCGCCAGCTCATCGACGTTGGCCTGCGCGTATTTCTCGCTGTCGATGGTTTCGATATCCCACTGGCCGATCTGCTGGTCAGGAGATTCATGGGTCAGCACCACGATGCCTTTGTCGCGCGCCTTTTTCAGCACCGGCTCCAGCACCTTGGCGTCGTTCGGCACCACGATGATGGCGTTGACGTTTTTGGCGATCAGATCCTCAATCACCTTGACCTGCGCGGCCGGGTCCGGCGTGGAAGGGCCGGTCTGGTAGGCGTTGACGTCGAGCTTTTTCGCCGCCTCGTTCACGCCCACTTCCATACGGTTGAACCACGGAATGCCGGTCACTTTGGCGACCACGGCGATCTCGTACTTATCAGCGGCGAAAACAGGTGTTGTCGATAACATGCACGCAGAAACCACACATGCATTCAATAATGCGAGGTTAAATTTCATTAGCGGTACCTTTTTTATCTGTAGGGGTGGCGGTTTTTCCACCGATGCAGATTACAAAGGAATGGAAGGGGGGGCGTAACCGAAGTTAACGAAATGTGATCTGCGCACATTGGAGTGAAATAATGACGGTTTTAATGTTAATTAAATGTTTAATAATTTTGAGGTGGTAATTTTACCACGTTAAATAGTCATTTATTTAACATGTTAAATGATTATTGATAACATAATTGCAACCATTGGCGTTGAACAAAGCGGGAAAAAATGCCGGCGTCGTCGCCGGCATTGCAACATTTAACGGATGTGTGAACAAGATCACCTTGTCGGCAGGTCAGAGCACCCCCTGCGCCAGCATGGCGTCGGCCACCTTGACGAAACCGGCGATATTGGCGCCGTGCACGTAGTGGGTTTGCTTGCCTTCACCGCCGTATTCCACGCAGGCGTGATGAATATCCGCCATGATATGTTGTAAACGTACATCCACTTTCTCCGCCCGCCAGCCGAGGCGCGCGGCGTTTTGCGCCATCTCCAGCCCCGAAGTGGCCACCCCGCCGGCGTTGGCCGCCTTGCCCGGCGCGAACAGCACGCCGGCGTCGAGGAAGGCGTCGGTGGCCTGGATGGTGGTCGGCATATTGGCGCCTTCCGCCACCGCTTTCACCCCGTTGCGGATCAGCGTTTGCGCCGCCTCCAGGTCCAGTTCGTTCTGGGTGGCGCACGGCAGGGCGATATCCACCGGCACGCCCCACGGCTGTTGGCCGGCCAGATAGGTCAGGCCGCGCTCGCGGGCGTAATCCTCGACCCGGCCGTAGCGCTGGTTTTTGATCTCGGCCAGGTGCGCCAGCTTTTCGGTGGTGAAGCCGGCCTCGTCGACCAGCGTGCCGCCCGAGTCCGAGACGGTAATGACCCGCGCGTCCAGCTCCAGCGCTTTTTCGATGGTGTACTGCGCCACGTTGCCGGAGCCGGACACCGCCACCCGCATGCCCTCAAAACCCAGCCCGTGACGCTGCAGCATGGCGTCGGTGAAATACACCAGGCCATAGCCGGTCGCCTCGGGGCGGATCAGGCTGCCGCCGAAGGACAGTCCCTTGCCGGTAAACACGCAGGCGGTGTTGTTGGACAGCTTCTTCATCATGCCGGCCATAAAGCCGACCTCACGGCCGCCAACGCCGATATCCCCGGCGGGCACGTCGGTGTCCGGCCCCAGGTGACGGTACAGCTCGGTCATCAGCGCCTGGCAAAAACGCATGATTTCGCCCTGGCTTTTCCCTTTGGGATCGAAGTCGGCGCCGCCTTTGCCGCCGCCCATCGGCAGGGTGGTCAGCGCATTTTTGAAGGTTTGCTCGAAGCCGAGAAACTTCAGAATCGACAGGTTCACCGACGGATGAAAGCGCATGCCGCCCTTATAGGGGCCGATAGCCGAGCTGAACTGCACGCGCCAGGCGCGGTTGACCTGTACCTGGCCGCGATCGTCGACCCAGCTGACGCGGAACTGGATGACGCGCTCCGGCTCCACCAGGCGTTCCAGCAGCGCCTGCTCGCGATAGTGCGGGTTGCGTTCGATAAACGGCCACAGCGAGGTGAAAACCTCCCTCACCGCCTGCAAATACTCCGGTTGGTGGGGGCTGTGGCGCTGCAGCGAGGACAGGAAAGATTCGACCGATACGGCATGTTCCATGGATTAGCTCCTTCTGGCATTAAATGTCCCCCCGCTTTTTTTATAAATATGGGTATAGGCGATGTCCGGGGGAGTGATGTTGTGTCTTTAGCGACTATATCACCGGGGGGCGGTTGATTATCAAGCGATTAATCAGACAGGCGGAATGAAAAACGCCCGCGAGGGGCGGGCGTTGGCGAGCGGGTTCGGCAGAGGCTTAGTTATCTTCCGCCTCTTCTTCATCGCGCAGCGGCACGATCAGCATGTCGATATGCACGGTGTTGATCAGCTGGCGCGCGGAGGACATCAGCTTGCTCCAGAAGTCCTGGTGGTGGCCGCACAGCACCAGGTCCATATCGTATTTCTTGATGGCGTCCACCAGCACCTGCGCCAGATCGCCGCTGCCGCTCAGGGTCTCGGTAATCGGGTAGCCGGCGTTCTGCGACAGCTCGGTCAGCGCCTGGTGGGTTTCCTCGGAAATGCGCTTTTGCATGTCGCCAAGGTTGACGTCGATCAGGCCGGTGTACAGGTCGGAATAGTTGACATCTACGTGGATCAGGGAAACTTTGGCGTTGTAGGGGCGCGCCATAGATACGGCTTTCTCCACCAGAATTTTGCTTTCCGGGGACAGGTCTACCGCAATCAGAATGTGTTTGTAAGCCATGAGAATACTCCTTCCATAATACTGCCGATTAAAGGGTTAGCAGGCGTTCCATGTACCAGCCTGACGCTTTTGGTTTCATAGTATCATTCGGATAACGTAATGATATGTTGGGGCGATCACACTGCGCCGCATCAAAAATCTTGCCATTTCAACTCGTTCAGTTTTACACCCGGACGGCAGAAAAACCTATTGTTTATGCGGTCTTGAGCGGTCTGACCGCTTGAATTATAAGCGTTCTTACACAGAGTATAGTCCCAAAACCCCCATCAGGCAGTGGAAAATGCCGGGCGTCGTCCGGCGGCGCGGTTATCACTTATAACCCATCGGCAGATGACAAATCGGCGCGTTGCGGTAAATTTTATCTACTGCTCAGGCCAGTTTGCGTTTCATTAACCTACAATGATGAATATGGGCCTTATCATTTCTCCTCTGGCGGGATCGCGCTGACTATGCAGCCTGCGTGGCGATGACCCTTCTTCAGAGGCCGTGGGTTATGCGTCTGGCCCGTGCGGTGCAAAAGGGGATGGGAGCGGTATGCTCCAGCAGAGTATTGGGTATAGAGGTAGGGCGGTTGGACCCGGCGGATTGCCGCGGATAACCACGCCTTGAGGGGGCTATCATGATCAGTACCGTCGCGCTGTTTTGGGCTTTATGTGTGGTGTGTGTGGTAAACATGGTGCGGTATTACTCTTCTCTGCGTGCGCTGCTGGTGGTTCTGCGCGGCTGCGACCCGCTGCTGTACCAATACGTCGACGGCGGCGGTTTCTTCACCGCCCACGGGCAGCCCAGCAAGCAACTGAGGCTGGTGCGTTATATCTTTGCGCAGCGCTATGTCGAGCATCACGATCCGGAATTTATCCGCCGCTGCGAGCGGGTGCGCGGGCAGTTTATGCTGACCTCGGCCCTGTGCGGCCTGGTGGTCATCAGCCTGATTGCGATGATGATCTGGTATTGACTCCCGCCGGTTTCCTCGGCGAAGGGCAAAAAAAAGGCGGCCATCCTGGCCGCCTTTCTCATGCTGTGAAGGGCTTAAATCACCTTCAGCGCCAACCAATACAGCCCGCCGGAGAGCAGAATCGAGATTGGCAGGGTCAGTAACCAGGCCAACAGGATGTTCTTCACGGTTTTGCTTTGCACGCCGCCGCCGTCCACGATCATCGTCCCGGCAACCGCCGAAGACAGCACGTGGGTGGTGGAGACCGGCATGCCGGTATAGCTGGCCACGCCAATCGACAGCGCGGCGGTCATTTGGGCCGACACGCCCTGGGCGTAGGTCATGCCTTTCTTGCCGATCTTCTCGCCGATGGTGGTGGCCACGCGTTTCCAGCCAACCATGGTGCCGAGCGACAGCGCCAGCGCTACCGCGACGATGATCCACAGCGGCGCATACTCAACGGTCTGCAGCAGATCCTGACGCAGGTTCTTCAGGAAGCGCTGGTCGGCCGCGGAGGTTTCCGGCAGTTTGGCGACCTTGTCCGCAGTGTCGGTGACGCACATCAGCAGGCGGCGCAGATGGCTGCGCTGTTCTACCGTCAGCTGGTCGTAGCTCTGCAGGTTGTTCAGCATGCCCTGCGTCAGCTCAATCGCCGGCATGGCGCGGGAGCTGTCGCAGTGGAACTCGACCGGCTGGTTAGGCGCGGCTTCCTGATCCGGGCTCGGCACCAGCGGCGTCAGGGACACCACGTGCGCCAGCGCGTCGCCGTGCTGCTGGTAATATTGCTGCAGGTGGGTGACGGCATCCCGCGTACGGGTGATGTCATAACCGGTTGCATTCATATTGACCACGAAGCCGGCCGGCGCAACGCCGATCAGCACCAGCATAATCAGGCCGATGCCTTTCTGGCCGTCGTTGGCGCCGTGCGAGAAGCTGACGCCAATCGCCGACAGGATCAGCGCGATACGGGTCCAGAACGGCGGCTTGCGTTTGCCGTCGACCTTTTCGCGTTCCGCCGGGGTCATGTGGATACGCTGGCGTTTCTTGGTGCCGCTCCAATAGCGGCGCAAGGCGAACACCATCAGCCCGGCGACCATCATGCCGACCAGCGGCGAAATGAGCAATGACAGGAAAATACCGATCATTTTCGGGACGTTGAGCGCATCCACCACCGAAGTGTGGGTCATCAGGGCGTTGGTTAAACCGACACCGATGATTGCGCCGATCAGCGTATGGGAGCTGGAGGCCGGCAGACCGAAATACCAGGTGCCGAGGTTCCAGATGATCGCCGCCAACAGCATGGAGAACACCATGGCTAATCCGTGTGCTGAACTGACGTTCAACAACAGATCGGTAGGCAGCAAATGGACAATGGCGTAGGCAACACTCAAACCGCCGAGCATCACGCCAAGAAAGTTGAACAAGCCCGCCATGACGACCGCAAGTTGCGAACGCATGGCACGGGTATAGATTACTGTAGCAACCGCATTGGCCGTATCATGAAAGCCGTTGATGGCCTCATAAAACAACACGAACAACAATGCGAGAATTAACATCAGGCCGGTATGGAAATCCAGGCCAGCGAACAAATGCAGCATAAGCGTTACGCCAGGTTTGTGGACATGAACGCCGCGCATTATCAGTGACAACCGGGCCCGGGGAAAAGGAAAATATGACGTTTTTTTGATTTAAATATGACGAATTGACGTCAGCGTCGTGACAAACATATTTAATATCAGCCTGTTATGCTCATCTGACCTCTGTAATATTTTCTTACTATGGCGTTGGCGGCGCTGGGGCCTTACAATCGGCCACCGTGAATTTAGCGGTTACCGGCGGCGAAACGGCGTAACATGGCGCTCTTTTGTCGCGATTGTGGTTTTTACACCCAAAATAATTGGAGTTGCGGCCAGCCAGCCAGGGGCTGCGGCTTCAAGTATGCGGGGGATATACAGAGAGGCGCAGGTGGAACAGTTTGATGTCGTAGTAATAGGTGCGGGCGCCGCGGGCATGTTTTGCGCCGCGCAGGCGGGGCAGCTCGGCCGCCGGGTGCTGCTGCTCGACAACGGCAAAAAACCGGGCCGCAAGATCCTGATGTCCGGCGGCGGACGCTGTAACTTCACCAATATGTACACCGAACCGGCGGCCTATCTGTCGAATAACCCGCACTTTTGCAAATCTGCGCTGGCGCGTTACACCCAGTGGGATTTCATCGATCTGATCAACCGCTACGGCATCGCCTATCATGAAAAAACCCTGGGGCAGCTGTTCTGCGACGATTCGGCGCAGCAGGTGGTCGAGCTGCTGGTCAAGGAGTGCGAGTTGGGCCAGGTGACGACGCGCCTGCGCAGCGAGGTGCTGAGCGTGGAAAAAACCGAACAGGGTTTCGAGCTGGCGCTGAATGGCGAAAAAGTAAGCGCTCGCTCACTTGTGGTGGCCAGCGGCGGTCTTTCGATGCCGGGGCTGGGCGCGTCGCCGTTCGGCTACAAGCTGGCGGAGCAGTTTGGCCTGAACCTGTTGCCGACGCGCGCCGCGCTGGTGCCCTTTACCCTGCATAAACCGCTGCTGGAACATCTGCAGACGCTGTCCGGCGTCTCAGTTCCGGCGGTGATCACCGCCGAAAACGGAGTCAGCTTCCGCGAAAGCATCCTGTTCACTCACCGCGGGCTGTCTGGCCCGGCGGTATTGCAGCTTTCCAGCTACTGGCATCCTGGCGAGCATGTAAGCATTAACTTACTTCCGACGCTCGATCTGGCGGCCTTCCTCGACGAGCAACGGCGGGCGCACCCCAACCAAAGCCTGAAAAACACCCTGGCGCTGCACCTGCCGAAGCGGCTGGTGGAGTGCCTGCAGACGCTGGGGCAACTGCCGGAGGCCACGCTGAAGCAGCTGAACCCGGCGCAGCAGGCGGCGCTGGTGGACAGCCTGCAGAGCTGGCGGGTGCAGCCGAACGGCACCGAAGGCTACCGCACCGCGGAAGTGACGATCGGCGGCGTCGACACCAAAGAGCTGTCCTCCAAGACCATGGAGGCCGGCAAGGTGCCGGGCCTGTACTTTATCGGCGAAGTGGTGGATGTGACCGGGTGGCTGGGCGGTTACAACTTCCAGTGGGCCTGGAGCTCGGCCTGGGCCTGCGCGCAGGCGCTGGCGGCGGTCGACGGCTGATGGCCAGCGCCCTCGCTCCCGCGCCGCGGCGGGCTCCGCGTCGCAAATACGCCGGCAGTGCGCTCTCGTTGAAGGGGGCGACGCGCAGTACGATGTGATCGATTTGCTGCAGGCTGAATGGGCGCAGGGTTTTATCCTCGGGCGGATGCGTAATGACTCGGCATGTCAGGCGCCGTCCTCGTCGCACATCCTTGCCACCCTCTCCTCCAGCGCCGCACGCGCCGCCGCCTCGAGCGCCGGGGCGGCGGCCGCATTCTCCGCCAGCAGGGTTTGCAGGCCGACCAGCCAGTCGTAGATATAAAAGGCGGCATGCGTGGCCGCCGTCGGCGCCAGCTTGGTCAACCGCTGCTGATTGCCCCAGTCGATCGCCGGCTGCGGCGGCGGGCTAAATATCGGCCGGCCGTGATTGATGCGGCTGGCGGGGCGCGACGCCGCATCGCGTTGCTGGAAGCCCAGCCAGGCGACGAAATCGCCCAGTATCGCCAGCGCCTGGCCAATCTGCCGATCCTCGCCCGCGGCGGCGGCCAATGCGCGTTCCAATGCGGCGTCAATCTCCAGCCGGCCGGCGGCGGTAATCAAGGCATCGGCCAACAGTTCCAACTGGGGTTTGTCGACGCCCAGCAGCGCCGACAGTTGGGCGTTATCCGGCAGATTGCGCAGGTGATTGACCCACTCCGCGAACACCCGCTGGGCAAACGGCGAGCCGCCATGCGCCGCCGGTGCGGCGGCGGGCTCCTCGCCGAACAGGTCGACATCGACGCCGAACGGCGGGGCGGCGGCCACCGGTGCGGGCATGAGGGGCTGCGGCTGTGGGTACAACCGGCGCAGCGCATCGCGCTGCGGCAGCAGCCATTCCAGCAGTTCGCCATGCGCGCCGGCCTGCGCCTGCAGTGCGCGCAGCAGGCGCCGGGCGCGCTGCGGGTCCGGGCTGGTCAGCCAGTTGCCGAGCAGGCTGTCTTTCAGTTCGCGCCGCAGCTCTTGCCGCCGTTCAAGGATGCGCGCCTGTTTTAACGCCGGGCGCGCCTGCTCGGCCAGATAAGCCGCCATGCGGCGGCAGTCTCGCTCGTCCGTCGCCAGCAGCGTCGCCCAGCTGTCTCCGGGCTCGCCGACGTGACGCTGAACGGCGTCGTCAGGCCGTTGCTTCCCTTCCCGGCGCGCGTCGAACGGCGTGATGGCCCAGATCAAGCCGGGCTTGCGGCGGCTGCGCACCCCGGCGCTTTCCCCCTGCGTTTGCTCGACCCAATAGGCGAGCGCCTCGCCCGTTCGGCCGGCGTCCTGCGGCCGGTCGACCGCGTCGGCAATCAGCAGCAGGCTGGCATGCAGCCCTTCGGCGCAGCGCGCCAGCAGATCGGCGCGTTTCGCCTGCTGCAGGCGCTGCGTCGGCTCGGCCCCCGGGCAGTGGGCGCTGGCCGGGATATCGAGCAGCTCAACCCCGGCCGGCAAGCCGGCGGGCAGGGGCACCGTCACCTCGGCGGCCAGCCACGCCAGATCGGCCTGCGAGACGTTTAGCGCGGCACCGCTCTCCGTCAGCACCGACAGCGTTGCCCTGGCTGACGCGCCGAGGGCGCAGGCCGCTTCCGGGGCCTGCAGGCGCGCGCTGCAGCCCAGCGCGTGCAGCGCATAGGCCAGCTGACGATAGTGCGCCGTCAGCCGCGGATCCTCGCCCCACAGCGGCGCGAACAGCCGGGCCCGATCGTCGATGCTCAGGTGGGGCGCCAGCGCGACGGCCTGCGGCCAGAAATGGCGGTCCAGCGCCGGTTGCCATTTGCCGCCGTGGCGGCGGATGCGGTCCCACAGTGCTACAACGGCGTTGCTGTCCATGCCGTCAACGGCCATCGCCTGGCGGTGGCGCGCCAGCGCCTGCAGGCGAGCGGCGATGGCGCGCGCTTCGCCCTCGGGGCGAAACCCGTCCATTAACGCGGCGCCAATCGCCATGCCAAGCAGCTGCGTTTCATCAAGCAGGGTGATGGCGATCGGGTAAGCGGATGAGGCCCGAGCCGCGGAGCCGGCGTAGCGCACCGTCAGCGCGGCGTCCCCGCCCAGCGGCTCGGCGCCGGGCGCCAGCGCCGCCAGCAGGTGCCTTTTGGCGGCGAGGTTATGGCCATAGAGGCCGATGGCGACGGGCCGCTGCGCGGCGTGGTCCAACAGCGTCGCCCGGTTGTAGCAGCGCCGCAGGCGCAGCGTCAGGCTGTCGGCTTCCCGGTTCAGGCGGACGGAGCCTTGCCGCGCCGCCGCCAGCCAGTCAATCGCCTGAAGGATGCCGCCGCTGAGCCGCGAGGGGGAGGGGATAGGTTTCATCTGGTATAAATGCTCCCGCTGTCTATCCAGTAATGGGCGGCGCCGGAGGCGCTGGCAGCCAGGGTATTGAGTTTCAATTGCAGCTGGTGCGCGGGCACCGGCGTGCCGTCGTCCAGCAGGGCTTCGGCGATCTCGACGCCTTCGGCGCCCTGCTCGGCGCTGCCGGTGACGGCCAGCCTCAGGCTGATCACCGCATCGCCGGCCAGCCTGCGCGCCAGTTGGGCATCGGCGATGGTGAGCGTATACAGCGGCGATGCCGGCCAGCGCGGGTTGTCCAGCTGGCGGAAACCCAGGCGCAGCGGGCCGCGCAGCTGGAAGCGGCCATGGGGATCCAACGTAAAGTCGGCGCGGTCCAGATCGATGTCGCGGTAGTAGACGTTATCGTCCGCCAGCATGTTATTGCCGTCCAGCATGCCCAAATGGCGCAGGGTGGAATAGGGCTGGAAATCGCCGACGTTGAAGTAAAAGCTCCCCAGGCGCAGGCCGCTCGCCAGCAGGCACAGCATGGCGCCCACGGCGGCGGTGGATTTGGGGTTGGCGATGCGCCCGCGTTGGTTAAACGGATACCAGCTGCGGGTATGGTAGCCCTCCAGCGGCAAAATGCGGCTGGCGGGCAGCGGCTGCAGGCGGCGCAGCAGGGCCTGCACGCCGGGGAAGCGCGCCGGGCGGCCGGTCAGCAGCAGCACATCGCAGGCGTACAGCGCCACCACCTCGCAGAGCAGCCGCAGGCAGCGGCCGATGCCGACCCGGTCGGACAGAAAAGCGGCGTGCAGCGCGCCCAGGCGGATCACCAGCGGGGTCTGCAAGATGGCGAAGGCGGCGCCGATTTCGCGTTGCACCTCGCCGTCGATAAACGCCAGTACCTGCGGCGTCGGCGCTTGCGGCAACAGCTCGCCGAGGCTGGCGGCGATCTCGGCGCGGGCGTCCAGCGGATCGTAATCTTCATACGCGCAGAGCAGGGCGCGCCCGGCGGGCATGAATATCTGCAGCGCGGCCTGCTGGCGCAGGGTGGAAAACCCGTCCATGCGGCCTTCGTTGCCGAACAGCTTGTCCATGACGGCCGCCGGCGCGGCGACCCCGGCGTCTTCGAGCGCCTGCTGTACCGCGGGCAGGATAAACAGCCGGATGGTATCCAGCAGAATATCGTCACCGGCGACTTTAAATCCTTCGCGGAACAGCAACCGCGGATTGATCTTGATGTTGTTGCCCACGCCGTCGTCCAGCGCGTACTGGGTGATGGCCAGATCGGTGGTGCCGCCGCCGATGTCGATGGAGGCGATGCGCAACGTTTTGCCCGCCTGTTCTCCCGGCGCCGGCGGGCGGTCCGGCCTGGCCATGGCGGCGAAAAAGGCGTCGGTGCGGCCGGCGTAGTTCATCTGCGTTTCGTTATACAGATAAACCATCTGCCCGCAGGTGGCCTCGTCCCATTCCATATGCACCTGCGGCACCGCAACGCGGGTTTGCTCGCCGTCGAACGGCGCGTCCAGCGGGTGCCAACCCATGGCTTTCCACACCAGGCCGATGGCTTCCCGCATGCGGCGGCGGAAAATCTCCCGCTCGGGCTTCGGCATCGCCGAAGGCAGGGTCAGGATAATGGCGCGCAGGCGGCGCGGAGCGGCGGCGTTGGGCATTTTGCTCCGCTGGGCGACGCTGTTGATCTGCATCAGCGCCTGCGCCAGCAGTTCGGTCAGCATCAGGCTCATGACCGCGCTGCGGCTGTAGTGGGCGGCGAATACCGGCAGACGTTCCGCCGCAGGCAGCGCGGACAGCGGCACGCCTTCGTCGTTGATCAAGCCGGTCAGCGGCGCCGCGGCGGCCATCGGCTCTTGCGGGCCGTTGAACCGCCAGCCGGGGGCGTAGCGCTCTTCGTCCCACAGGTAGCGGCGCGGGCTGGAAATGCCGGTGCTGCCTTCAGTGCCCCGCCGCCGCTGCGCCAGCTGCACCGCCTCGCGGCCCACCCGGACGATAGCAGGCCAGACGAAGGCGTCGTCGCGCCCGCTTTGGAACGAGAGGTGGGCCTTGCCGAACGAAGCCTGGGCGAATTCGACCCGGCTTTCGAACAGCTCGTTGTAAACGCAGTGCGGTGCGGACAGCGAGCGCAGTTGCAGTTCATAGGTCTGCTTCAGGCCGTTGTTTTCTTCCGGATGATCCTCGACCAGCACGCCGCAGGTGTGGGAGTTGCCGACGTCCAGGACCAGATCCACGTCGACCGCCGGCTGCTGCAGCGTCGCGCCGACGATTTTTATCTGCGGCACCGCCAGCTGGTGGCCGAGCATGTGCAACAGATTGAGGTAGTGCGCTTGATATTCGAAGGTTTTCAGCCCGGCGTTAAGCGCGGCTTCGTCGCGCTGTTCCCGCATGGCGGCGCGCTGGGTAAAGGCTTCGCGCAGCCAGCCGTCCACCCAGGTGTGATCGAGAAACTCGCCCAGCTCATGGTTGCGGTGGGCCAGAGCGAAGTGCAGGCCGGTCGCGAGATCGCGCTCGCTCGGGGCCAGTCTCTCCTGGCCCGGCGCGGCGAGGCGGGTATCGAAGGCCAGCACCACCCGCAGCAGATTGCCGTCCCGATCGGGCGCGTCCAGCTGCGCGATTTGCATCCGCGCCCAGTTATCCGGCCCGGCTAAAAACGCCCCGGACGGGGTGTAACGGAAGAACGGCAGCGGCAGCCAGATTTTATCCAGCAGGCTCAGCGATTGCTGCAGCGAATAGCCGAACTCCGGGCGCACCACCTCGGCGGCCTGCCCCGGCTGGGCGGGCAACAGGTATTTCTCGCCGTCGGCATCCCACTGCAGGCGCAACAGCGGGCCGCTCGCCGTCTGGCGGACAAACTTGCCCGCCACGTCGCCATCGGCCGGTATCAGGGCAAAGTCCAGAAACTGAATACCGCTGTCCTGGATCAGCGTAACGGCTTGCGGGTAATCCGTAAGGGGTGCCGGCATCATTTACTCTCGCGCTTGAACGTCATGGGGTAAACCGTATCCGCACCGTAGCGGCCGCTGCACGCCGCCGGCCCGGTATCGTTTTGCCTGCAGACGATTTCCGGCAGCGGGTAGCGGCTGCCGTCGCTGCAGCGCGCTTTGGCGCGGCTGTTGATCACCAGGTTGCCCGACGGCATCAGCCCGGCCTCGATCGGCGCCCGGCAGGTGACGGCGTCGCCGTGGGTAATGCTGGCGGTGCCTTTGCCGCCGTTCAGCCGGTATTGCAGGCTGGGGCGTTTGCCGGTCAGGGGATCCTTCAGCGCCACGGTGGCGCGCCATTTGCCGTTAAGAAAACGGGTCGAACCGGCCTTGACCGCGTCGGCGGGCAGCACCAGCGAATGTTTATCCGCCGGCGTCTGGGCGGCCGGCGCGGGGGGCGGCGGCATCAGCGTCGCGTGGGCTAGCGGCAGCCGTGGCCTGAACGCCGGCGCGGTCGGGCGGGGCTGCGGAGCCGCGGGTTGCGCCACGGCAGGGTGAACCTGCGGCCGGCTCAGCCAGCCGGCCACGGCCAGCAAGGCGGCCAGCATCAGCGCAGGCCAGACAAAACGGCGCCGGCGAGGTTGCGCCGGCCTGATGATTTCAGTCGCGGGTGCGGGCTGGGCGGCGGGTGCCGCTAATGGCCGCGGCGCGGCGGCGATCGGCGCCGTTTTTTCCGTTGGCGGTTCGGCAGGGCGCAGGCAGGCCAGCGGATCGTCCTGGCGCTGGGCCTGCGGCCGGATAAAGCCCCAAAAGGTCAGCACCGGTTTATCGTCGACCAGGTAGACATGGTTTTGGTCCGGGATCTGCATCGCCTTGGCCAGCAAGGCGCCGAACAGACGCTGGCTGGGGTGATCCGTCGCCTGCGCCTGCGCCGCCAGGGTGCGCAATGTCTCCAGGCTGCGTTCCAGCCGGCGCAACGCCTGCGCGCGTTGATCGTCGCTCGCCGCCAGCCAGGAGGTGACCTTCCCCGGGAAGGGGGCATACCAGTCAATGCGGGTGCCGGACTCGTTCGGCTGGGGGATGGCCAGGCAATCGGCGGCCTGCTGCCGTTGGCGGATGCGCAAGGTTTCCCGCAGCTGCGGCGCGCAGGCATAAACCGGTTGCCCATTTTCGCCCAAGGCAAGCACATCATCCAAACTGCCACTGCGTAAAAAGGGTTTCACCACGGCAAAAAACCTTGTCCTGTTCCGCTAGACGCATAAACGACCATGGTAACCCGCGCCGCCCGCGGTCAAACGGCCAAGGACAGGCGTAAAAACCCGCTTCTTTCGCCGCTATCGGCCGGATCTTGCCGATACTGGTCTGGCGATAATCTCGCTATCCGGATCTGTCGCTGTACCGCTTTATCTGAAGAATAAGGGGAGCCGGGCGGTTAGCCGGCGCGCGATTTTCTCATTCAATATGACAGCGTCTCGCGGGTTGCCGACATGCGGCATGCCTCAGGCGTACGGAGTGGTAGCGGAATGAACGGTCAGTCAGAAAAAACGCCCGTGGTCGCCGGCCTTGCACGTTCAGAGGGAGGGCGCCCGACTCAGGGCTGGGTCAACGGATTTTTGGGCATGCTTATTTTCAGCGGATCGCTGCCCGCCACCCGGGTGGCGGTGCTGGAGCTGGATCCGCTGTTCCTGACGGCGGTCAGGGCGGTGATCGCCGCCCTGCCGGCGCTGTGCGCGCTGCTGTTCACGCGGCAGCCGCGGCCGGGGCGGGGCGACCTGCCGGCGTTGCTGTCTGTGGCGGTCGGCGTGGTCATCGGTTTTCCGCTGCTGACGGCGCTGGCGTTGCAACACGCCACCTCGGCGCATTCGCTGGTTTACATCGGCCTGTTGCCGCTGGCGACCGCCTGTTTCGGCGTGCTGCGCGGCGGGGAGCGGCCCAAAGCCGCATTTTGGGCGTTTTCCGTGCTGGGCGCCCTGTTGGTGGGCGGTTTTGCGCTGAGCCAGGGGGGCGGCGGCGCCGGGGTGGGCGATGCCCTGATGGTGGGGGCGATACTGCTGTGCGGCCTGGGCTACGCGGAAGGGGCGGTGTTGTCGCGCCGCCTCGGCGGCTGGCAGGTGATCTCGTGGGCGCTGGCGATCGCTCTGCCGCTGACCTCGGTCGCGGCGCTGCTCACGGCGCCGAACGGTTGGCCGACGATCGGCGGCGCGGCCTGGCTGTCGCTGATCTACGTTTCGGTATTCAGCATGTGGATCGGCTTTATCTTTTGGTATCGCGGCCTGGCGCAGGGCGGCATCGCCGCCGTCGGCCAGCTGCAGCTGCTGCAGCCTTTCTTCGGGCTGGCGCTGGCGGGGCTGGTGCTGCATGAAACCGTCCAGCCCGCGATGATCGCCGTGATGGCCGGCGTGTTGGCGTGCGTGTTCGGCGCCAGGCGTTTTTCTCGTTAGGGCGCAGGGGCGGCGCAGGCGCGGATGACCTGCCCAAGCTTTTGCACCGCCTGGTCGACCGCGCGATCGCTGTGGCCGCCCAGCCCGAGCACCAGTCCGGGCTTGCCGTGGCCGACGGCATACATCGGCGAAACGGCGCGCAGCGCCAGGCCGGCCCGGTTCGCGCGCTCGGCCACCTGCAGATCGTCGAAACCCGCCTTTAACCACAGCACCGTATGCATACCCTGATCGCAGGGCTGCAGCCAGGCCAGCTCAGGGTCGAGGTGGGCGTCTATCGCCGCGATCAGCACCCGACGCTTCTCCGCATAAACGCCGCGCATTTTGCGGATATGCCGGTCCAGATACCCTTCGGCGATAAAAGCGGCCAGCACGTGCTGATCGGCGCTGGGCGGATGGCGGTCCATCAGCATTCTGGCACCGCAAAAAGCGTCGACCAGCGGCGGGGGAACGATGGCGTAGCCCAGCCGCAGCGAGGGGAACAGCACTTTGCTGAAGGTGCCCAGATAGACGACCCTGTCGGGATCCAGCCCTTGCAATGAGGGAAACGGGTGGCCGGCATAGCGCATCTCGCTGTCGTAATCATCTTCAACGATCCAGGCCTGCCGTTCCCTGGCCCAGGCCAGCAGGGCGGTTCTTTTGGCCATGCTCATCGGCATGCCGAGCGGATATTGATGAGAAGGGGTGACAAAGGCGGCGCGGGCCTGAGCGGCGAGCCCGGCGCCGGCGGCGACGTCGATGCCGTCGTCGGCGACGGGCACCCTGATCATGCGGCGGTCCCTGAAGACGTTGTCGAAAATGGCGGTAATGCCCGAGTAGGCGGGATCTTCAACCCAGGCGGCGTCGCCGGCGTCCAGCAGTATTTGCGCGGCCAGATAGAGCCCCTGCTGGGTGCCTGAGGTAATAATGATTTGCTGCGGCGTGCAGCTTACGGAGCGGGAGCGGCGAACGTATTCGCAGAGGGCCTCGCGCAGCGGCAGTGCCCCCATGGGATCGCCGTAACCCGACGGCGCGCCCGGCCCGCGGGCGCGAATGCGGTTGCCGAGCCGGCGCCAGATATCGTCCGGCGCGGTCTCGCCGATGGGCACCGACACGGCGAAGGGCACCGGCGGCAGAGGGCGCACCTGGGCGGCGAAACGGGCCAGGCGCTGCGCTTGCTCCGCCAGCGGCGGCGCTGCCGCCGAGGGGGACTTTGCGGGGGAGAGGCGCACCCTGCGCGGCGCCAGCGAACCGGCCACCCGGGTGCCGGATCCCGGCTGCGGTGCGAGAAAACCTTCGGCGGTCAGCTGGGCGAAAGCCTCCAGCACGGTGCCTCTGGCCAGCCTGAGCGCCGCGGACAACCGCCGGGTGGAGGGCAGCAGATCGCCCGCCTTCAGTTCGCCCTTATTGATGGCGGCGCGCAGCGCCTGCGCCAGCTGCTGGCTCAGCCGCCCCGCCTGGCGATCGAGCTGACCGATGGCGGGAACTTCAACGACCCTGGCTTTTCTCGGCATCATTCCGGTCCATTGCTTATGAATAAAGTCGTGAACCAGAGTAAACCACTATGAGGTTGTTGGCGACAGCTCCGCGCAGCCTTAATTCAGCCCCATCTGATTCAACAGCATTTTGTTCAATTCGCTGCTCTTGCGGACGTTGAGCTTGCGCATCGCCGAGCGTTTGTGGGCGCTGATGGTTTTCTGGCTGCGCTGCAGCATGCCGGCGATGCTGCAGGCGGACATGCCGGTGCTCATCAGCCGCAGCACCTTTTTCTCGCAGCTGCTCAGCGCGGCGATGCGGCACTGCTGGCATTTCCACAGGCCGGCGGCGTGCAGCGCCACCCAGGGCTGCTGGCAAAAACGTTCCAGCGCCATCTGCAGCTTGTTGCGAACGGCGTAAACGGAATCGCGCCGGTGAATGCTGAACAGCGCCGGATGGGCCTGCCAATGCCGCGGCGCATGATCGTCCAGGATCAGCACGGTCATCTGCCGGTGCCGTGGCGTCTGATACGGGCTCTGGTAGCAACAGGCGCAGCCCCAGCGATCCTCCAGGGTGCGGAACACCACCTCAACGCCCTCCAGACGCTGCGACTCGAGGGGGGCCAGCTGAGGGTACAAGCGGTGGCATTCATTCAGGGCGTGCAGATAATCCTGCAGCAGCGAACGCAGCCCCTGCTGATAAAAGTTATCGCCGTCGAACAGGGTGAATCGGATATCGGGCATGGGTTACTCCTCAAAGCGTCCGTCGTGCGGGAACAGCCGACGCGCCTGCGATTGCAGCTGCGCAGCCCGTTGGGGCTGTTGCAGCAGCCGGCTGACCCGGATCAGGTTGAAGTAGATGTTGGCTTCCGGGCGCACGCGGATTTCGTTCTCGGCCCAGCGCCGGTAGCTCCGCAGCGCGGCCGCGTCCCGGGTGCGCGGGTACTGCAGCAGCAGCCGCAGCTGGCTGTCGAAGTCGTAACGGGTTTGCCAGGGCGTGGGCGAAATAACCTGATTCATGGGAGCGAACTGCCGCAGGCCCGTTTTTTCCACGCGGGTGATGATCAGCGCGCTGTGCAGCCCATTGAGCATATAAATCAGCATCAGCGCCGCCGATACGGCCGCCGCCCCGCGCGACGCCCGTTGCGCCATCGGCGGCAGGCGGCAGCGGCGGCGAAGGTCGCCGGCGCGCAGTATCGCCAGCAGCAGCACGGCGTGCGCGGCGGAAAGATACAGCGGGTATTCCACCATCATATGCAGCAGGATAGGCAGGGCCGCCTGCCAAGGCGCAGGGCGCAGCGGCCGGGCGCGCCGACGCAGCAGGCGCCACAAGCCCCAGCCGATGACGCCGACGCCGCACAGGCTCAGCAATCCGCCCTCCACGCCCCACAGCAACACTTCATTATGCGGATGGGTGACGCTGACGCTTTCCATGCCGCTGCGGTGGTTCTGGTAAAAATGATGCAGGAAATCATGCCGGAAGTGGCCATAGCCCCAGCCGAACCACGGACGCTCGGCGATCATGCGCACGGCTTCCTGCCAATAGGCCAACCGGTAGAAGATCGGCTCGGCCACGTCGATGGCGCGGGTGGCGCCATTCAACGCCACCAGGGCGAACCCGGCCAGCGTCCCGGCGGCCAGCAGCCACAGGGCGTGGCCGGCGCGGCGGCGGTTGAGGCGATGCAGCATCAGCCATTGCCACGGGGCCAGCAGCACGGCGGCCAGCAGGCCGGCGCGCGAGGCGATCAGGATCAGTAACAGCGGTGCCAGCGTCAGCATGGCCCCGCCCAGCAGGCTGACCAGCGGCGACAACCGCCCGCGGCGGCTCAGCAGGTACAGCGCCAGCGCCAGGCCGGTGGCGATAAAACTGGCCATCAGATTCCACTGCTGGAAAACGCCGTAGGGGCGATTCTTCAGGGTGTCATAACCGAAGCCGTTGCCCGGCTGCAGCAGGCTGTACTGCGCCATGCCCAGCAGCGCTTCGATGACCGCCGCCGCCAGCAGCAACGTCAGCAGGCGGCGGCGTCGGCGTCGGTCGAGCGGAATTTGCAGCAGCGCGAGGTAGGCCATGACGCCGAGCCCCAACCCCAGCAGGCGCGGCAAGGCCTCGCTCAGCCAGGGCTCGGCGGCCCAGCAGGAGGGCAATAATAAAATCAGGCCGCCCAGCGCCAGTCGGTTAAAAAAGCCGGAGACGGCCAGCGGCGGCCGGCTGAACAACATCGCCCCGAGAATAAACAGCGCCATAAATAGGGCGCCGACCATATTCCACGGCAGATAAAAACCGCTGCCGCCGCGATTGGGCCAAGACAGGTGCATGGCGATCAGGCAATAACCGGCCGCCAGCCCGAATAGCCAGGCCGTTTTTTGTTGGGACATATCGCTTTTCCTGAAGACGCCGGGCTTATTGGTAAGCCAGCACGAAGTTGGCCACCGAGCGGAATTCGCCTTCGGTTATGGTTTTATTCTGGATGGCGCTCGGGTGGCCCTGCACATAGGCGGTGAAATTCAGCACGTTGGGCCCGTTCTGCAGCGCCACCGCGCTGGTGGCCCGGTTCAGATCGATATCCGCTCCCTGGTGGTCGAACAGCGCGATGGCGGCGCCGTTGGTGCCGTTGTTGATCGCCAGCTTGCCCGGCAGCTCCGGGTCCTCAATGCCGCTGAAGGTGACGTTGACCGACTTGAACACCGCCGTTTTGCAGTCGGTCAGCTTGATGTTGAACGGCACCGGCGTGGTGTGGCCGTAGCGGTACAGGGTTTTGACGATCACCGTGCCGATCTCCACCAGCTGGTCGGCGGACTGCGGCTCGATGTTGCACGGCCGGCTCACCACGGTGCCGTGAAATTGCAACGGCGAGCCGATCAGCTCGGTATCCGCCGTGGCCGGCAGGGCCGCAAACCACCAGGGCGCGCAGCTCAGCAGCGCGAAAGCGCGTAGACGCATCTTGAGTTTCTCCCTCAGTTACTGGAATGCCGCCACTATGGTGGCCGACGCGTTGAATTCCCCTTCATCGATCTCCTTGCCGCCGTTGGCCAGCGGCGCCGCCACCAGATTCCAGGAGCCGCCGTTGCCGATATTCGGCACCGGATAAAATTCGTTCGGGACCACCAACTGGCCGTTATGCTTTATCTGGATGCCCAGATCGTTCTTGTCGGTTTTGAACGCGTTAGTGCTAAAAGAGGCCGCGGTGCCGGAAACCGCCAGCTTGATGTTCAGGGTGCCGTCTTCGAAGCTGCCGCCCTCGCATTGGAAGCGCACCGGAATGTTTTGCGGGTAGCTTGCGCCGTTCAGGTTGCTGCCGCTGATTTCGCCGAATTCCACGTTGATCAGCTGGCCTTCGTTGACCACGCATTTGTCCGGCACGTAGAGGATGGCGGACTGGATGAACACCTGCGCCATCGGATTGGGGCCGAAGCCGCCGTCGAGAGAGCCTAACCGGCCGTACATCTCGATGATCTGCCGGTCGTTGATCTGCACGCCATTGATGATCTTCTTGCGCACCCGGAAGGTGATGCGGCCTTTTGAACCGCTTTCGTAGTTGTTGATCTGCGCATAGGGCGGGGTGCAGGCATGCTGGCTCAGCAGGTTGGACTCGTTATAAAACGGCACGGTGACATAGGCCTTTTTATTGCCGGCGATCCACACCTCGGCCTTCAGGTCGAGAAAGTCGTTCAGCTGCAGATAGCCATTGCCGTAGTCGGAAGCGGGCAGCGCCGAGTCCGATTTGTAATAGTGCGGGCTTTTGGGGATAGGGGTATCGCAATAGGCCTTGCCGGTATAGGTGCCGCCTAATGAATAGGTAAACAGTTTGGTAAACCCCACCTGGTTGGTGATGTTGGTTTCATTCAGATCGATATAAAACTGTTTCGGGCCGCCGTCCGGCGTCACGTAGCCGTTGGCCCAGGCGGCAGGGGCCGCCAGCGTTAACGCCAGCGGCAGACAGAATTTAACGTATTGGTTTTTCATCGGATCACGAGCCTCACAGGTAGATCACCTGAATGTGCGCCACGGCGGCAAACCCCGCCGCCATCACCGCCCGCTGGGTGGACTCCACGCTGGCGCTGAACCACAGGGTGTTGCTGCCGGGTTGCAGAATATAGGGACGGCTTTGCTGATTGAGCGCCAACGCGCGGCCCTGCTGATCCCTCAGCCGCAGGCCGATGCCTTGCGCGCCGCCGTTCAGCTTCAGCAGCTGCGGATTGGCGATGTCGCTTTCGCCGAGGAACACCAGCG
The DNA here is from genome assembly GCF_900187015.1 of Serratia ficaria. Lineage (NCBI taxonomy): Bacteria > Pseudomonadati > Pseudomonadota > Gammaproteobacteria > Enterobacterales > Yersiniaceae > Serratia > Serratia ficaria. The sequence goes on along the minus strand of NZ_LT906479.1, from coordinate 4,947,915 downwards.
TGGCGGCCTGTTCGCCCTGCAAATAGAGCCGATTGGCGTCGCCGTTGCGCGGCCCGGCCGGGTTATCCGCCAGCGCGCGCGCGCCCAGCAGGCAATTGCGGAAGGACAGACGGAAGCGCACCGGCGCGCTCCGATCGCCGGCGTTCTGGAAGTCGCGCGCGTTGACCTCGCCGAGATCGATCGACTGATCCTGGCTATCCGGCGCCAGGCTGCAGGGGGCGCTGAGCAGCCCGCCGTAAAAACTGACGGTGCCGGTGGTGCCCTGAACCACGCCCAGCGGCGTCGCCGCCGTGGCGGATCCGCCGCACAGCAGGGCGCAAAGCAGCAGGGGCCGTAGGCGGCCGGTGAATTCAGCCATGCCGTATCTCCTTATTTTTTATCGGGCACGGCGGTGCAAACGCTGCCGTTGCAGGCGAAGCGCAACTCAGGGTGGCCGCCGTAGTCATTGATATAGGTGACGACAAAGCCGCTCAGGCCGTTATCGCGCAGCTTGATGCTTTCGCTGGATTTCGGCTTCAGCATCAGCGGCTGAAAGTCGCCGATCGCGCCGCCGCCCTGCTTCTGCGTTTGGCGGGTGATGCCGGTCAGGGTGATGTAGAACGGCGTCGGGTTGTCGATGGTGAAACCGCCGCCGCTTTTACGAAACACCAGCTTCTCCTGCCAGACTTCGCCCTTGGGGGCGACGATGGCCTTCGGCCGGTAAAACAGCTTGATTTGCGTCTGCAGCGCCAGCTGCATGACGTTGGTTTTGCCGCTTTTCGGCGGGATTTCGCGCAGGTTGAAATAGAACACCGATTCGCGATCCTGCGGCAGACGCTCGGCCTCCGGCGTTTTGGTGATGCGCACCACGCTGCGCTCGCCGGCCTCCACCCGCTGCAGCGGCGGCAGCACCACCAGCGGCGAGGTGATTTTCCGGTGCTGCTCATCCTCCAGCCAGGACTGGGCCAGGAATGGCAGCTCTTTGTTTTCGTTAACGATATTCAGGCTGATGGATTTGGCGTCGCTCAGGTAGACGGCGCGCGTGCGATCCAGCGAGATCGCCGCATTGGCCGCCGGCATGGCGGCCGTCAATGCCAGGCCGGCCGCGGTCAGTATTGCTATCGGGTGTTTATTCATGTCATCGGTTCTCAGCGTTACGGATTACAGTTTGGCGCACGGCAGCAGCAGCTGATCCAGCGGCTTGGCGGCGCCCGGGATCACTATGCGGCACTGGCGCTGGCCTTCCCAGGCGACGTCCAGCCGTTCTTCCGGCTGCACGCCGGTCAGATAGACCGAGCCGCCGTCGTTCACCACCGCCACTTCGCGGCCTTTTTCACTCAGCACCGTGGCGCCGAACGGCGGCTCGCTGCCGTCGGCCAGTTTGATGGTGGCCAACAGCTTGCTGCCTTTCACCACCTCGAAGTGGCGATAGCCGATGGCGCCTTCGGTCAGCGTGCCCTGCACCACGGCGCGGGTCGCTTCCACGTCGTCCGCCAGGGTGTTGACGTCGATGCGGGTGTCGGTGTTGTAGTAGCTGGTGATATCGGCGATCACCGCCAGCCCGAAACGGTTGCTGTAGGCGCGGCCGTTGTTGATCGGCACGCCGGCGACGCCGTCGGTATCCAGCATCATGCGGCTGCCGCCGTTGCTGGAGTTTTGGTGCGCCGCCACGCCGTGCCGGGTGGCGGTCAGGCCGCCGCGGAAGGTGCCGCCGACCGAGGAGTAGCTGTCCTGCTGGTAAGAGGCGCTGGCGTTGAGCGAGCCGAACGCGGCGTTGTGGGTGTAGTAGCCGCGCGCCAGTGACTTGCCGGACTGATTGAAGCCGCCGCTGACCTGCCAGCTGTTGTTCGGGTCGGTATAGTCGTTGTAGGACGCCAGCTGGGTGACGTCGCTGTTGGTGGTCTGCAGCGAATAGCCGATGCGTCGGCGGTCGCCGATCGGCACGGTGAAGTTCAGCATGATGCTGTCGTCGGTGCGCCCCTGGTAGCTGGTGCGGTAGGCGGCCAGCGAGGCGGTGATGTTGCTGACGTCGCCGATGCTGAACAGCTTGCTGGCCGACAGCCCATAGCGATCCTGTGTCCTGGCGTCCCAGTAGGTCTGGTGCGAATAGGTCAGGTAGGCGGTGATCGCCCTGGCGCTGTCTTCCGCCATAAAGGTCTTGCTGGCGGTGACGGTATACAGCTCTTTTTGACGGCCGTTGTAGCTGTCGTCGTAGTTGTCGTAGCGCTCCTGCAGGTACTGCGACATGTTCATGAACTTGCGCTGCGAGAAGCGGTAGCCGGCGAAGGTGATCTGGCTGTTCAGCTCATCGAAACGCTTGGCGTAGTTGACCTTGAACGACATGCCGCTGGCGGTCGGTTCGCCGGGCAGGCGGGCGATCGACTGGGTCACGTCCACCGACATGGCGCCGAACAGGTTCAGATCGCGGCCCAGGCCGAGCGCCCAGGCGTTGTAATCGCCGCCGAGCAGCGCGCCGCCGTACAGCGACCAGGCGTTGCTCAGCCCCCAGGAGAAATCGCTGGCGGAAAACAGCGGCCCCTGGATGCGATGATCGTAGGCCGAAGGCTTGCCGAGGGCGATGTTATAGCGCACGTAGCCGGGACGGGTCAGGTAAGGAATGGTGGCGGTATCCACCTGGAAGGTAGAAACGCTGCCGTCCTGTTCTTCCACCTTGACGTCCAGCCGGCCGCGCACCGAACTGTTGAGATCCTGAATGGCGAAGGGCCCGGCGGGCACCGTGGTTTCATACAGCGTGCGGCCTTCCTGCGACACGGTGATCTTGGCGTTGCTCTTGGCGATGCCGCGCACTTCCGGCGCGTAGCCCTGCAGGTTGGGCGGCAGCATGCGTTCGTCGCTGGCCAGGTTGAGGCCGGTGAAGCGGTAGGAGTCGAACACGCCCGAGTCGAGATAAACCTCGCCCAGCGTCAGCTTGGCGGCCTGCATCGGCAGCGCGCGATAGGCGTAAATTTGGTTCCAGTCGAAGCCGCTGTCGCGTTCGCCGGCCTGCTGATTGTAGTTGGCCTGATAATCCGCGCGCAGGCGCCAGGCGCCCAGGTTGGCGCCCAGCGTGCCGTAGCTGCTGAGGTTTTCCGCGGTCGTGTTGTTGTGGCTCTGTTTGCCGGCCTGGCCGCTGAGGCTGTAGTCCAGCAGCAGGCCGGGAATGCCGTCGTCCCACTGCTCGGGTGGGGTCCAGTTCGGATCGGAATACTTCATCCAGGCCTGCGGAATGGTGATCGCCAGCACGCCGCCGCCGATGCGGTCGGAAATCGTCGCGCCCTTGATGCCGCTGAGATCGGCGCAGCCGTTGTCGTGCCAAAAGGTGATTTTTTGGGCGGCCTCTTCTTTCAGCGCCATCTTCTCCACCAGGTCGGGCGGCAAACACACCCGGCTGCGGGTTTTTTCGTCCGCCGAGGGGTAATACTGGATGCTGCGCTGCGGCAGCGTTTTCTGGTTTATTTTGATATCCAGCAGATAGGCGCCGGGCATGACATAGTCGGCGTCGGAGAAACGCGACAGGTCCACTTTGCTGCGATCGCCAATATCCAATACATCGGTATTAAATTCCGTGGCGGACTGCGCCGGACGCACCCAGAGGAAAGATAGAATGACGATGATGGGTATGTTTTTCCGTGTCAGTAATGACGTCATAGAATAATCACTCATGGCAAATCCGCGCCCAATAGCAGGTCATCCTGTACGACCTGAATACGTATTTCGTCATGCTGTGCAACGCCTGTCGGGAACCGGCGCTACAGATAAGACAGGGTGAATCTGGCCAGCGAACTGAAACCGCCCGCCCGCGCCTTATCCGGATAAATGCGCAATTGCGCGCCGAAACGCAGCTGGTTGTCGCCGGCGACGATCAGATAATCCGGCGTGGTGCTGCCGAGCGGGATCGGGGTGCCGGCGTCGGTCAGCAGCTCGATGGCCACGCCCTGGGCTTCGCCGTGGACGCCAAGCAGTTCGGGGTCGCGGCGGTCCGCGGTGCCGTCGAAGGTGACGTTGGCCGCGCGATAAACGAAATCGGGCTTCACCTGGCTGGCCAACTCGCAGTTCACCAGCCGGATCGCAAAGCTGCGGCGGCTGCCGATCAGCACCGGCGCTGCGCCCTGCGCCGCATCGCTCATTGAAATAAGCCCAAAATCAACGGTTTGATCCACGCTCTCGCTGGCAATGCCGCAGGGCGTCTCGACGATTTCGCCGCCCAGGCTGACCTTGCCGTGGCCCTGATCCTTCGCCGTTGCCGCGGTGCTGCAAACGCTGAGCGCCACAAGCAGCGCGCCCCAAAATCGGCTTTTCATGCTGGCATCTCCCTGACGCGACCTGTTCCATTGCCGATGTCGGCAGGCATAAAGCGGGGATGCCGGTGCGGCATCCCCTGCGGGGGTATTACAGGTAAGCCAGGGTGAAGTTCGCCACGCTGGTGAAGTCGCCCGGCACTACGGCGCCGGATGCGCTGCTGCCCTGCAGGTAAGCGGCGAAGTCCAGGGAGTTGTCGTTTTCGGTCAGGCCCTGGCCATCGGTGGCGGTGCCCAGTTCAACGTCCTTGGAATGCAGCTTGTCGTAGATCATGATGCCGGCGCCGGTCGCCGTGCCGCTCAGGGCCAGCAGTTTGCTGTTGTCCGGATCCGGCGTGCCGGTGAAGGTCACCTTGACGTTTTTCATGGTCGACAGTGAGCAGTCTTTCAGTTTGATGCTGAAGGGTTCCATGCTGGATTTGCCTTGCTTGTCCAGAATGCGGCTGCTGATCTGGCCCATCGGCACGGTCTGGTCGACGGAGTTCGGTTCGATGCTGCATGGCGCATCGATGATTGAACCGGTAAAGGTGACTTTGCCGCTGCCTTGATTAGATGCTGCATGGGCAACAGATGCGGAAGCGAAAGCAATCATGGTTGCCAGCATTAATTTATTCAGTTTCATTTCTCAGGTTCCTGTAGAGAGTATTTAAATAAAAAGAACAGCACATCTAAATCCCCTGCGGGGGCGGCGACGTCATGTCACCGGCGCCGCAGTTGGAGCCAGATCCTTTTGCTCAGGGCAATACGCCATCCTCCGTTATTTATGGTGAATAACGAAAGTTATTGGAAATCGGTATTCAATTTCCGCGAAAGTAAAATATGAATATCGGCATGGCGTCTTGCTGGGATTATTCTTGCAAATAATAGAGTTGTTTGGGAATAGCTTTTATTAAATCAGGTCAAATTCAGAATATAAAACCAAAAGGAAAAAGAAATATATATCCCTGAAAATCAATAGATCGTATACAAATATTATCCAGTATAAATCACTATATAAATAACGATATGCGAGATATTAGATCGAGAGAAATAGAGTTCGCACTACAATTCATAATATTGTTTTGCTAATATCGCTCTCGGACGGCAGGCGACGAATGCCTGGGCGCTGGCAATGTATAAAACATAAATTATTGTTTTTATTTGCGTTGTCTGGCGGACTGTTGCGCGGTTATCGTGGGGCCGGCGTTCGATGGTGCAAACGTCTTTTCTCTTTAAATTAACAAAAAAACAACAATGCCGGCGGCGGATGATTATTCCGATCCTTTGCCGTTGTCGGGCGTTATTTTGTTATTTAACCCATTTTGATTAATCAAAAACGGTCAGGCGATGTGAAAGTTCGCTACATAATGATGACCTAAGTTAAAATTAAGGAATGATGACCGGAATGATTACTACAGTTAATGTTTTCACCGCTCGTTGTGCTGGCGCGCTGGCGATATTGATAATGTCAGTCGCTACGCTTTCAGGTTGCGCAGGGAAAAATAGCGCAGGCGCGATTTCTGTGAAAAAAGTTTCACAGAGTAATCCTAATGAAAAGTCCGATGAACAGCGGATCGCGCTGTGCCAACAAAGGGTTAATTCGTTAAAAAATATTAATCCGCAAAGTTATCAAAAGCGCATCGCCTATTTTAACGGGCTGCTGTCCAATGCCTCCGGATATGCCGGCATTCGCAGCAACGTGGATGAAAGCACCCGTAAAGCTATAGATGCGCTTTATAAATATAAAACGGAAAAGTTCTGCGCCGATGTGGAGCATGAGCTGATGTCCGACTTATCCAATCGGGTCGAGAGCCTGTAAGCATGAACAAGTGTGCGGAAGGAGCCGCAGCCATCTTGATATTATTGGCGGGGTGCGGCCTGGCCGGCGCCAGCGATGACGGCATTCCCGCGCTGCTGAAATTCGCCGAACGGCAGCAGGCCCCGGCGGTTAAGCCGGCGGCGCCCGCACCGCGGGCCGAGCCGGGTGCCGCCAGGCCCGGAAACGCGTCCCCTCCCGCCGGCGATAGCCTTCGTTTAACCACGCTGAATCAAACTCTGCGGCAGCAGGCCGAAACCATCCGCCGGCTGGAGCGACAGCTGGCGGAGCGCAAGGCGCTGCCCGCGCCGCCGCCGAAAATAACCGAAATCGACATTCGGCCGCTGGCGCGGGCGCTGCAGGGGTTGCGGCAGGCGATGGCCCCCGCGCCAGAGCTGGGCGCGCTCGCCGCGTCGCTGGCGCAGGCGGAGCAACAGCGCGCCGCTCTGGCCGGCCAACTGGCGCAGCAGCAGCAGCGGGAAGCAGCACGGGTACGGCGGCTGGAGCAGCAGCTGGCGGCGCGGCAAAAGGCGGCTGAACCGCCGGCGCTGACCAGCGCGGCGGATAAACAGGCCTATGCCGCCGGCGTATCGCTGGGCCGCGACATCCTGCAGCTGCAGCGCGATAACCGTCAGCTGGGGTTGACGGTGGATCGGCCGCGGTTGCTGGCGGGCATCGCCGACACCCTGGCGGGCAGCCAACGGCTGGACGACGCCGCGATCGACAGCGCGCTGCAGGCCGCCGATCGGGCCATGGAGCAGGCCCAGCGGCGCCGATCGCAGGACGGCAAGGCCTACCTTGCCGACTTTGCCCAACGGCCGGGGGTGCAAAAAGACGCGCTCGGCTTTTACTACCGGGTGGATTATGCCGGCAGCGGCCGGATCGGCGCGGCGGATCGCGTCGATATCGTGGTGCGCGAAAGCCTGCCCGGCGGGCAGGTCATCAAGGATATGGAGCTGGCCGGCACGGTGATCTCGCAGCCGCTGGCGCAATACCCGCCGCTGTTTCGCGCCGCCATCGGCAAGCTGCAAAAGCACGGCTCCATGACCCTGGTGGTGCCGCCGGCGCTGGCCTATGGCGATCGCGGCAGCCCGCCGGCGATCCCGCCGGGGGCCACCATGATTTACACCCTGCGCGTGGCCGACGTGCTGCCGCCGAGCGGGGAAGCTCAGAAGTAACCACTCAGGAGGAATGCCATGGCTAAGGCACCGAGAACATACGAAAGCAGGAAGTTGCAGATGCTGAACGTGTTGCAGGGATTGTGCAGGGAGCGGGCGGCGGGGGCGGGCGGCCACCACCCGCCGCCGGAACAGTGGCCGAAAACCCGCGAACTGGCGGATAAATGCGGCGAGAACATCTACACCACCCGCACCCTGCTGCTGGCGCTGGAGAAAGAGGGGAAAGTCCATTGCACCCATCGCAGCATCAATAATTCCCTGCGTTGGTATATTTGCCTCGAACGAGGCTCGGCGCGATAAAGCGTTATTCAGCCGTTCCAGTCTTTGACTGCCTTTCACCGATAATCATTAATAAATTTTATCATTTGGCGGGGCCGACAGGCTCCGCCTGCTTGCCGGCGATTTTTTCGCGCCTAGCAGGCGTTGCCAATATGTTTTTTACGGCCATATACTTAACGCTCAATTGCCAGTGGAAGCGCGGAGCCGTCGTCATCATGAAGGAAAACAAAGAAATACTCAGATTGGATGATATTCATTATCAAATAGATGGCCAGGTGATCCTTGATTCCGTCTCTTTCGGGCTTGCGGAAGGGGAATTTAAATTGATTACCGGCCCCTCGGGCTGTGGAAAAAGCACCTTGCTTAAAATCATCTCCTCGCTGATGGATCCCACCCGCGGCACCCTGACCTTCGCCGGCCAGGCCATCACCGCCATGCGGCCGGAGGATTACCGCAAACAGGTCTCTTACTGTTTCCAGACGCCCTCGCTGTTCGGCAATACGGTGTACGACAACATTGCGCTGCCTTATCAGATCCGCAAGCAACAGCCGGACGAACAGAAAATGCAGGCCGACCTGGCGCGTTTTGGCCTGCCGGACAGCATGTTGAAAAAGAGCATCAACGAACTTTCGGGCGGCGAAAAGCAGCGCATTTCGCTGATCCGCAACCTGCAGTTTATGCCCCGGGTGCTGTTGCTGGATGAAATCACCAGCGCGCTGGACGAAGACAACAAGCGCAACGTCAACGAATTGATCCATCGGCTGGTGGCGGAACAGCGGCTGGCGGTGCTGTGGGTGACGCACGATACGGAAGAAATCAGGCACGCGGATGAGGTGATCACGCTGCCTGCGCACAGCGCCCAACGACAGGAGCACGCCGATGAACCAGCATAACATCACCAATGAATCATTAGGGCTGTCGATGGTCTTGGTGGTCATCGCCATCCTGATCAGCCACCGGGAAAAGCTGGCGCTGGAAAAGGACATTATCTGGAGCATCTGCCGGGCGGTGGTGCAGCTGATTGCCGTCGGCTATGTGCTGAAATATATTTTCGACCTGAACAACGCCGCGCTTACCGTGCTGATGGTGCTGTTCATCTGTTTCAACGCCGCCTACAACGCCAAGAAGCGCAGCAAATATATCGAACGCGCGTTCGTCACCTCGTTTATCGCCATCACCACCGGCGCGGTGCTGACGCTGGCGGTGCTGGTGTTGACCGGCTCGATCGAGTTCACCCCGATGCAGGTGATCCCGATCGCCGGCATGGTGGCCGGCAATGCCATGGTGGCGGTAGGGCTGTGCTACACCAATCTCGGGCAGCGCTTCAAAGGCGATCAGCAGAAGATCCAGGAGATGCTCAGCCTGGGCGCTACGCCGAAATTCGCCTCGGCGACGCTGATCCGCGACAGCATTCGCGCTTCGCTCATTCCCACCGTCGATTCGGCGAAAACCGTCGGGCTGGTGAGCCTGCCGGGCATGATGTCCGGCCTGATCTTCGCCGGTATCGATCCGGTCAAAGCGATCAAATATCAGATCATGGTGACCTTTATGCTGCTGTCCACCGCCAGCCTGTCGACCATCATTGCCGGCTACCTGGCCTATCGCAAATTCTACAACGCTCGCCATCAGCTGGTGGTCGGCAACCTGAAATAACGCCATAAAAAACGGCCTCCGCAGAGGCCGTTCGCCGGAGTGTTACCCCTGCAGCAGGGCGATGCTCCGGCGAATTTCGCGTTCGATATCCGCTTCCGACCAGCCATCCAGCTGCGAGGAGAACGGCTCGAAGGCATAGATGCCGGTATAACCGAGCCGTTCCAGGTTCTGCACCTGCCGCCGGCTTTCCAGCCGATCCCCGTCGCTCAGCATGACGCGCTCTTCGTCGCTCAGCGTTTCCCTGGCCCGCGGGTCTTCCACCCCGGACAGATGCACCAGGCCGATTTGCGCCACCTGGATCTGCGCGTCGAAATCGGCCTGCGCCACGTCGCTGAGATAATGGTGGAAGGTATCGAGCACGATTTTGTAGGGTGCGCCCGAGTCGCGGATCAGCGCCTGCGTCAGCAGCGACGAGCGCAGCGAGCTGATGCCGAAGCCCAGCGGCTCGACGTAGCCCTGCACGCCGTAGCGCTGGAACAACGGCGCCAGCAGCTTCAGCGCGGCCAGCGTATCGTCCCGTTTTTGCCGTTCGCTGCGTGAGTCGTCGGCGCTGCAGTGCGGGCACAGCACCAGCGCCCGGCTGCGGATGGCCTGCGCCTGGCGCAGCAAGGCTTCCGCGCGCTGCTGCAGCGCGGCGGCGTCGTCCGGCAGGTTAAACATGCCGAGGGCGTTGATGGTGACGATGTCGATGCCATATTCGGCGGCCAGCGCATTGAGCTGCGCGTCGCTCAGGTTATCGGTCACCTTGCCGCTGGGCATATCGTTGCGCAGCTCGACTTTGCTGAGCCCGCACTTTTTCACCAGGCGGAAAAAGCGTTCCAGATCGAGGTTTGGGGCAATCTTGCGGTTGATGCAAAAACGGTCCAGCGCAATGGTCATGATGCACTACTCCAGCTGTAGGGGGTAAGTAACAGGGGTTGATCAGGATTTGCCGTTTTCCAACGGCGCCTGCGGCGTGGCGGCCAACGGTTGGCGGTCTCGTTTGGCCATCACCACCTCTTCCATTTTCTCCAGCGAGACGCCTTTGGTTTCCGGAATGTAGCGGCCGATAAACCAGTAGCCGAACAGGCAGCAGCCGGCGAAGATCCACATCGGGAAGGCGCCGTGGAAATGAGAGAACAGATAAGGGTTGTCGTTAATCATCGGGAAACTCTGCGACACCACGAAGTTGGCCAGCCACATGCAGCCGACGGCGATGCTCATGCCCTGCGCGCGCATGCGGTTGGGGAAAATTTCCGATACCAGCACCCAGGTGCCCACGCCCCACGACAGCGCGAAGAACAGCATGAAGAACAGCATGCCGAACAGCGCGAAGTAGCCGGTGGCCTGCGTGTAAAGCGCATAAGAGGTGAGCAGCAGGCCGGCGATGGCGCCCAGCGTGCCGTAGCGCATCAGCGGAATGCGCCCCATGCGATCCATCAGCACGGCGCCGATCACCGAACCGATCAGCTGCAGCACGCCGATCCAGATGGTCTGGAACAGCGCTTCCTGCGCATTCTCGGTGACGGTTTTCAACACCACCGGCGCGTAGTACATCATCACGTTGACGCCGGTAACCTGTTGCAGCATGGCTACCATGCAGCCGACGAACAGAATGAAGCGCACCCGCACGTCGCGGTAGTTCAGCTTCTGCTGATGCTTCTGCCGGTCCTGGCGCAGCGAGTCCTTGATCTCCTGCAGCAGATTCTGCGCATGCGCGGCGTTGGAGACCTTGGTCAGCATCGCCAGCGCCTGATCGTCCCGGCCCATCATGACGTTCCAGCGCGGCGACTCGGGAATGATAAACACCAGAATGCAGAACAGGATGCAGGGGAGCACGCCGGAGGCGAACATCCAGCGCCAGCCCATGTCCACCAGCCAGGCTTCGCTGGCGATGCTGGCGATTTTGAAGTTAACGTAGAAAATCACGATCTGGCCGAAGACGATGGCGAACTGCTGCATGCTGAGCGCGCGGCCGCGCATGTCTTTCGGCGACACTTCCGACATGTACATCGGCGAGACGGTGGCGGCGATGCCGACCGCCAGCCCGCCGATAATGCGATAGATGACGAACCAGCTGAAGGTCGGGGCCAGCGCGGCGCCGATCGCCGAGACGGTGAACAGCAGGGCCGCCAGCATCAGCGCCTTTTTGCGGCCGTAGCGCGCCGCCAGCGGCCCGGCGGCGAAGGCGCCGATCACGCAGCCGATCACCACGTTGGAGACCGCCCAGCCGGTTTCCGCCGGGCTGAGATCAAAATAGGTTTTCAGGGCTTCTATCGCGCCGGAGATCACGGCGGTATCGTAACCGAACAGAATGCCGCCGAGCGCCGCGATGCCGCAAATTCGCAGTATGTACCCGGTATTGTGCTTACGCTGATATGACATGTATCGCTCCGATTTTTATCCTGGCTTCCGCGCGCGCAGCAGGGTAGGGAGAAGGCGGCGAAAGGGTGTGAACCGTGCCTGTCATCAAGACGGTGATAGTGAATTGATTCTGGCCTAAACAAGAACATTTATTTCATAATTAGTGAATAATGAAATATAGATTTTTCGATCCAGTTCAAAAAAAACCGCAAATCGACGGCAAGCGACATCGAACTTTCGCGGGCCGGGTTACGCGGCGTCTGGCCGCCGGCACCGAAGCTTTTCTGTATAAAAGTCATGGGTAATTGCTGCGGGCTGGCTTGCCGCCGTCGGGACGCGCGCCCGGCGGCGATGCAATGGCTTTGTACGGCGCCGTGGCAAAATTGCGACCTTCCGCACTAAAAACAAAATTTCTAAAATAATTTATTTGAAACTTTTTTTTCAATGAAATAGAGTTTGCTGCATCCGGTCAGGATTTAGCCTGTGTGCGGGCGCCGCCTGGCAGACAGGATGATTAACGCCATGCCGTTTGCGGCCGGGCGACAGCGGACTTGAAAAGAGGGTGTGACATGAAAACCGTGGGTAACTTTATTGGCGGGCAAGTGTGCCTGAGCAGCAGTAATCAAACCGTCGACGTGCATAACCCGGCGACCGGGCAGGTTGAACGCCGCGTCACCCAGAGCACCGCCGCCGAGGTGAAACAGGCCATCGACGTGGCCCATCGGGCGTTTGCCGACTGGTCGCGCACCACGCCGCTGCGCCGCGCGCGCGTCATGTTCAACTTCAAGGCGCTGCTGGAGCAGCATCGCGACGAGCTGGCGGCGCTGATCGTCAGCGAGCACGGCAAAGTCTATTCCGACGCCCTGGGCGAACTGACCCGCGGCATCGAAGTGGTTGAATTCGCCTGCGGCATTCCGCACCTCATCAAGGGCGAGTATTCGCCGGACGTCGGCGGCGGCGTTGACAGCTTCTCGCTGATGCAACCGCTGGGCGTGGTGGCGGGCATCACCCCGTTCAACTTCCCGGCGATGGTGCCGATGTGGATGTTCCCGATCGCGCTGGCCTGCGGCAACACCTTCGTGCTCAAGCCGCCGGCGCTGGTGCCTTCGGCGTCGGTGCGCCTGGCCGAACTGCTGAAAGAAGCCGGCCTGCCGGACGGCGTGTTCAACGTGGTGCACTGCGCCAACGAAGACGCTGCGCAGCTGTGCACCGATCCGCGCATTCAGGCGGTGAGCTTTGTCGGCTCGTCCACCGTGGCGGAGCACATCTATACCACCGCCAGCGCCCACGGCAAGCGGGTGCAGGCCTTCGGCGCGGCGAAGAATCAGGCGATCATCATGCCGGACGCCGATCTGGACGCCACGGTTAACGCCCTGATGGGCGGCGCTTTCGGCTCCGCCGGCGAACGCTGCATGGCGCTGCCGGTGGCGGTGGTGGTCGGCGACAGCACCGCCGACAGGCTGATCGCCAAGCTGAAACCCTTGATTGCGCAACTGCGCGTCGGCCCGGGCATTCAGCAGGGCGGCGAAGAGAACGAAATGGGCCCGCTGGTTTCCTCCGCCCACCAGAAAAAGGTGCTGGGTTATATCGACCTTGGCGTCGAAGAGGGCGCCACGCTGGTGGCCGACGGCCGCAACTATCAGGTGGCGGGCTATCCTGAGGGGTACTACGTCGGCGGCACGCTGTTCGATAACGTGAAGCCGGACATGCGCATCTACCGCGAAGAGATCTTCGGGCCGGTGCTGGGCATCGTGCGGGTGCCGGACTACCAGACCGCCATCGACACGGTTAACGGCCATGAGTTCGGCAACGGCGCCGCCATCTTTACCAGCAACGGCCACTACGCGCGCCAGTTCGTGCAGGAAGTGCAGGCCGGGATGGTCGGCGTCAACGTGCCGGTGCCGGTGCCGATGGCGTTCCACAGCTTCGGCGGCTGGAAACGCTCGGTGTTCGGCGCGCTGAACGTGCACGGCACCGACGGCGTGCGCTTCTATACCCGCATGAAAACCGCCACCGCACGCTGGCCGACCGGGCAGCAGACGGTGTCGGAATACAGCATGCCGACGCTGGGCTAATCCCCGCAGGCAGAACAAGGCCGTTGCTTCATTGGAGCGACGGCCGCTGCATTTGTAACGCTATAGGTTAACAGGAGAATCGTCATGTCTTCACTGCTTGCCAAATGTCAGCAGCCGAACGCCCAGGGGCGCATCCAGCACGTCACCCCGGAAAATGCCGGCTGGCGCTTTGTCGGGTTCGAGGTTTATCGCCTGGCGGCCGGCGAGTCGCTGCAGCTGGAAAGCGGCGACCGGGAGCTGTGCCTGGTGCTGGTGGCCGGCATCGCCTCGGTCGCCACCCTGCGGGCGGAATACCCGCATATCGGCAAGCGCATGAGCCCGTTCGAGCGCACGCCGCCTTACGCGGTGTACGTGCCGCATCAGGATCGCATCGAGGTGCGGGCGGAAACCGATTTGGAGCTGGCGGTATGCAGCGCGCCGGGCGGCGGTCACCTGCCGTCGCGGCTGATCACCCCGGCGGATGTCGGCGTGGAGCGGCGCGGCAAGGGGCGCAACCAACGGCTGGTGCACAATATTTTGCCGGACAGCGAACCGGCCGACAGCCTGCTGGTGGTGGAAGTGTACACCGACGAGGGCAACACCAGTTCTTATCCCAGCCACAAGCACGATCGGGAAGACTCGCCGGATGAAACCTATCTGGAAGAGACTTACTACCATCGCATCCAACCGGAACAGGGCTTCTGCATGCAGCGCGTGTATACCGACGACCGCGCTCTGGACGAATGCATGCCGGTCTATAACCGCGACGTGGTGAAAGTGCCGCGCGGCTACCACCCGGTCGCGACCCTGGCCGGTTACGACAATTACTATCTCAACGTGATGGCCGGGCCGGTGCGGCTGTGGAAATTCACCTGGGAGAAAGATCACGCCTGGATTAACAGCGACGGTTATCCGGCGGCGAAGTAAGCGTTAGCGGGCCCGGCTTGCCGGGCCCGTCGTTATTCAGCGTTATTCGTCCTTGGCGTTGTTCAGCGCCAGCGAGACCGCCAGGGTTTGCGCCAGGCACATCGAGGCGACCTGCGAGCGGAACCCGTCCACCTGCGCTTCGCGCACCACAAAGCACACGTCGCTGAAGGCGGCCAGCGGGCTGACCTGGCTGTCGGTGATGGCGATCTGTTGCGCGCCGCGCTTGGCGCCCAGCTCCACCAGCTCCAGCGCTTCTTGCGCATACGGCGAGTAGCTGATGGCGATCACCACGTCCTTCGGTTTCACCATGCTCAGCTGTTCGGTAAACATGCCGCCCAGCCCGTCGATCAGAAACGCCCTGCGCTCCAGATGGCGCAGCGCATAGGTGAGGTAAGAGGCGACGCTGAACGAACGGCGCAGGCCGATCACGTAGATATTCTCGGCGTTGTTCAGCAGCTCGACCGCGCGATCCAACTGCTCGGGGGCGATTTGCATCGCCAGCTGCTGCAGCGCCTGGGCGTTGACCATGGTGAACACGTTGAGGATTTCCGCCGGTTTTTCCGGCGCCACGTTGTCGTCGGTCGAGGTTTGGCGGAACAGACGCGCGCGCTCGGTGTAGTTCACCGTTTCTTCCATCAGGTGCTGACGAAACACCTGCTTCATTTCGTTGAAGCCGCTGAAGCCGAAGGCGTTGGCGAAACGGATCAGGGTGGAGGGCGGGACGCTGGCCTGTGCGGCGATGGAGGCGACGGTATCGAAAGCAATGCTGTTACTGTTATCCAAAATGTAGCGCGCCACCTGCTTTAAGCGTTTGCTCAGCGTTTCATAACGGTGGCGAATCTCATCCTGTAACAGCGAAAGTTGAGTTGGGTTGTTCATCCATTCGGCTCGCAGTGTGGGCTAAGGCGTATCGGCCTGACGCCTGAATTGTTGACAGGCCATTCTAACAGACGGAGTGGAAATTTCATTTCCTCAAAAAGCGATTTATTCGATCGCAAGTTGCGTTACTTCACAGAAAACCGGCAAAAAAATCCCCTTAAAGTGGTGAAATCACCTTAAGGGGACGATAACGCGCAACGCGGCGATCAGCGCGCGCCGTCGCTCTGCGGGCGATACTGGCGCCAGAAACCGATCAGCGTCAGGTATTTTTGTTTCACCTGTTCGATCAGCGCGGCGTCGTCCAGCTCGCCCTGCAGCCAGCGGCGCGAAGGTTGGCCGAAGATGGTGCGACCGACGGCGAAACCTTTCACCCAACGGGCGTCCGCGGCGGCGGCGAAGCCGGCCTTCAGCGTTTCCTCCGGTGAGTCCAGCCCCAGGATCAGCACCCCGCGGCAGTGGGGATCGTTGGCCTCGATCAGCGCGCCGACCCGCTGCCAGTGGGCGGCGCTCAGCGGCGGCAGCTTCCACCAGTCCGGCTGCACGCCCAGCTGATAAAAGTGCTCAATCATCTCCAGATAGTAACGTTCGTCCTTGTCGGCGTTGCTGTCCGGCAGGATCACCTCGAGCAGCAGTTCATGGCCGGATTTGCAGCAGCCGCGGTAGATGTCGGCGATCAGCTCGTCCTGTTCGCGGCGCAGTTCGGCGGCATCGTGCGGGTGATAGAACACCAGGCATTTCACCACGTGCTCCTGCGGCCAGTCGATCAGCTGCGAGCCGATATTGCCGTGCTCCAGGCGCAGCGGGCGCGAGCTAGGCAGCTCCACCGGCCGGCCGATCCACCAGCCCTGGCCGGTGATTTCGTTCAGCGCCGCCTGGCCGTAGGTGGTGTCGGCCAGAATGCCGCTGTTGCCGTGCAGCCCGGCCTGTTCGGCAGCCTGCTGCGCCGCCGCCAGCAGCAGGGTCTTCAGGCGGGGGATGCGCTCTTCGCCGACGTTGGCTTCGCGCGCCATGTCCGCCAACTGCTTGCGGTGATCGAAGGCGAACACGCACAGCTCCGGCCACTGTCGTTTGCGGGTGGTCACCCGATGCAGGTGGTTCAGGCGCGCGTCGCGGTCCGGGCGCGGCACCTGCCGTTCGCGCAGCAGGTAGTCGTCCAGTTCGCTCTTGGTCGGCATCGCCGGCGCACAGCCGTGGCGCGACACCACCAGCGCGCCGCAGGCGTTGGCGTAGCGGCAGGCCTGATCCCAACCCTCATCGTTCAAATAGCCGCGCAGCAGGCCGGACATAAAGGCGTCGCCGGCGCCGAGCACGTTGAGCACCTCCACCCGCACGCCGGAGTGCAGCTTCACCTGCCGCCAGTCATCGGCGATCTCGCCTTCAAATACCGAGCAGCCTTGCGCGCCGCGTTTGCATACCAGCGTGGCCCGGGTGGCCCGGCGCACGTTTTTCAGCGCGGTCAGGGTGTCGGTGCTGCCGCCGGCGATATGAAACTCTTCTTCGGTGCCGACGATCAAATCAAAGTGGTGCAGCACTTCCTGCAGTTCGCGCGTCACCTGCTCGGATTCGACAAAGCGGGTTTCGCCGTCGCCCGGCGAGGTCAGGCCCCACAATACCGGGCGGTAGTCGATATCCAGCGCGGTGCGCAGGCCGTGGCGGCGGGCGTATTCCAGCGCCTTCAGCACCGCCGCGCGGGTGTTCGGGTGCGAAAGGTGGGTGCCGGTGATGGCCAGCGCCCGCGACGAAGCGATATAGGACTCGTCGATATCGTCCGGCGTCAGCGCCATATCGGCGCAGTTTTCGCGGTAGAAGATCAGCGGGAAGGTTTCCTGATCCTTGATGCCGAGGATCACCAGGCCGGTCAGCCGCCGCGGATCGGTGATCAGGCATTGGGTATCTGCGCCGACGCGCTGCAGCTCTTCGCGCAGAAAACGGCCCATGTGTTCATCGCCGACGCGCGCCAGCATGCCGGAGCGCAACCCCTGAATGGCGGTGCCGTAGGCCACGTTGCCGGAAGAGCCGCCAAGATATTTGGAGAATGTGCTGGCGTCTTCCAGACGCGCGCCGATCTGCTGAGCATAGAAATCGACGGCGATGCGCCCGAGACAAATGACATCAAGCTGTTTTTCTTGTGTAGCCATACCCGTTTCCTTCTGTATTAAGCAAAACCCCGGCTTGCGGCCCGATAACGGCGCCAGCAGGAAGCATGTTTTGAAGTATGGGGAATAAAAATTTCAATTTCAATATGGAATGAAATTTACACCCCAAAAATGTGATGCATTTAAAACATCGCCGCAACCGGCGAGGAAAGGGGAAAAACCGCGTCGGGGCTGAGGATAAACCGGCGATCGGCGGGAAACGACATGGCCCGCAACCGGACGGCCGCGCCGAGCTTCCGCCGGCCGGAGAACGGCGGCGGGCGCGGGATGGCGCCGCTAAGTCCGTGAATAGTAAAGGCCGGGATGAAATGGGGTTTTCATCAATATGCGATCTTTATCGCAAAATGAAATGTTTCTTCTGTAATGTGATTTTATGAAAAATATATTTGTTTATAATCGCTTCACGTTTCAGGTTGTCGACTTAGTGAGCGGCGGGCACCGCCCGCTCAAGATAACAGCTGCCGCCGCGTAACAAAACACCGGGCGTGCGACCCGCTAGCGAGGTTGCACCGGGGCGGCCCTCAATCGAAAGGGTGAGTAAATGGGCAAGATCAAGCTAACCATGGCGCAGGCGCTGGTCAGGTTCCTCGACAACCAGTATCTGCTGGCCGACGGGGTGGAAACCAAGTTCGTGAAGGGCGTCTTTGCGATTTTTGGCCATGGCAACGTGCTTGGCCTGGGGCAGGCGCTGGAACAGGACAGCGGCGACCTGGTGGTGCATCAGGGGCGCAACGAGCAGGGGATGGCCCATGCGGCGACCGGTTTCGCCAAGCAGAAGCTGCGCCGGCAGATTTACGCCTGCACCTCCTCCGTCGGCCCGGGCGCCGCCAACATGATCACCGCCGCGGCCACCGCCACCGCCAACCGCATCCCTTTGCTGCTGCTGCCGGGCGACGTCTACGCCTCGCGCCAGCCGGATCCGGTGCTGCAGCAGATAGAACAGTCTTACGATCTCAGCATCAGCACCAACGACGCCTTCCGCGCGGTGAGCAAATATTGGGACCGCATCGTGCGGCCGGAACAGCTGATGAGCGCCTGCATCAACGCCATGCGCGTGCTGACCGATCCGGCGGAAACCGGCGCGGTAACGCTGTGCCTGCCGCAGGACGTGCAGGGCGAAGCCTACGACTACCCGGACTACTTCTTCCAAAAACGCGTGCACCGGCTCGATCGCCGCCCGGCGACCGAAGGCATGCTGGCGGATGCGCTGGCGCTGGTGAGCGCCAAGCGCAAGCCGCTGCTGGTGTGCGGCGGCGGGGTGAAATACTCGCTGGCCGGGCAGGCGCTGCGCGCGTTCGCCGAGCGCTTCCACATCCCGTTCGTCGAAACCCAGGCCGGTAAGGGCGCGGTGCCGAGCGATCATGAGTTCAACCTGGGCGGCATCGGCGAGACCGGCTGCCTGGCGGCCAACACCCTGGCCAAGCAGGCCGATCTGGTGATCGGCGTCGGCACCCGCTACACCGATTTCACCACCTCGTCGAAATGGCTGTTCCAGGATCCGCACGTCGACTTCCTCAATATCAACGTCAGCGCCTTTGACGCCGGCAAGCTCGACGGCGTGCAGCTGCTGGCGGACGCCCGCGCGGCGTTGACCGCCCTGAGCGCGCTGCTGGCGCAGTCCGATTACCGCGCCGGTTGGGGCGAGGCGATCGCCGAGGCGCGCAGCGCCCAGCAACGGGAAACCGCCCGGGTGTATGCGGTGGAATACAGCGGCGAAGGCTTTGTGCCGGAGATAGACGACCATCTCGACCGCGAGCGGGTGTTCGCCGAGTTTATCGCGCAGACCGATTCCTTCCTGACCCAAAGCCGGGTGCTGGGGGTGTTGAATCGGCAGCTGCCGCAGGACGGCGTGATCGTCGCCGCCGCCGGCAGCCTGCCGGGCGACCTGCAGCGCGTGTGGCACAACCACGGCGAGCACGGCTACCACGTCGAGTACGGTTACTCCTGCATGGGCTACGAGGTCAACGCCGCGCTGGGGGTCAAGCTGGCCGAGCCGCAGCGTGAGGTATACGCGATGGTCGGCGACGGCGCCTTCATGATGCTGCATTCCGAACTGGTCACCTCGATCCAGGAAGGCTGCAAAATCAACGTGGTGCTGTTCGACAACATGACCAACGGCTGCATCAACAACCTGCAGATGGAGCACGGCATGGACAGCTACACCACCGAGTTCCGCTTTCGCAACCCGCAGGGCGGCAAGCTCGACGGCGGGCTGGTGCCGGTCAACTTCGCCATGCTGGCGGCGGCCTACGGCTGTAAAACCTACAGCATCACCACCGAACAGCAGCTGATCGAGGCGCTGGCCGATGCCCGCAAGCAAACCGTCTCCACCCTGCTGGATATCAAGGTGCTGCCGAAAACCATGGTGCACAAATATTTCAGCTGGTGGCGCGTGGGCGGCGCCCAGGTGGCCGACAGCGAAAAAATCGTCGCGGTGGCCCGCAGGCTGCAGGAAAACGTCGATAAGGCACGCGAATACTGATTCGTTCTCATACATAAATCTCGAGGGTAGCGAAATGACATTGAATATTGGGGTTATCGGCACCGGCGCCATCGGCCGCGATCACATCCGTCGCTGCAGCAAGGTGTTGCAGGGCGCCCGCGTCGTCGCGGTGAACGACATCAATCGCGACAACGCCGCCAGGGTGGTGAGCGATCTGCAGCTGGACGCCCGGGTCTATGACAACGGCCATGATCTGATCAACGCTGCGGACGTGCAGGCGGTGCTGGTCACCTCCTGGGGGCCGAGCCATGAAGAGTTCGTGCTGGCGGCGATCGCCGCCGGTAAGCCGGTGTTCTGCGAGAAGCCGCTGGCGGTGACCGCGCAGGGCTGCAAAAACATCGTCGACGCCGAAGCGAAGCACGGCAAACGTCTGGTGCAGGTCGGCTTTATGCGCCCTTACGATCGGGGTTACCGCGCGTTGAAACAGGTGCTGACCAGCGGCCAGATCGGCGAACCGCTGATGCTGCACTGCGCGCACCGCAACCCGACCGTCGGCGAGGCTTACACCACCGATATGGCGATCACCGACACGCTGATCCATGAGATTGACGTGCTGCGCTGGCTGCTGGACGACGACTATGTGTCGGTGCAGGTGGTGTTCCCGCGCAAGAGTCCGAAGGCGTTCCCGCACCTGAAAGACCCGCAGATCGTACTGTTCGAAACCGCCAAGGGCACGCGCATCGACGTCGAAATCTTCGTGAACTGCCAGTACGGCTATGACATTCAGTGCGAAGTGGTGGGGGAGACCGGCATCGCCAGGCTGCCTGAGCCGTCTTCGGTGCAGATGCGCAGCGGCGCCCGGCTGTCGACCGAAATCCTGACCGACTGGAAGGAACGCTTTATCGACGCCTACGACGTCGAGCTGCAGGGTTTCATCAACGACGTGTTGGCGGGGGCGCTGACCGGGCCTTCCGCCTGGGACGGTTACGCCGCCTCGGTTACCGCCGACGCCTGCGTGGCCGCCCAGCTCAGCGGCGAGATAGTGCCGGTGACCCTGCCGGCGCGCCCGGCGTTCTACAACAAATAACCGCCTGAACCGCCGATCTACGTTGAAGAGGAGTGACCATGAAGATCGCTTTTGATGTCGATGTCATCCGGGATTTGGGCGTGACCCGGATGGTTCAGCAGGTGGCCGACTGGGGTTATAAATACATCGAACAGTCGCCGCACCCGCAGATAAATCCGTTTTATAAGCATCCGAAAGCCAGCCGCGAAATTATGGCGGAATACAAAAATGCCCTGAAGGCTACCGGCGTGGAGATCTCCTCGTTCATCGTGGTATACCGCTGGTCCGGCCCGGGCGAAGATCGCCGCCAGGCGGCGGTCAAAAATTGGCGGCGGATGATCGAGATCGCGGTGGAAATGGGCGTTCAGGTGATCAACACCGAGCTGGCGGGCAACCCCAACGAACCGGAGATCTGCGAAGAGTTGTGGTACCGCTCGATGGAGGAGCTGCTGCCGATTATCGAGCGCGAGGGCATTCGCATGGAGATCCAGTCGCATCCGTGGGACTTCTGCGAACTGAGCAACGAAACCGCCGACATGGTGAAGTCGCTGCGCAGCGATCACGTCAAATACCTCTACAGCGTGCCGCACAGCTTCTATTACGACAAGGGGCAGGGCGACGTGGCCGGCATGCTGAAGTACGCCGGCGACGATCTCTCGCACGTGCTGATCGCCGACACCATGAACCACACCAAGCATTGCCGCTATATCGTCAACCCGCCGGGCGTTGACGCTGCGGTGCACCAGCACGTGGGCATCGGCGAAGGCGAAGTGGACTTCGACGCGCTGTTCCAGACCCTGCGCGACATGGAGTTCGCCAACCGCAACTTTAAGGTTGGCGGAGAGTCGATCATCTGCACCTCGCTGTTCGGCTATCCGGAAAAGATGAAGAGTCAGGCGGTGGCGACCCGCGAGCGCATCGAACGAGAGCTGCTGGGCAAATAACCTTTCGGTGCGCCGGCGGCCTGCGCCCCGGCGCGCCATCCGATGATTGAGGCTGAAAATGAACAAAGACCACGTAAAGCTGGCCATCGCGCCGATCGGCTGGACCAATGACGACATGCCCGATCTGGGCAAGGAAAACACCTTCCAGCAGTGCGTCAGCGAAATGGCGCTGGCCGGGTTCACCGGCAGCGAAGTGGGCAGCAAGTACCCGCGCGATCCGGCGGTGCTGAAGCCGATGCTGGATATCCGCGGCATCCAGATCTGCAACGCCTGGTTCAGTACCTTCTTCGCCGACGGCCTGAAGGAAAAAACCATCGATGAATTTATCAACCACATGAACTTCCTGCATGCGATGGGCGCCCGGGTGATCGGTTGCTCCGAGCAGAGCCAGAGCATTCAGGGCACCGCCAAGGGGGTGTTCGAAGAGAAGCCGCATTTCAGCGATGAAGAGTGGCAGCGGGTGGCCGACGGTTACAACGCGCTGGCGAAGATCGCTGCCGCCAAGGGGATGCAGGTCTGTCTGCACCACCATATGGGCACCGGCATCCAGACCACGGAAGAGATCGACCGTTACATGAGCATGGTCAACGACGACGTCTACCTGCTGTTCGATACCGGCCACGCCTACTACTCGGAAGGCAGCCAGCAGGCGATGATGGCGATCCTCGAAAAGTATCTGCCGCGCATCAACCACGTTCACCTGAAAGACGTGCGCGATGAGGTGGTGGCGGAAGTGAAGGCCAACAAGCTGAGCTTCCTCGACGGCGTGAAGAAGGGCACTTTCACCGTGCCGGGTGACGGGGTGATCGACTTCCGGCCGGTGTTCCGGCTGCTGGACGAGCGCGGCTACCAGGGATGGATGGTGGTGGAGGCCGAGCAGGATCCGGCGCTGGCCAACCCGTTCGAATACGCGGTCAAGGCGCGCCGCTACATTCGGGAAACCGCCGGGATTTAACCGGCGGGCGCGGCAAAGGGGCGATGACGCCCCTTTTTTTATGGCGTCGGCTCAGGCCAGACTGCGCCAGGTCACCACCTGGCTGCCCGGCCATGGGGTGGCGGCATACACGCCGCGGGCGATCGCCCGCGCCAGGGTATCCGCCGCCAGAGCGCCAATCTGCAGCACCGCCAGTTCGCGGCTGCCCTGCACCTCGCGTTGGCCGGTCGACAGGGCGAACACCACGTCGCCGTCGAACGGGCTGTGCAGCGGGCGAATGGCGCGCGCCATGCCGTCCTGCGCCATGATGGCCACCCGTTTCAGCTCTACCCGCGTCAGCGCCAGATCGGTGGCGATGCAGGCCAGGGTGGTATTCTTCCGGCCGCCTTCCGGCTCCTTCACCATCCAGTCTTCGCCCTGCGCCTGCAGCTGCGCCAGCGCCGCGGCGCCGCCATTGCCGAATTCGCCGTTGATTTCATAAGGGGTGGCCCAAAAAGCCCGGGTGCCGGGCGCGACCACCGAACCCAGGCTGTTGACCGCCACCAGCGCGCCGACGGCGGCGCCGTTGGCGGCGATCGCCGAGGCGGATCCGAGACCGCCCTTCAGCTTGCCCATGCCGGTCATGGCGCCGTAACCGGCGCCCACGGTGCCCAGAGGGAAATCCAGGCTCGCCTTGCCGGCCGCCTCGATGCCCAACTGGCGGTAGGGGGGAGCGAGCTGCCAGTCTTTATCTCCGGCATTGCTTAAGTCGTACAGGCAGGCGGTGGGCACGATCGGCGAAACCGGCACCCCGGGCGCCGGGCGCAGGGCGTAACCCTTGCCCTGTTGCCCCAGCCAGGCCGCCACGCCGTCCGCCGCCGCCAGGCCGTAAACCGAGCCGCCGCTCAGCACCAGCGCATCGAGGGTCTGCACCAGGTTGTCTTCCCCCAGCGCGTCGGTTTCGCGGGTGGCCGGGCCGCCGCCGCGCACGTCCACGGCGGCGATCGCCGGCCGATCCGGCAGGATCACCGTGGCGCCGGTGCGCACCTTGCTGTCCTGCGCTACCCCGACCTTCAGGCCGGGGACGTCGGTAATCAGGTTGCGGGCGCCGGTCCGCAGGGTGGCTGAAGTTGGCATAGCGGTCCCCAATAATGTGGTGGGAGAAAGGACGCCGACGGCGCCGGTGAGGCACGCCAGCGCCTGCAGAAAGGTGCGGCGGCTAAGGGCGAGGGGCCGGCTCAGCGGCCCCGTCTTACCTGCGGCGTTATGCATCGCCGTTTGCCTGCGCGGAACGAAAGCGCGCCATGTGGTAGGCGTCGACCAGCACTCCGTCGCGCATGGCGTAGCGGCGGCTGGTGCCTTCTATCTCGAAGCCGAACTTGCGGTACAGCGCGATGGCCGCCTGATTGTCGGTAAATACCGTCAGCTCGATGCGCTCGATGGCCGCCCAGCTGTCGCAGATGTCGATCATCGCCTGCATCAGGCTGCTGCCGATCCCTTGGCCCTGATAACGGGAATCGACGCCGAGGCCGAAGGTGGCCACGTGGCGGCGGCGCACGCGCTGGTTCAGTTCTACGGCCAACTGCCCGACAAGTTGCCCATCGAGGCAGGCCACCAGGTTGTGCATGCCAGGCGGTTGTTCGGCAAGACGGCGTTGCCACAGTTCTATTGACTGCAGCGGCAGATGTAGGGTGTCACGGTAGAGGGCGGGCTGAGAGTAGAGCTGTTGCAAAGCCTGCGCATCGGTTGTTTCCACGTGACGAACCACTATTTCGCTCATGTCGCTGCTCCTGTCGCTTACCGGTTGAATAACCTCTGAATTTATCCGTTTATCGTATCGAGTCAACATTATTCCCGGTTGGTCAAAAAAACGCTTTACAGGTGCGAATGATAATGATTATTATTGCGATGCGTTCCGGGGAGGGCATCAGCCTTTGATGCTCTCGCTGCGAAGGCACGACATTGCTCACATTGCTTCCAGTGTTTACTTAGCCAGCTCGGGTGCTGGCTTTTTTTTTGCCCGTTTTCCGCCGCCGCCCGCTCAACAAATCCGCTGTCGATCGCTTTCCCACTCCATCTAATTTTTTGAACAGAGGGATGAGTTTTTTACGCTTTCTTATTCTGCCGCCAGGACTAGACTGTAGAAAACATTGAGGAGAGTTGAATATGATTTACGTACGCAAAGCAGAAGACCGCGGTCATGCCAATCATGGTTGGCTGGACAGCTGGCACACCTTCTCATTCGCCAACTACTATGATCCTGACTTTATGGGGTTCTCGGCGCTGCGGGTGATCAACGAAGACGTGATCGACGCGGGGCAGGGCTTCGGCACGCATCCGCATAAAGACATGGAGATCCTGACCTATGTGCTGAGCGGCACGGTGGAGCACCAGGACAGCATGGGCAACAAGGAGCAGATCCACGCCGGTGAGTTCCAGATCATGAGCGCCGGTACCGGGGTGCGTCACTCCGAGTACAACGGCAACAGCGATCGTCCGCTGCACCTGTACCAGATTTGGATCATCCCGGATCAGGTCGGGCTGGAACCGCGCTACGAGCAGCGCATGTTCGACGCGCCGCAGGGCCGCCAGCTGGTGCTGTCGCCGGATGCGCGCGACGGCTCGCTGAAGGTGTTCCAGGACATGACGCTGTCGCGCTGGGCGTTGAACCAGGGCGAGCAGGCGGAATGCCCGATCGCTGCCGGCCGCCGGGTGTGGATCCAGGTGGTGCGCGGCAAGGTGACGGTGAACGGCCAGCCGGCCGGCACCAGCGACGCCTTCGCGGTGTGGGATGAAGCGGCGTTGTCGATCCGGGCCGACGAAGAGAGCGAAATCCTGCTGTTCGATCTGCCGCCGGTATAATTAAGCGGTAAATATCAAGGGCTCACGGCGTGAGCCCTTGTTGCTTTTCGTCGCCGGATAACCAGCAATATCAGCCCGCCGTTTTTTTTGCTAAAATGACCGCCCATTCACGGTTAGCCAGTTCATTGATAATGAAGAAAAAACGGCCGGTACTCCAGGATGTTGCAGACCAGGTAGGCGTTACCAAGATGACGGTGAGCCGTTATTTGCGTAACCCCGACCAGGTTTCTGTCGCCTTGCAGCAAAAAATCGCCGTCGCGCTGGATGAGCTGGGTTATATCCCCAACCGTGCGCCGGACATTCTTTCCAACGCCACCAGCCGGGCGATCGGCGTGCTGTTGCCGTCGCTGACCAACCAGGTGTTCGCCGAGGTGCTGCGCGGCATCGAAAGCGTGACCGACGCGCACAACTACCAGACCATGCTGGCGCACTACGGCTATTTGCCGGAGCGTGAAGAAGAACGCCTGACCTCGCTGCTGTCCTACAATATCGACGGCCTGATCCTGTCGGAGCGCCACCACACGCCGCGCACCCTGAAGATGATTGAGGTGGCGGGCATTCCCGTGGTGGAGCTGATGGACTGCGTCTCGCCGTGCATCGATCTGGCGGTGGGGTTCAACAACTTCGAGGCGGCGCGGCAGATGACGCAACAGATCATCGCCCACGGCCATCGTCACCTGGTGTACTTCGGCGCCCGTCAGGATGAACGTACCATTATCAAACAGCAGGGTTACGAACAGGCGATGCGCGAGTCCGGCCTGGAGCCGTACAGCATCATGACCGCGCGCTCTTCCTCCTATTCCGCCGGCGGCGAACTGCTGCGCCAGGCGCAGCGCGACTACCCGCAGATCGACAGCATCTTCTGCACCAACGATGACCTGGCGATCGGCGCGGCCTTCGAGTGCCAGCGCCAGGGGCTGTCTATTCCTCATGAGATGGCGATCGCCGGTTTCCACGGCCATGATATCGGCCAGGTGATGGTGCCGAAGCTGGCCAGCGTGCTGACGCCGCGTGAGCGCATGGGGCAAATCGGCGCCGAACGCCTGCTGGCCCGGCTGCGCGGCGAAACCGTCTGCCCGCGCATGGTGGACGTCGGCTTCACCGTGATCCCCGGCGGCAGCATCTGATCGGTTTCAACGGTTTGTTTTAGAACTATTTATTCCAGACTCGCGCCGTTCGGCGCGCCGCCTTTCCCCCCTGTACGCCACGCTTCCGTTACCTGCATAAGTTTGATCTCTATCCCAGAACGGGAATTTTAGCCCTTGACCCGGTTCCGCTGTTCGTTCTGTTACCGGTATCATGATACCGGTAACAACGAGCATGCGGTTATCTTGCAGCAAGATGAGACCTCTGACTCAACAACACCTACAGCTCGCCTTATCACACCGGGAAAGAGCCTAAAAATACAACAACCGCACGCTTTACGGCCTATTGTAAAGTGAGACTGCGATAAAAAGGTTGGAGAAAAATTATGCCATTAGTGATTGTTGCAGGCGGCGTAGCGCTGCTGCTGCTGCTGATGATCCGCTTTAAGCTGAACGGCTTTATCTCTCTGGTGCTGGTCGCGCTGGCGGTCGGCATCGCGCAGGGTATGCCGGTCGATAAAGTGATCGGCTCCATCAAGGCCGGGGTTGGCGGCACGCTGGGCAGCCTGGCGCTGATCATGGGCTTCGGCGCCATGCTCGGCAAGCTGCTGGCGGACTGCGGCGGCGCTCAGCGCATCGCCACCACGCTGATCGACAAGTTCGGTCAAAAATACATTCAATGGGCGGTGGTGCTGACCGGCTTTACCGTCGGTTTCGCCCTGTTCTATGAGGTCGGGTTCGTGCTGCTGCTGCCGCTGGTATTCAGCATTGCGGCTTCTGCGCGGGTACCGCTGCTGTACGTCGGCGTGCCGATGGCGGCCGCGCTGTCGGTCACCCACGGTTTCCTGCCGCCGCACCCTGGCCCAACGGCGATCGCCACCATCTTCCATGCCGACATGGGGAAAACCCTGCTGTACGGCACGCTGTTGGCTATCCCCACGGTGATCCTGGCCGGCCCGGTCTATGCCCGCTTCCTGAAAGGCATCGACAAGCCGGTGCCGGAAGGCCTGTATAACCCAAAAATCTTCACCGAAGCGGAAATGCCCAGCTTCGGCATCAGCGTCGCCACCTCTCTGGTGCCGGTGATCCTGATGGCGCTGCGCGCGGTAGCCGAAATGGTGCTGCCAAAGGGCCATAGCCTGCTGCGCTTCGCCGAATTCTTCGGCGATCCGGTGATGGCGACGCTGATTGCGGTGCTGATCGCTATCTTCACCTTCGGCCTGAACCGCGGTCGCAGCATGGATGAAGTGATGGGCACCATCACCGACTCGATTAAAATCATCGCCATGATGCTGTTGATCATCGGCGGCGGCGGCGCGTTCAAACAGGTGCTGGTCGACAGCGGCGTAGAGCAATACATCGCCGGCCTGATGGCGGGCAGCAACGTTTCGCCGATCCTGATGGCCTGGTCGATCGCCGCCGCGCTGCGTCTGGCGCTGGGTTCCGCCACCGTGGCGGCGATCACCGCCGGCGGCATCGTGGCGCCTCTGATCGCCACCACCGGCGTCAGCCCTGAGCTGATGGTGATTGCGGTCGGTTCCGGCAGCGTGATTTTCTCTCACGTCAACGATCCGGGCTTCTGGCTGTTCAAGGAGTATTTCAACCTGAGCATCATGGAGACCATCAAATCCTGGTCGGTGCTGGAAACCATCATCTCGGTGTGCGGCCTGGTGGGCTGCCTGCTGTTGGCGACGGTCGTATAATCGCTACCCCGTCCGGCGCCGCGTCTGGCGCCGGACCCCGTTACGGCATTTATTGAGCATTTTCATCAGTTGGGGCGCATTTGATGACGTCGGCAGCCTGACCCGCCGCCAGGACGCGCATTAGACTCCATAAGGGCATGACATTATGAGTAATCCGCAGAATCACGTATTTATCTTGATGGGGGTTTCAGGCAGCGGCAAATCCGCCGTGGCCAGCGCCGTCGCCCATGACGTCAATGCCGCCATGCTGGACGGCGACTACCTGCACCCGCGGGCCAACATCAACAAAATGGCCGCCGGGCACGCGCTGGACGACAACGACCGCGCGCCCTGGCTGGCGGCGTTGAACGACGCCATCTTCGCCATGCAGCGTACCAACGGGGTTTCGCTGCTGGTGTGTTCGGCGCTGAAAAAGAGCTACCGCGACCGCCTGCGCGAGGGCAACAGCAACCTGCATTTCATCTACCTGAAAGGGGATAAGGCGGTGATTGAAGAGCGTCTGAAGCAGCGCAAGGGCCATTTCTTCAAGCCGCAGATGCTGGTTTCCCAGTTCGCCACCCTGGAAGAGCCGGGTTCGCAGGAACCGGACGTGCAGGCGATCGACATCAACCAGCCGCTGGACGGCGTGGTTGCCGACACCGTCGCCTATATTCAGCGCGTTGCGGCCCGTTAATCGCGGGCCATCTGCCGGCGCCGCTCTGGCGCCTACAGCTTCATGTAAGCCCGCACGCCGTCCAGGAACATCTGGGTCGACAGCATCACCAGAATCAACCCCATCAACCTTTCCAGCGCGCTGACGCCCTTGCTGCCCAGCAGGCGCAGGAACAGATTCGACATCAGCAGGATAGCCGCGGAAATTCCCCAGGCGATCAACAGCGCCACCACCAGATGAGACAGCTGGTTCGGGTACTGGTGCGACAGCAGCATCAGCGCCGCCAGAATCGACGGGCCGGCCACCAGCGGGATCGCCAAGGGCACCAGAAACGGCTCTTCGCCGGCGGACAGCCCGGAGCTGTTGCCTTCCTGAGAGGGGAAAATCATCTTGATGGCGATCAGGAACAGGATGATGCCGCCGGAGATGGAGACGGTCTCGGTGCGCAGGTTGAGGAACGCCAGGATCTTCTCGCCGGCAAACAGGAAAATCAGCATCAGCAGCAGGGCGATCACCAGCTCGCGGATCAGCACCACCCGCCGGCGGCGCGGCTCCAGGTGCTTGAGCACCGACATGAATATCGGCAGGTTGCCCAGCGGATCCATAATTAAAAACAGCAGTACCGTGGCTGAAATCATCTCTGTCATGGTGACCTCGGGATTTAAAATACACGTCGGCCGTTCAGGCCGCGTCCTTGCCTATACCCTATGGATTTCAAATTGCAGCTAGGCGCCCAGCGATCGCATCCCCAGGAGCTTACTCAAGTAAGTGACTGGGGTAAGATCGTGCAGGTAACAACGTTGCAGTTTGAAAGACGACGGGTATATAAGAAGGATTGCTGAGAAATGCCCAGCCATCGAATAAATTCACTTTGCGCCCGCGCCGACATTTTGTAAGGTGAAGAGATATTGCACACCATTTTCATCATCTAATAGCCATCCCCAAGGCAGGACACAGTCATTATGAAAAACGTTGGTTTCATCGGTTGGCGCGGAATGGTCGGCTCGGTCCTCATGCAACGCATGACGGAAGAGCGCGATTTTGACGCCATTCGCCCGGTCTTTTTCTCCACCTCGCAGCACGGCGCCGCAGCGCCGGCCTTCGGCGGCCAGCCGCAGGGCACCCTGCAGGATGCCTATGACGTCGACGCGCTGAGCGCGCTCGACATCATTATTACCTGCCAGGGCGGAGATTATACCAACGAAATTTACCCCAAGCTGCGTGAAAGCGGCTGGCAGGGGTACTGGATTGACGCGGCGTCTTCGCTGCGCATGCAGAATGACGCGATCATCATCCTGGATCCGGTCAACCATGCGGTGATTCAGCAGGGGCTGGATAACGGCATCAAGACCTTCGTCGGCGGCAACTGCACCGTCAGCCTGATGCTGATGTCGCTCGGCGGCCTGTTCGCCAACGATTTGGTGGAGTGGGCGTCGGTCGCCACCTATCAGGCGGCCTCCGGCGGCGGCGCGCGCCACATGCGCGAACTGCTGACCCAAATGGGCATGCTGCACGCCGACGTGGCGAAAGAGCTGCAGGACCCGGCCTCGGCCATTTTGGACATCGAGCGCAAGGTGACCGCGGCCACCCGCAGCGGCAAGCTGCCGACCGACAACTTCGGCGTGCCGCTGGCCGGCAGCCTGATCCCCTGGATCGACAAGGCGCTCGATAACGGCCAGAGCCGCGAAGAGTGGAAGGGCCAGGCGGAAACCAACAAGATCCTGAATACGTCCAGCGTGATCCCTGTCGACGGCCTGTGCGTGCGCGTCGGCGCGCTGCGCTGCCACAGCCAGGCCTTTACGCTGAAGCTGAAAAAAGACGTTTCGCTGCCGGAAATCGAACAAATGCTGGCGACGCACAACGACTGGGTGCGGGTGATCCCGAACGACCGCGAGCTGACGATGCGCGAACTGACGCCGGCGGCGGTAACCGGCACGCTGAATACGCCGGTCGGCCGTTTGCGCAAGCTGAATATGGGGCCGGAATATCTGTCGGCGTTCACCGTGGGCGACCAGCTGTTGTGGGGCGCGGCCGAGCCGTTGCGCCGCATGCTGCGTATCCTGCTGTAAACTGAACTGAACTTCCCGGGGGCTGGCCTCTTTCAGCCCCCTAAAGCCCTATTTTTCACCTTTTTGTCGCTCATGCCGCGCTATGGACAAAGTGGCTGAAAGCAGGGCTTCGCCTACCGGTAACCCGCATTTTTCCCCGTCGGCGACAGCGCAAAGACGCCGTCAGGCTGGCAGTTTTCTTAATGAAGAATTTTCCTTGGCAATGCTGCGCTGCTTTTAACGGACATTGGCTATGCTTAAAGCACTGGCGGATAAATTTTCACCAGCGCTGATAGCCCCTTAAAAATAAGCATAAAGAGCGAAATTCAGGTCGGGAAGTCAAAGATTGGTCAATAACCGACCGCAATCACGCTTTAGATACCGAATGAATTGCATGATAACCAAAACGGCCATGGATCAATCAACCGGCCGATTCTTATAGATCATGCTGTTAATCTAAGGAAGAAGACTATGCCTGTACTTCCCGATCGTGACGTGATTGATCAGCTTATCTCCGGCCATTACGCCGACCCCTTCGCTCTGCTTGGCATGCATGCGGCCGATAACGGCCTGCAGGTGCGCGCGCTGCTGCCGGACGCCACCGAGGTGTGGCTGGTGGATCAGCAGACCGGCCGCCGGCTGGTGCAGCTACGCTGCGATGACCCGCGCGGCTTCTTCAGCGCCGCGGTGCCGCGCCGCAAAACGCCTTTCCGCTACCAGCTGCAGGTCAGCTGGCGCGATCACCAACAGATCGTCGAAGATCCCTACCGTTTTGGCCCCTTATTGCAGGATATCGACAGCTGGCTGCTGGCGGAGGGCACCCATTTGCGCCCCTATGAGCGGCTGGGCGCCCATCTGGCGACGCTGGACGGCGTCGACGGCGTCAGCTTTGCGGTCTGGGCGCCCAACGCCCAACGCGTTTCGGTGGTGGGGGAGTTCAATTTCTGGGACGGCCGCCGCCATCCGATGCGCCGCCGCCGTGAAAACGGCATCTGGGAGCTGTTCTTGCCCGGCGTGCAGGCCGGCCAGCTGTACAAGTATGAAATCATCGACTGCTACGGCAACACCCAGCTGAAGGCCGACCCTTACGCCTTCGAGGCGCAGATGCGCCCGGATACCGCCTCGTTGGTGGCGCCGTTGCCGGAGGTGGTCGAACAGACGCCGGAACGTCGGCGCGCCAATGATTTCGATCGGCCGATTTCCATCTACGAGGTGCATCTCGGCTCGTGGCGGCGCCATACCGACGATCACTTCTGGCTCAGCTACGGCGAGCTGGCGGCGCAGCTGATCGCCTACGTCAAGGACATGGGCTTCACCCATATCGAGCTGCTGCCGATCAACGAACACCCGTTCGACGGCAGCTGGGGCTACCAGCCGCTGGGGCTGTATGCGCCGACCCGGCGCTTCGGCACCCCGGCCGACTTCAAAGCCTTCGTGGCGGCGGCGCACCAGGCCGGCATCAACGTGATCCTCGACTGGGTGCCGGGGCATTTTCCCAGCGACGCCTACGGGCTGGCGAACTTCGACGGCACCGCGCTGTACGAGTACGCCGATCCGCGCGAGGGTTTCCACCAGGACTGGAACACGCTGATCTACAACTATGGCCGCCATGAGGTGCGCAACTACCTGGCGGGCAATGCGCTGTATTGGCTGGAGCGCTTTGGCATCGATGCGCTGCGGGTCGATGCGGTGGCCTCGATGATCTACCGCGACTACAGCCGCGCCGACGGCGAATGGGTGCCGAACTACTACGGCGGCAACGAGAATCTGGAGGCCATCTCCTTCCTGCGCTACACCAATCAGACCCTCGGCAAAGAGCGGCCCGGCGCGGTGACGCTGGCGGAGGAATCCACCGATTATCCCGGCGTGACGCTGCCGCCGGACGCCAACGGACTGGGTTTCCACTACAAATGGAACCTGGGCTGGATGCACGACACCCTCAACTACATGAAATGCGATCCGGTGCACCGCAAATATCACCATAACCAGATGACCTTCGGCATGCTGTACGCCTACACCGAGAACTTTGTGCTGCCGATCTCGCACGATGAAGTGGTGCACGGCAAGAAGTCGATTCTCGATCGCATGCCCGGCGACGCCTGGCAAAAGTTCGCCAACCTGCGCGCCTACTACGGCTTTATGTGGGCGCACCCCGGCAAGAAGCTGCTGTTTATGGGCTGCGAGTTCGCCCAGGGGCGCGAGTGGAATTTCGATACCAGCCTCGACTGGCACCTGCTGGAAGGGCTGGACAACTGGCATAACGGCGTGCAAAGGCTGGTGCGCGATCTGAACCGCTGCTATCAGCAGCAGGCGCCGCTGTATGAGCGGGATTACTGCCCCGACGGCTTCGAGTGGCTGGTGGTCGACGATCACGACAATTCGGTGTTCGCCTTCGCCCGCTACGACTCGCAGGGCAATGAGCTGATCGCCGTCAGCAACTTTACGCCGGTGCCGCGTCATCACTATCGCATCGGCATCTCCCGTTCCGGCGGCTATCGGGAGATCCTCAACACCGATTCGCATCACTATCACGGCAGCAACGCCGGCAATCAGGGGAGGGTCGAGTCCGAGCAGGTCGGCAGCCACGGCCGCGAATACTCCATCAGCGTGACGGTGCCGCCGCTGGCGACCATCTACCTGCTGCGGGAGGCGCAATGACGGAGCTGAAGCCCGGCCTCGCCGCGCCGCTGGGGGCGCATTACGACGGCAACGGCGTCAACTTTAGCCTGTATTCCGCCTGCGCGGAGCGGGTGGAGCTGTGCCTGTTCGACGGCCAACGGCGCGAAGTGCGGCTGCCGCTGCCGGCGCGCAGCGGCGACGTTTGGCACGGCTACCTGCCGGGAGGCAAACCGGGCCAGCGCTACGGTTATCGGGTTCATGGCCCGTTTGATCCGGCGCGGGGCCTGCGCTGCAACCCCGAAAAACTGCTGCTGGATCCCGCCGCGCGCGCGGTCGAAGGGCCGGTGGCGGACCATCCGCAGCTGCACGGCGGTTACGACCGGCCGGACGCGCACGACAGCGCGGAGCTGATGCCGAAGTGCGTGGTGGTCGACGAGCGCTATGACTGGCAGGACGATCGCCCGCCCGCGACCCCCTGGGGGCAAACGGTGATCTACGAGGCGCACGTGCGCGGCCTGACGCTGCTGCATCCGGACATCCCGCCGGCGCTGCGCGGCAGCTTCGCCGCCCTCGGCCATCCGGTGATGATCGCCTATTTCAAACGCCTCGGCATCACCGCGCTGGAGCTGTTGCCGGTGCAGCAGCACACCTCTGAACCGCGCCTGCAGCGGCTCGGGCTGATCAACTACTGGGGCTATAACGTGCTGGCGCCCTATGCGCCGGATAACCGCTACGCCAGCCTGCGCACCGGGAGCACGCCGCTGGGTGAGTTTCGCGACGCGGTCAAGGCGCTGCATAAGGCCGGCATCGAGGTGATCCTCGACGTGGTGTTCAACCACAGCGCCGAGCTGGATCTCGATGGGCCGACGCTGTCGCTGCGCGGTATCGACAACCCGGGCTATTACTGGCTGACGCCCGACGGGGACTACGTCAACGATACCGGCTGCGGCAATACGCTGCGGCTGGATAGCCCGCAGGGCGTTGCCTGGGTGATGGACTGCCTGCGCTTCTGGGTAAAAGAGTGCCACGTCGACGGCTTCCGCTTCGATTTGGGCAGCGTGCTCGGCCGCACGCCGGCGTTCGATCGCGAGGCGCCGCTGTTCCAGGCGATGCTGGCGGACGACCTGCTGTCGCGCTGCAAGCTGATCGCCGAGCCTTGGGACATCGGCCCCGGCGGCTATCAGGTGGGGGCGTTTCCCGGCCGCTTCGCCGAATGGAACGACCGTTATCGGGACGATATGCGCGGCTTCTGGCTGCAGGGGGAAGTCTCGCTCGGCCAGTTCGCCCGGCGTTTCGCCGCCTCCAGCGACCTGTTCAACCAACGCGGGCGGGCGCCTTACGCCGCCATCAACATGCTGACCGCGCACGACGGCTTCACCCTGCAGGACCTGGTCAGTTTCAATCAAAAACACAACCAGCCGAACGGCGAAGGCAACCGCGACGGTAGCGAACGCAATTTCAGCAACAACCACGGCGTTGAAGGCCCGACGGCCGACGACGCCATTGTGCAACGCCGCAGGGCCAGCCAGCGGGCGCTGCTCGCCACGCTGTTACTGTCCCAGGGAACGCCGATGCTGCTGGCCGGCGACGAACATGGACATAGCCAGCAGGGGAACAACAATGCCTATTGTCAGGACAACGCCACCACCTGGCTCGACTGGGCCACGGCGGACGACTCCCTTACCGCTTACGCCGCCGCGCTGATTCGCCTGCGCCGGCAGATCCCCGCGCTGCGGCAGGACCGCTGGTGGCAGGACGGCGACGGCAGCGTGCGGTGGCTGAATGCGCAGGGGCAGCCGCCCGATGCGCAGCAGTGGGAGCAGGGCGATCTGCAGCTGCAGATCCTTCTTTCGCAACGCTGGCTGCTGGTGATTAACGCCACGCCGCAGGCGGCGGAGATGAGGTTGCCCGACGGCGACTGGCAGGTTGTCGCCCCCTTTATTCAGGAAGACTCGCGGGCGGTTTTACCCGCCTGGCACCAGGCCGCGCACTCGCTTTGCGTGCTGGTACGGAAATAATAAAAGGAGTCAGCTATGGTTAGGTTTGAAAATAACGACCCCCTGATGTTGGCGCGCCAACTGCCGATCAAGTCCGTTGCCCTGATCCTGGCCGGCGGCCGCGGTTCGCGCCTGAAAGATTTAACCTCAACCCGCGCCAAGCCTGCCGTACACTTTGGCGGCAAGTTCCGCATCATCGATTTCGCCCTGTCCAACTGCCTGAACTCGGGTATCCGCCGCATCGGCGTGATCACGCAATACCAATCGCACACCCTGGTGCAGCACATCCAACGCGGCTGGTCGTTCCTCAACGAAGAAATGAATGAGTTCGTCGACCTGCTGCCGGCCCAGCAGCGCCTCAGCACCGAGCATTGGTACAAGGGCACGGCGGATGCGGTGTACCAGAACCTGGACATCATCCGCCGCTACGAGGCCGAGTACGTGGTGATCCTGGCGGGCGACCACATCTACAAGATGGATTACTCGCGCATGCTGATCGACCACGTCGAAAAGGGCGCGCAGTGCACCGTCGCCTGCCTGCCGGTGCCGCGCAACGAGGCCAGCGAATTCGGCGTGATGAACGTGGACGAAAACGACCTGATCCTCGAGTTCCTGGAAAAGCCCGCCAATCCGCCGGCGATGCCGGGCAACCCGGACATGTCGCTGGCCAGCATGGGCATCTACATTTTCAACGCCGATTACCTGTTCAGGCTGTTGGAAGAGGATATGTCGACCCCCGGTTCCACCCACGACTTCGGCAAGGATCTGCTGCCGAAAATCACCGCCCAGAAGGCGGCGTGGGCGCACCCGTTCACCCTGTCCTGCGTCACGTCCAACCCCGACCTGCCGCCGTACTGGCGCGACGTGGGCACGCTGGAAGCCTATTGGCGCGCCAACCTCGATCTGGCCTCGGTGACGCCGGAGCTGGACATGTATGACCGCGCCTGGCCGATCCGCACCCATATGGAGCCGCTGCCGCCGGCCAAGTTCGTGCAGGACCGTTCCGGCAGCCACGGCATGACCATGAACTCGCTGGTGTCCGGCGGCTGCATCGTCTCCGGTTCGGTGGTGGTGCATTCGGTGCTGTTCCCGCGGGTGCGGGTGAACTCGTTCTGCACCATCGACTCTACCGTATTGCTGCCGGACGTGAACGTCGGCCGCTCTTGCCGCCTGCGGCGCTGCATCATCGACCGCGCCTGCCATATCCCCGAAGGCATGGTGATCGGTGAAAACGCCGACGAAGACAGCAAGCGTTTTTATCGTTCGGAAGGCGGCATTGTGCTGGTGACGCGCGAAATGTTGTCAAAGTTGTGAGTTAACCTGGGCGGCAGAACGATAACCTGCCGCCGGATGAACGTTTCGCTGGCTTGCGCAACGCGGGATTAACACGGCGGCAAGCCTGCCTTATTTCTTATCCAGAGGCCTTTGGCCGACTTTCAGGAGTGATAATGCAGGTTTTACACGTATGTTCTGAAATGTTCCCCCTGCTGAAAACGGGTGGGCTCGCAGACGTGGTGGGTGCCTTGCCGGCGGCGCAAATTGCCGAAGGCGCCGACGTTCGGGTGTTATTGCCCGCTTTTCCTGACGTACGCAACGGCATACCCGACACCGTGCCGGTGGCGGAAATCGATTCGTTCGCCGGCCGGGTCGGCCTGCGCTACGGCAGCTATCACGGCGTGGGGGTGTATCTGATCGACGCCCCCTGGCTGTATGACCGGCCGGGCAGCCCGTACCACGATCAATCGATGTACGCCTACGCCGACAACCACCGCCGCTTTGCGCTGCTGGGCTGGATGGCCTGCGAGCTGGCCAAGGGGCTGGATCGTTACTGGCGGCCGCAGGTGGTGCACGCCCACGACTGGCACGCCGGGCTGGCCTGCGCCTACCTGGCGGCCAACGGCCACCCGGCGCGTTCGGTGTTCACCGTGCACAACCTGGCCTATCAGGGGCTGTTCTCGGCCCATCACGTCGCCGAGCTGTGGCTGCCGCCGTCGTTCTACAACCTCTACGGGCTGGAGTTTTACGGCCAGATGTCGTTCCTCAAGGCGGGGCTGTTCTATGCCGATCACGTCACCGCCGTCAGCCCGACCTATGCCCGCGAGATCACCCGGCCGGAGTTCGGCTACGGCATGGAGGGGCTGTTGCAGGAACGCCAGCGCCAGGGGCGGCTGAGCGGCATTCTCAACGGCGTGGACGACAAGATTTGGGACCCGGCCCAGGATCCGCGGCTGACCGCGCGCTACGACGCCGACGATTTGAAAAACAAGGTGAAAAACAAGCTGCACCTGCAGAAAGCGATGGGGCTGAAGGTGGACGAATCGCTGCCGGTGTTTGCGGTAGTGAGCCGCCTGACCAGCCAAAAAGGATTGGATCTGGTGCTGGAGGCGCTGCCGGCGCTGCTGGAGCAGGGCGGCCAGCTGGCGTTGCTGGGGGCCGGCGACGCGGTGCTGCAGCAGGCGTTTCTGGCCGCCGCCGCCGACTATCCGGAGCAGGTCGGGGTGCAGATCGGTTACCACGAAGCGTTCTCGCACCGCATCATCGGCGGCGCCGACGTGATCCTGGTGCCGAGCCGCTTTGAGCCCTGCGGCCTGACCCAGCTCTACGGTTTGAAATACGGCACGCTGCCGCTGGTGCGGCGCACCGGCGGGCTGGCGGATACGGTGGTGGACTGCGCGCTGGAGAACCTGGCCGACGGCACCGCCAGCGGATTTGTGTTTGACGATTGTGACGCCACCGCCCTGGGTAACGCTATCCGGCGCGCGATGGTGCTGTGGAGCAGGCCTAAACACTGGCGTCACGTCCAGCGCCACGCCATGGGCGTGGACTTTGGCTGGCAGATAGCGGCAAAGGCTTATCTGTCACTTTATTCCCGTCATATTTGACGCTGCCTCGGTGTTGGCTGCACTCACTTACCCGAATCACTTACTGAAGTAAGTTCATCGGGATAAGTTCCCTTGCCGCCTTGATGCAGCGCCAATTATTTTGGGTATATCAACGCTTGTTGTAACCACGCACTTGGGATCGAAAAGCTATGACTTCACCGATTAGTTACACCTCACCCACGGTCAGTGTTGAAGCGCTGAAACACTCCATCGCCTACAAGCTGATGTTCATCGTCGGCAAGGACCCGGCCATCGCCAATCAGCATGACTGGCTGAACGCCGTGCTGTTCGCGGTGCGCGACCGCATGGTGGAGCGCTGGCTGCGTTCCAACCGCGCCCAGCTGTCACAGGATGTGCGGCAGGTGTATTACCTGTCGATGGAATTTCTGATTGGCCGCACCCTGTCGAACGCGCTGTTGTC
Organism: Serratia ficaria; assembly: GCF_900187015.1. Classification (NCBI taxonomy): domain Bacteria; kingdom Pseudomonadati; phylum Pseudomonadota; class Gammaproteobacteria; order Enterobacterales; family Yersiniaceae; genus Serratia; species Serratia ficaria. The sequence goes on along the minus strand of NZ_LT906479.1, from coordinate 4,908,739 downwards.
GATGGGCATTTATCAGGATATCGACGACGCGCTGAACGAGATGGGGCTGAGCCTGGCCGAGCTGCTGGAAGAGGAGAACGATCCCGGCCTCGGCAACGGCGGCCTGGGCCGATTGGCCGCCTGCTTCCTCGATTCGCTGGCCACGCTGGCGCTGCCGGGGCGCGGTTATGGCATTCGCTACGAATACGGCATGTTCAAGCAGAACATCGTCAACGGCCAGCAGATGGAATCGCCGGATTATTGGCTGGAGTACGGCAACCCCTGGGAGTTTCCGCGCCATAACACCCGCTACAAGGTGCGCTTCGGCGGCCGGGTGCAGCTGGAGGGCGCCAAGGCGCGCTGGCTGGAAACCGAGGAGGTGGTGGCCATCGCTTACGATCAGGTGATCCCCGGCTTCGACACCGACGCGACCAATACCCTGCGGCTGTGGAGCGCGCAGGCCAGTAACGAAATCAACCTGGGCAAATTCAATCAGGGCGACTACTTTGCGGCGGTTGAGGATAAAAACCACTCGGAAAACGTATCGCGCGTGCTGTACCCGGACGACTCGACCTATTCCGGGCGCGAGCTGCGGCTGCGGCAGGAGTATTTCCTGGTGTCGGCCACGGTGCAGGATATCCTCAACCGCCACTGGACGATGCACAAGACCTTCGACAACCTGGCGGACAAGATCGCCATTCACCTCAATGACACGCACCCGGTGCTGTCGATTCCGGAGCTGATGCACCGGCTGATCGACGAACACAAGTTCAGCTGGCTCGACGCCTGGGCGGTGGTGGAGCAGGTGTTCTCTTACACCAACCACACGCTGATGAGCGAGGCGCTGGAGACCTGGCCGCTGGACATGATCGGCCGCATTTTGCCGCGTCACCTGCAGCTGATTTTCGAGATCAACGACCACTTCCTCAAGCAGGTGCAGGAGGTGGCGCCGGGCGACAACGATCTGCTGGCGCGGGTGTCGATCATCGACGAAACCAACGGCCGGCGGGTGCGCATGGCGTGGCTGGCGGTAGTGGCCAGCCACAAGGTCAACGGCGTGTCCGCCCTGCATTCCGAGCTGATGGTGCAGTCGCTGTTCGCCGACTTCGCCCGGCTGTTCCCCAATCGTTTCTGCAATAAAACCAACGGCGTAACGCCACGCCGCTGGCTGGGGCTGGCCAACCGGCCGCTGGCGGCGGTGCTGGACGACAGCATCGGCCAGACCTGGCGCACCGATCTCAGCCAGCTGAGCGAAATCAAGGCCAACGTCGACTACCCGAGCTTCCTGCAGGCGGTGCAGGCCGCCAAGCGGCAGAACAAGGAGCGGCTGGCGGCCTATATCGCCAAGACGCTCAACGTGGTGGTCAATCCGGACGCGCTGTTCGACGTGCAGATCAAGCGCATCCACGAGTACAAGCGACAGCTGCTCAACGTGCTGCACGTGATCACGCTGTACAACCGCCTGCTGCAGGAGCCGGAAATCGAACGGGTGCCGCGGGTGGTGATCTTCGCCGGCAAGGCGGCCTCGGCATACTACGCCGCCAAGCAGATCATTCGGTTGATCAACGACGTGGCCAAGGTGATCAATAACGATCCGCGGGTGCATACCCAGCTGAAGGTGGTGTTTATTCCCAACTACGGCGTCAGCCTGGCGCAGATCATCATTCCGGCGGCGGATCTCTCCGAACAGATCTCGCTGGCGGGCACCGAGGCTTCCGGCACCAGCAATATGAAGTTCGCCCTGAACGGCGCGCTGACCATCGGCACGCTGGACGGCGCCAACGTCGAGATGCTGGAACACGTGGGGGAGGAGAACATCTTTATCTTCGGCAACACCGCCGAACAGGTGGAGGCGCTGCGCCGCAACGGTTACAACCCGCATCTTTACTATGAGCAGGATCCGGAGCTGCATCAGGCGCTGACCCAAATCGCCACCGGGGCGTTCAGCCCGGAAGAACCGAAGCGCTACAGCAACCTGTTCGACTCGCTGGTGAACCTGGGCGATCACTACCAGCTGCTGGCGGACTACCGCAGCTATGTGGACACGCAGGACAAGGTGGATGAGGTGTACCGCAATCAGGATGACTGGACGCGGCGGGCGGTGCTGAACATCGCCAACATGGGCTACTTCTCTTCCGACCGCACCATTCAGGAATACGCGGACGAAATCTGGCACATCAAGCCGATCAAGCTGTAATAAAAAAGGCCGCGCAAGCGGCCTTTTCCTTATGCGTTGGCTCAGGAAGCCAGCGACAGCGCTTTCGCTTTCGCGTGTTGCGCCAGCCAGGCCTTCACCCGCGCCTGCTGCGCGTCGTCCAGCCACATGCCCAGCTTGGTGCGGCGCCAGATGGCGTCGTCCAGCTCCACCACCCACTCTTTCTCGATCAGGTAGCGCAGCTCGGCTTCGTACAGGCCGTGGCCGAACTCTTCACCCAAATCGCTGAGGGCGTTGGCGCCGGCCAGGATCAGCTCGCTGTGGCTGCCGTAGGTGCGGGCATAGCGGCGCGCCAGGGATTCCGGCAACCAGCCGTGCTCGCGGCGCAGCCTGGCGGCGTAGGCGTCGCGATCGCCACCGATGTCGCCGCCGGGCAGCGAACCGTTTTTGGTCCACGCCGGGCCGCAGCCAGGGTAGTAGTGCGCCAGCTTCTCCATCGCGTGCTCAGCCAGCTTGCGGTAGGTGGTCAGCTTGCCGCCGAACACCGACAGCAGCGGCGCCTTGCCCTGCTCGTCGTGCACGTCCAGGGTGTAATCGCGGGTCACCGCCTGCGGCGAATCGGACTCGTCGTCACACAGCGGACGCACGCCGGAGTAGGTCCAGACGATATCGTCGCGGCCCAGCTGCTTCTTGAAGTGATCGTTGTACACCTTCAGCAGGTAGTTGATTTCGTTCTCGTCGATCTTCACATCTTTCGGATCGCCGTGGTATTCCACGTCGGTGGTGCCGATGATGGAGAACTCGTCGTTCCACGGGATCACGAACACGATGCGGTGGTCTTCGTTCTGCAGAATGTAGGACTGCGGCTGGTCATGCACGCGCGGCACCACGATGTGGCTGCCTTTGATCAGGCGGATGCCGTAAGGCGATTTCAGCTTCAGGCCGTCGTCGAAGAAATTCTTCACCCATGGGCCGGTGGCGTTCACCAGGCCCTTGGCGCGCCAGGTGAAGGTTTTGCCGCTGTCGATATCGACCGCTTCCACCATCCACAGGCCGTTTTCACGCCATGCGCGGGTGACTTTGGTGCGGGTGCGCACTTCGCCGCCGCGTTTTTCCACTTCCTGCGCGTTCAGCACCACCAGGCGAGCGTCGTCGACCCAGCAGTCAGAATATTCGAAACCGCGCTTCAGTTCAGGCTTCAGCACCGATTCTGGTCCAAAGCGCAAACTCTTGCTGCCCGGCAGGCTGGTGCGTTTGCCCAGGTGATCGTACAGGAACAGGCCGATGCGGATCATCCAGGCCGGACGCAGGTGCGGCTGATGCGGCAGGCGGAAACGCATCGGGAACGCGATGTGCGGCGCCAACTTCAGCAGCACTTCGCGTTCGGCCAGCGCTTCGCTCACCAGACGGAATTCATAGTGTTCCAGGTAGCGCAGGCCGCCGTGGATCAGTTTGGAACTGGCGGAAGACGTAGCACAGGCCAAGTCTTGCGCTTCCAGTAGCAGTACCGATAGCCCGCGCCCGGCAGCATCCGCCGCGATGCCGGCACCGTTGATGCCGCCACCGATAACGATCAAGTCTTTGGTTTCCACGTCATCTTCCTCCAGATGTTCGAAATAGCTCTTTCATGTTCGTTTTCGCTCATGATTGTAATCAAAAACCAACAAACAAGCCAAGACTTAACCAAACAAAAACATTTAGGCGTGATAGAGCTAACAGTTTGCCGGTAGTAGTTATACAAAAAGGAGGGATATGGACGCGGGCGAGTGCGGGTTCAGCAGGCTGAACCCAGCGAAAAAGCAGGCGTTAAACGGGCGCGGCGGGCGGCGCCCCGGGGGAGTGAACGCGTTGGGGCCGGCTCAGCACAGCTCCAGCTGCACGTCGTACTGTTCGATGATTTTCATCACGCTGGGCGGCGGCAGTTGGTCGGTGAACAGGTAGTCGATCAGGTTCATGTTGCCCAGGTTGACCATGGCGTTGCGGCCGAATTTGGAGTGGTCGGTCACCAGCATGACGCAGCGGGAATTTTCGATAATTGCGCGTTTGGTGCGCACTTCGTGATAGTCGAATTCGAGCAGCGAGCCGTCCATGTCGATGCCGCTGATGCCGAGAATGCCGTAATCGAGCCGGAACTGGGAGATGAAATCCAGCGTGGCTTCACCCATGATGCCGCCGTCGCGGGTGCGCACTTCACCGCCGGCCAGGATCAGACGGAAGTCTTCCTTGGCGGTCAGCAGGGTGGCGACGTTCAGGTTGTTGGTCACCACGCGCAGATTCTTGTGGTTCATCAACGCGTGGGCCACCGCTTCCGGCGTGGTACCGATATCGATAAACAGCGTGGCGCCGTCCGGGATCTGGCTGGCGACGCGCTGGGCGATGCGGGCTTTCTCTTCCGACCACATTACCTTGCGATCGTTATAGGCGGCGTTGACCGAGCTGGAGGGCAGCGCGGCGCCGCCGTGGTGGCGCTGGATCTTGTTCTGATCGGCCAGGTCATTCAAATCGCGGCGAATGGTTTGCGGGCTGACGTCAAAATGTTCCACCAGCTCTTCGGTACTGACATAACCCTGCAGGCGCACCAGCTCGATAATTGCGTCATGACGCTGTGTTTGCTTCACGATAATCCCCTAAAACGCCCGGTATACCCTGCGGTGGGCATAGGTCCTGGCTGTTATTGTTCGTTGTGCGCGCGATGACGCGTGTCCCAAAATGCCATCAATAACCCTAACACTAAACCGGCCACGTGTGCCGCGTTGGCGATCGACATTCCTAAAATATCGAAATATCCGGCCACCAGCCACAGCACCGAAAACACCATCAGGCCGCGCGGCAGCATCAGGCCGCGCTCCGGCGCGCGTTCGCCCGAGAGCCACGCGTAGCCCATCAGCGCGTAGACCACGCCGGACAGGCCGCCGAACAGCGCGCCGCTGAACAGCGATTGCGCCCAGCCGCTGAAAAACGCCGACACCACCGCCAGCACGAACAGCTTGCCGGCGCCGAGGCGTTTTTCCATCGGGCCGCCGAGGTACCACCACCACAGCAGGTTGAAGACGATGTGCAGCAGCGAGAAGTGCAGAAACGCATGGCTGACCCAGCGCCAC